>JAKACV010000006.1 GCA_021821085.1 Bacillota bacterium | reverse complement strand
AACTATCGCTTGTGCATCCGCCACTGTTGTCGCGGCTTCTACCTGTCCTGCTAGACTCCGCAACTGGTTGATCTGCGCCCAGTTAAACTGACTCGCTGTGGTCACCAAACTAGCAAACTGTGCTTGTGTGAGACTTACGATATTGCCGTGGATGTCAGCATAGTTGATAGGCCACGTCTCCACGTTTAAAGCAGAAGCCGACGCAATCATATTCATGTGCTGTACATCCGACTGTGCATAGCCATACAGCGTTGCTGTGCCGTTTGCGGAGGATATAAATCCCCCATTCAGTGTGGTTTGATACCCTATTTCTATATCAGATATTTGTTTCTTTTGCGCCTGTGATAGTTGTACGGTTGGCCAATTTGCGTTATCGGTAAATGCCCCGGATTGATAGAGGAAGGCTTGGGGGGCGCTGAATGCCGCCTGCGTCGCACTATCCATCGGATGCGCGTCGTCAAACACCCCGATTAGCGCAAATCCACTAGAGACGAGTGACGGATCGAACGCAATCGTTGTTGTCGTGGTGGTCACGTCGCCCGTCTCCTTATCTGTAGAAGTCGTTGTTGTAGTTCCTATTTCTACATTTTGCGTGTGGCTCGTTGTGGTCTTATTGCTTGTCTGTGTGCCGGATGCGTCATTGACGGTGACGACGACCGTCTGCCACATAGGCGAGTGTGTGCTATCGCCTATGCCGATTGCGCCTGTGGCGGTATTGTAGATTAGCCATGTATACATTAACTCACCGCCCATGAAAAAGTTGTCGCACCGTCGGCATTTGCGGTTGCGGCAGTCATTGTCACGAATTGCAAATACCCCGCGTTAATCTGAAAGTATCCCGTCGTGTAGTACGAGCCGTCGTATAGGATAGTACCCCCGAACGTTTCACCGATGACACCCCCTGATACGCCCTCAGAATACCCTGGGCTACTGCTACCCCCCCCCCACCAACTGCCGTTTGACCCACTCGCGCCGAATGCAACTAGGCCACTGTGAGTTCCAGCTGTCGTCCCTACGGTGTACGCCTTCGCGCCGCTCGGCACTGTTGCGACATTAATCGCTGTACCTATCGCGACATTAAACGTGCCGCTCGCTGGTGTCCATGTACCGCTTGCAGAGCCGAGTTGACCTGCTGAGGAGGTGACAGAGCCTGCTGTGGTGAAGTTACCGTTATCGTCACATTGTAAAATAAGGTTCCAGGCATCAGATGCCCCGTTGTTGTTGTACCAGTGGAACCCCCCAGGCCCCCCTCCTTTATTATTCATAAAGTCCGTTTCGCATGTGCCAACCACGTAATTCCACCCAATATAGCCGCCTCCGGAAGCTGCGTTTGATATGCCGCCGGTGCTCCCTATAAAAAGGGATTCATTAAACCGCCCTGGGGAGTCATACACAAGAGAATTCGCCACCGTCTGCGGGTTCGGCGCGCCGCTATCCATGCGCAGAAACGGCACCTCATTTGGGTATTGAGTGATATTCATATCCGCTTCCATGCTATACGGGGTTGCAAAATTACCGTTTTCAACCTTGATCCGCGTAAACGCGATATTTGAATTGGCCGTTGCCGGATTCGGAATATACAACTGCGCGTAGATCACCGTGGTATTTGCGGGCGCCGTTCCTGTCGCGCTGACGTATGTCCACCCGGTGTCCGCTGGAATGGTTACAAGAGCGAAGTTGCTAATAGCTGTAGTGCCGTTGTAAGCGACTAGGACTAATCCGTTCGCTCCTCCGGAGGCGCCATTAAAGACCCACCCGCTAATGGTATACTCTTCCCCCGCAGTGCCCGGAATGCCTGTGCTATCAAGAAATACAGCCGTTGTCCCTGCATATACGGTGTAGTTGGAATTTGCCACCCCATTAAATTGACAGGCTGCTAACCCGCTTGCCTGCTGCCAACCAATTAAGCCTAAAGCGAAGGTAGAGTTGAAGAGTAGGTTTGGCCTCGAATTCCCGTTTCGCTGTACAGGTATTTTTACGGGATTTGTTACGGTCTGCGGATCAGGGGCATTGGCGTCTGTGCGAAGGTAGTTGGTGGCAGGCTGTCCACTGAGTTGTGTAGCCTCGACCACCCCTGTACCCGATGCGCTGAGTGTTGCACCGGATGGGATGAGCGCCCCACCGTCGAAAGTCTGTTCTGCGCCCCATACCGTCGCACCACCAGCTGTTATAAGTCCCTGCCCAGGCGGAAACCTCATGTCCTATCCCTCCTCGATGCCGTGTTTACATCGCCTCGGCTGTCAATATCGTGCTATTACCGCTCGCGATCAGACTAGCGGTGCTACCCGCTACCGTCTGCACCGCCCATATCCCTAAGTAAAGATAATACGTTACCCCGGCAATCAAATTATCCGCAATTGCGATAATGGGTTACATATCGTAATTACCTGCGGTATTAAAAATATGTACAGGCAATGAGAGTAAAAGAGTATCCCCAGAAGGTGGGGCCGTTCCACTTGAAGGGATGACCGCAGTGGACATATACAGCGCACACCCCGTTGCATCCGTTGCCACGCTGTTTGTCAGCGTGGCCTGACCAAGTATCCGGATGTCATCTGTGACGGCGGAAATCGCATGTCACTTCACTCCTTTACTGCTGAAATACGAAAAAGAATTCAGCCCAACCAAGGGTGGTTGCGGTAACTAGACGGAGATTGACGACATCCCCTGACGCTACAGGGATGTTCGCGTCAAATTCGTTTCCTGCAGTGAGCGTCGTACCGTTATTGAGATTCGCCCAAAACGGCGTGGATGCTGAAGCGTTGCGCGAGACTTGAAGAACACTTGATACCGCTCCTGATGCGAGAGTAACAGAAAGAACGACGGTTCCGTTTGCGGGAACAGTGAAACTAGTTGCCAGTTCCCCGTCCGCAGCAATCGCCGTACCGGATGCTAGGATACCTGAAAAAGAAGTTGGAAAATTACTAACTTGAACCGAGTTTACAGGTGAAGCAGCCCCGGCTTTCGCTTCGGAGTATGCGCCCATTGTCTTGGCTACGCCTGTGCTATCAGTAACCAATACCCGCAGGTCCGTACCGTCTGTCCCCCCCATCTGGGTAGCGTTCGCCGGAGCGGCACTGCCTGGGGTGCCGACAGCATTTGATACGCCTTGAAAAAGCATCGTCCAA
Source organism: Bacillota bacterium (assembly GCA_021821085.1). Classification (GTDB taxonomy): domain Bacteria; phylum Bacillota; class Bacilli; order Alicyclobacillales; family SLC66; genus Sulfoacidibacillus. The sequence continues at coordinate 81,607 of JAKACV010000006.1, read as the reverse complement.
TCCGCGCCCGTTTGGGTAGTGCCACCAACTTGGCTAATATTTTCGCTTGCTGTCGCCGTGACATTACCCTTGATCACGACGAACAGATCACCACTAGCAGGTGCCGTGTTGAGCTCTGTATCAAGCGTTAAAGTGCCATCATTCGCGGCTGCCGTGATAGCACGACTAGATCCTATGTTTGCGCCACTGACAAACTCCGCCGTAGCGCCTACAAGATCCTGCCCCGCTCGACCTGCTACATTGACGGCCGTTCCGCTAGGATTGCGCAAAACGACAGGAAGTACCGTCGTCGTAGCGCCAGACCCTACTTGCCAGTTATCTTGTGCGATTTGTCGAGTGTGCTGAGCGAGTGCTTGCGTAAGGTTGCCTATGCCAAATCCGCTCATACGTTCACCTCTTCGATGTCGCAGGCGCTATAGGCGTCTCGTCCTGTCGCGCTATTAGCGTATCGTTCGCCACGCGCAATCGCTCTAGGTGGTACTATGCGCATGAGCACGCAATTAGGCTGTGGACGTGCGTGCATGCCCATCGTTAACGTGCGCGTAATCTTGCGCGTGATGTGCCCGTTTGTATCCGAACGCTCCTCTAATCTCATACCATGCCGCTTGCAGATGAATTGCTTCATGATGCGAGACCTCCCGACTGCATGATTTCCGCTAGATCGGTGATCAGGTTGTATTGACCATTTAGCAATGGTGTCCACACGGCTTTCACGAAGTCACTCGTCATCACGGCGAGCTGTACATCTTCCGTAAAAGTGATGTCCACGCTGTCGTTATTCGTCAGTATGTAGGTTCCTTTTGTGTGTGTCGGCGGTAAAAACGCACCTTGAATATCCACACTAACCGTCATTGGCGCCTCGACGAATAAAGGTGGCAGATTGTCCACCTGCAACGTCACTAAAAATTCACTCGAATCGGTATCAACGCGAAGCTTGAGCAGATAGACCACGCTGGCAATGTCGCCAGGTGGCACCGTCGTCTCGATCTGTGTTGTGGTACCGGCTTGCACCGTCGTGACACTACGCACGAAGTACGGGAACACATCTCCTGCCTTTCTCGCTGCTAGCAAAATCTCCAATAAATTGGTGTATTCCATCGGCAGAGAAATGTGACTGCGAGCAGAAAAGGCAGAAGCCTTGCTACTCACAGTTGTACTCTGCGCTGAAACAATCTCCGGTAAGCCTAGCTGTTTCGCTAACGCACCAAGCAACAGATTGTTCTGTACCAATTGATCTTTAATGACACTCACGTTGCGCGTGAGATCCGGAGCGAAGATCTCCTCGATCAGATTCTCTTTTGGCGTGGTAGCCATCTTAGATCACCTTCCCGGAAATGATTTTCTCATACAACGTCAGTTCTTCGCCTTTTAGCTCCGACACATCAAGCAGCCCAAACACGGCTTGCAAGATCGTAGACAGTTTGATACGCATAACGGTCAAGCGGATTGGGACACTAGCCGTTGTTGTTATAGCGCTCACAGACAGCGTATAGTGCCTTTGCACGGGGATCCATACATCGAACGGCTGTGATAGGCTCATGTTATCAGCTAAGACCGATACATAGCCGTTATCATTGTCGCGATCGAGCGTTAGCGTGACTCGATTACCCACTGGCGCGCTTGCCGCAAGCGATGTGATCACAAGGATCTCACCTGCATCCGGTACTTCGTTTGTAATCGGCAATACACTTGCATTGGCTGATTCTCGCCATCCATAGCCGTACTCATCGAGAATCTGGCCATAAAAGGCACGTTGCATCGATCGCGTCAACGAAGGTGGTTGCGTTCCTTGATTGCCAATCTGGAACTTCTTCGCTAATCCTTGCTCGTAAGACGACAACGGTAAACCTCGTAGCACTTTATCCGCTACCGTCAAGCGTTTGACGGACCCCATAAAGTTCACTTGATAATTGGATGGAGTAGCACCCGTATTATTGGCTACCGTGACGCCGATCTTCTTCGTTGCGCGCATCCCTGAATCAACGCTCTTGTTCATGATAGGTGCAAGACTCGGCGGCATAGCTTCCGATGAGATTTGACGCGAGTTGCTTTCTTGATACAGCAGAATGTCCACACTTTCTTCTTGCGTGGCAGCTAGATCCGATACGATGGCCATCCCTTGGTTGTTGCTTGCTTTCAATACATCGCTTATCTGTGCTACCGTCGTATTGGCTTGTTGTAGGGTGGTATAGAGGGCTGTATAGGGTAACTTTTCATAAAAATTTGGTGTCGCGCGTTGGAGTTGGGCATTATCAAACGTGGCTCCCACAGCGGATAACCTCCTTTGGGATGGTAGAGTAGATAAAGAAAAGGGCTAGATCGCTAGCCCACTTACTTATACAGCTGAGGGTAATGCACCTTCGGGCACATAGGTGACGAGCAGTAGTCCGTTTGCTGTAAGGTCGGCTTCGAACGTTAAGGTATCGCTTGCGTTGCTTGTGGTGCCGATAAACTGGACCTGTCCTGCAGTTGGTGCACCCGATACGACCGGATAGTTCGTGGCGTCAATGGCAGTTGCCGCTCCCGCCAATCCCACGACCGAAATCACGCGTGCGGCATTCTCGGGTAACGTTGCGGTTAAAGCGGCGGCTGTAACAAGCGCTACCGTTTGTGTCGTCAAATTCATGAGTGATAGCCTCCTTCTTTCTATTCAGAGCATGCAAACATCAACTTGCATGCTCTACTTGCTATTTACGACCGTTGAATCAACACGCCGCCTTTAGCCATCGAAATCTGGTTCGCGTCAACGGAGGCTGTGGTGACGATAAACGGAGCCACACCATTGTCTTCTACGAGCATTTTTGCAAGAAGGCTGGAACTCGGCATCGCAAAGTATTCACCGGAATTGCTGCGCTGCGGCTGAGCGTCGCCGTATTGGAAGTCATTGACGTGGTAGCTAAGCGGTGTCCCGAACTGCGTGTCTTGAGGAACGATGACGCCATCTGCTCGAAGCCCAGCCGTCGCCGAGATCCCGCTCGCTAACCGAATCCCAAGTTCTTGCCAGAGGAACAAATTTTGTGTGCCTGTAAAGTCGTCGCCAAGATCATGCTGTTGGTCAACAACATTTTGCTCGTTGCCTTGCAGACTTTGTTGTTGAGAAAACACATACATGCTGTTTCCAACCGTCGCTTGGTTGTTGTAGGCGTAGGTAAATCTACGATTGATACGAATACTTTTTTGTTTGTCGCCACCTGGAAGAGTGCCGAAGGTCGAAGCTGTTAAGATCCCCTCATGGATAAAAGAGACTGCACCAGCTGGAGGATAGTTTAAACTAACTGTTGGATTGTAAAAGGATGTTAGACTATTGATTTCATCGGTACCATATACGTCGCCCTTGACGATGACGCGCAAAGGAGTCACGGCTGTCCCGTTAACGCCCCAACCAGCAACGGAAGAGACCCGAATGGTTAGGCTGTCCGTGATCTTGATTCCCGTTATGAGCATGGGCATATTACGAGATCCCTTAGCGACGACTTCACGGATGGAGTAGCCCAAGCGGACTTGCTTACTCCCAACAGTCACAAGAGCACGCGGAAACATATTGCCGCCAGCTGAGCCATCGATCATGATCGTGTCTTCAAGGTTCGTTTTACCGTTGGTGAAAGTGATCGCACAATCCACCGGGTTGCCTGCGCTGTCGAGCGGAGGAATGATCTCTACGATCGTCGCATCAGCTACATACCCACGGTCAACTGCAGTGGAAAGGATGCTGTTATTGGAAACTTGCGCAACGGAACTGCTAACAGTGCGCGATCCAGTCGTCGGGCTTTGGATGGTTGCTCCCTCGGCCAGCGAGGGGATTGTAACATCAAGTAAAACCGCCCTGCTTTGATACTCCGTCCAATTCTTTGCCATGCTGACGTCCTCCTTATGGCCTCTATGGCCCTTGCTTATCTAACAGCGGTCGTGAAGTCTCCATCGTATAAATCAATTTGCGCGAAAGGTTGAGTTTGTGCAGAGGAGGTCGTTTGTACTGGTTGACTCGATTTACGCTCAACCATAATTGGTGAAAGATCGTACACTTTTGCGCCAGTCGTTGTAGCAGAAGTTGAAGTGGCGGAAACAGGCGGTAGATACTCTTTTTGAAGCAACACTTGCGTCAATACCGTGACGGCACCTGACCCTGCTCCATTTAATACGCTTTCGAATGCTGGATGAAGATGATCGCTGACCAAAATATCCGTTGCAGCAATGGCAAGCGGCGTCCACACATCGATGTCTTTGACATTGGATAGGAACTTGCCGCCTTCAACAACAGCTTGCAACGCGCCCATGCCAACTCCACCTGCATACTCAGCCCATACGAGTCGTTTCACAGTCATACCTCCGTGTGAAAATTCATTTGATGAACAAAGCGTACCACGACGCAAAAAAGCCTTCAGAAAACGCCGTTTTGACGTTACTGCAGGCTTTTTGTGGATATTATTAAGGTTATATTAAAAATTGCGCCCTTTATTGCTGCCCTGATTTTAGTGCTAATCTATTGATGGCTCGAAGCGTCAAAACACCTGCACTGCCAGACAAGCTCCCTAAGGCTACATCTCGAATCATCGCGTTATTACGCGCTCCACCGGCCACAAAAAAGGAAACTAACCCAAGTCCTATACCCCAACCGATGTCATCCGTTTGATTAGCGATAAAGACGGCCGATGCCATACTTCCTAAGGCTAAGACGCCAGCTTCAACACCACCGGCCGCAATGACACGTTGTACCGTAGTAGCGGATCCGTTCGAATGTTTGGTGATGATCTCATCGTCTGTCTCGCCAGGTTCACGAATGACAGCTTGCTTGCGATAATGTGTCTTTGGGATCATAGGAGCTACAGCGTAAGTGGCTTGCGTTTTTGCAGTTGTAGTAGCCATGACTCTTCTCCTCTCGTGATCGGCTAAGCGATCTTGGATATCCACTTTCTTGTCAGGCGATGGCGTATTGGAAGAAATTGGAACTTGATGAGTCACTGTAGGCCGGTTCTTTACGGCTTTCGCGTAGGAGCCAATCGCCTTCTTAACGCCTTTTGAAGCGTTCTCGCGCGCCTTAGCACTCTCTTTCGACTTCTGCGCTTTACGCATCTCGCTTGCTGACAGTTTTGCGAGCCGTTCTTTGTACTTGCGTTGGGCCGCATTGTCCTTTGACTTAGCGTGTTGAAGAGATAACGTCAGGACTGCCTTTTCTGCGGCCGCAGAGGATCGAACATCTTGCTTCGTAGCCTTTTTGGCGGGTGCGGGTTCGCTGTCTTCTTCGTTGTCATCGAAATCAAAAGTATAATCTCCATCATCGTCGGATACGAGTTCATCTTCTTCGTTATCTTCATTAGGATCTTCATCTTCGTTGGTTTCATCTTCCGCATCTTCTGCACCATCTTGTTCATCTTGCTCAAGGTCCACTTGTGCATCTTCTTCAATCTCGCTAGGATCCACGACTTCATCATCAGGCACTTGCGCATTTTCTGCTCGTAGTTGTGCGGCAATACGATCACGCAACCTCTGCCGGTCTTCAGGAGACGAACGCGAAGACAGCTGGCTCACTGCATCATCCGCAGCTTGTTGAATCTCTTCTTCTGTCATGCGTGCATCACATCCTTGTGCACATCGGGTAAGAGAATCAGATCTTCGTGCACAATGATGGTATGCTCATCGTTAAATCGAAACCACGGCACATACAATGGAGCTTCCACTTGCACAGGTGATGGACGCGTGGTTTCGAGGACGAAGGCGTCCTTGCCGAGCAGCGTTACCCACATATGACCGTGCCCGCGATGTGTGCCGACTGTGACGTAGGCTTGTCTGCCGTGTGCCGTTGCCCGCAGGAGGCTGCACAGCAAGATGGCCTTGTCATCGCAATCCCCCACGCGATCGCGTAACGTTTCGCTCGGGAAGTTCCAGAAGTCATTGACTGAATACCTGATTTTTGGTCCGTGATAGGCTCGCATCATATGCCAATCATTCGTCGCGTGTGATCCTTTTGGATACTTGATTCCTTCTACGGTGAAGATCCAACACTTGCGCACATAATCAATAGGGCCTGTTGATTGAGACTGGATCAGTTTAGACATCTCTTGCGCCATATAGCTATCCGGCCTGATAAACTCTCTGACATCTAATCGTTCTTCACCAAAACGTTTCTCGGCAATCACGGTTCTACCCTGCATCGGCTCCACCACCTAGATGGTGACTCGCAGAGACGAGGATACCGATCACTAGCACTCCCCCGATGCCCCACAACAGCAGTGTGCCAGCCGTCGTCCCTGTGCCTAACCCGACGGCAGATGTGAGTGTTTGCTTCTTGAGCACAAAATCGGTAATCCACACGTAGAGCGCGACGCCTAAGATGATACCCACCAAAATCCATACAAACGGTCCTTCTTTTCGCCACCGGATGGTGATCTGATCCCCGCTCACGGTAGCAAACGTATCAGACCCCGACCATGGTGTCGCGCTTTTCGCTTGCATCCCAAGATTCACCGCGTCCGCAAAGTCTTGCTGAGGATTGGCTGCGTTGAGATAGCTTGGGGTGGCCAAGGTCACAATGAGTTCCATCTCCGTGCCTTCTGGTTGCTCAGCTTCTGCATTGTACATCGCTTGACGTTCCGATGCTAAAGCAGATGCTCCCGTGCCTTGTATGAGTACCGTTTGGACATAGGCCACTACTTTCACCTCCTATCTCGGCAACGCACCTATTCCGATCAGGCCACGGCCTGTTGTTTGACCGTTTCACCCGGCTCCCTTGGCGGCAGGAAATGCGAGTGAGGCTCGATCGTAGAGGGCTTCTCCGTTGGGTGCTGTAAACGATGCCGTAACGGTCATCGTCTGTGTTTGTTCTGTCGTTACGTCCAACAAAATAGCTCCTGCAGAATCAGTTTGATACGTCATGTTCTGTTGTGCGCCGCCTTGCGAGATCGTGACATCTACCGAGGTGTTGGACACGTATTGCCCGTTGTTGGTGACTTCGATAATCACCATTTGTTGACTCCGGAATCGACGCGCAGGCAAGTAAGCAATAATCAAGGTATATCCGTCTGCGCTCGATCGTTTGATGACCATGTGCTTTTCTACTTTCGCCACTGTGTTAGAGACCATCGTCACTTCTGCCGCTACCACAATGGCCGCCCCGACAAGGCCGCCAAGGAGCGCCCACTCCCATTTTTTATACGAGTCATGCTTCGCCATATGATCACTCTCCGAACAAAATGTCCTGCCCTTAGTGTAGGGCAGGACAAGATTTCGCGCAGATAATGGCGGTTGACGTGACTAGGACGTGTAAATCACCGATCCGTAGTTACTACCCGTTGTACCCCCTTGCGCAACGACGAAGTATTCAGATCCGTTGTAGTAGACGGCATAAGGTTCGTTGTACTGCGTGGCGTACCGCTTAGCTAGTGCAATGGCCTGGCTTTGTTGAAAGACTTCTGCCTCAGATGTTGTCACCGTCACGCTCGACGTAGCAGGAGTTGTTTTTGTCGCCTTCGTCGTTGCTGACGCGACGAACAGATTGCCGGGTTGACTTCGATAGACGAGATAGGCAACACCTAGTGTGGCGATTCCGATACCAAACGCTTCTGGAACGTTCACGGATTGTTCCCCCTTAAACACACGATGCCCTTATCCTACCAGACAAGATCATCGTGCGCTGAAAGAAACGGATTGATCACAGTGCGCTGATATAATCGCTCAGACCTTGAATTTGATCGTTATACCACTTTCGATTCATGAAGAGTACTTTCCCATGACTCGGGCGCTGAGAGAGAACTTGATCGAGTAGCCCGTCGGGCTCGATATCAAACTTAATAAACTTTTTCGCCACGAGAATCTGTGCTCGGGCGGACGCATCAATATCATCCGTTATCCGATAATCGCTTTGAATTTTCGCTTGCAGTTCCTGCGGTTGCATGGTGTCTAGCCATTGATACACATATTGAGTGATGATCGGGCTTGTCGTCATGACCGAATTACCAGCTCCTCGTGACAGGTTGGACACTCTACTTCAGGGTTTGTTAGATCATGGATTGATTCTGCCCCGCAATTCGGGCACACGATGCGCCCTAGCGGTTTCTCCTCTTGTTTAGGCTGCGTCTGCGGATGGGGTTGCCCTTGAAACCGTGATGCGAATCCACCTAATGCTTGCAAGAGCGCTTCTGTTTTCCTTTCATCAGCCGCCAATTTACGTTCCTCAAGTTCTCTTTGAAGACGTAATTCTTCGCGTCGAAAGTCATGCTGCATTTTGATCTCTTCATGCTTTAACGCGATATCATCCGTATTTTGCGGCTTGTTGAGCCCAAACATGGTAGCGAGTTGATGCGCTTGCTTATATTGCTCTTCGATCGATGGACCCTGATACGGCTCCATGATCTCCTTGAGTGCCTTTTGCTTGAGGATGGAGTCAATTTCGCTTTCTTTAGGTCTCGCCTTTTCCTCTAAACTCTTGAGTAAGTCTTGGTGTTGCTTATTCATCTGCTCGATCGTATGCGCCATGAAGTCGCGCGTTTCTTTTTGGCTATCCTTCGATGAGTCGTGAATCATCTTCATGAACTCCATCATCATCTTTGTGGTGCTCATAGCATCCGCTTGTTCCGCTCGACGACGATCTTCTTCACGCCGTTCAGCCTCTTGACGCTCTCTACGTTCTTGTTCCTCGCGCTTGCGATCTGCTTCTTCCGTGGCTGATCGAACGCCCATCATCGTTTGCATCACAGACAACCCTTTAGCCGCTTGCTCCAGCGGATCCGCTTGCTTCGGTTGTATCAGTGTACGCAACGCTTCGGCTCCTGCTTGTGCTTTTGCGGTCTCTGATACTTCGTTCACTGCCTTACTGATCGTCTGGTTGATATCCGCAAGACCCGCTTGCTCGGGTGATACATACCCGCCATGCATCAGTGCGAAGGTTAGTGGATTGGGTTTAGACTGCACTGCCATCTTCGATCACCTCCCCTTCTTGTGCCTTGTGTTGATCGAGAAACCGCTGAGCCAATTCCTCTGCCATGCGTTGGCCTGCATTCAGGCCGATCATAATCGCATACCCTGCAACAAAATCTTCGATGAATTGGCTCATCTGATCTTTGGAATGACCGTACAGCTCTGGCCACCATCCTTGGGCCTCCAAAAACAACAGCTCCACCGTGCGGGGTATGATGATGTCCCTTGTGACAGTCCTCCCCTGTTGATCAGCGATCTTGAGCATGTCCTTCTCACGCTTTGTCAGCGCCCGGCTGGATACGATCTTTTCCTTCTCTCTTGCCTCTTCGGCGGCTACTTTGGCGCTCAGTGTTGGCGGATGATCCGTGTGGTCTTCCTCTTCTCCTAGCTCTGATGCTTCCTTCATATCACTGCTCGGCTTATCCGTGATGAAACCCAGCCTTCGCGCCTTATCTAACACACGAGGTCCCCATCCAGTGACAACCACCTCACCCGTTGCCCGATCCACAAGGCCCGTGACTGCTTGAGACACTTTGGTGTCGTGCATAGCTTCGACGTGTCTGCGAATCTCATTGTGACCCTTGCCATCTCCGTCGTATATTTTATCGCACTCTGCGCAATACCAGCCGTAACGAGTTATGCCCGCTTCCACTTCACTGTCACGCAAGATCCATTCACTCATGTGTATCACCTCATGCCATGAGTGTACTTCCTTCTTCTATGACGTGCAGAAAACGCCCACATGACCACGAACAGTCATGTGGGCGTTTTCTGTGACTCGCCATGACCACTACGATGGCGAACGGCTCGTCGATCGTTGATCACTTGCGTATTTTTGTAGAAATTCGTCGACAGCTTCGAGCGTATCGACACGTAAGTCGATCTGATCGAGCAGTCGATGACGTTCCGCCTGGTCGCCATCACGTCTTGCTTGATCCGCAAGATCGGTTAGTTCTCGCTCTCGACGTTGTAGATCCTCTTTGATAACTTGTGCCTGCGCTACATAGATCAAGATCTGTCTGCGATCGGCTTTGTCGGGTTTGCGTCTAGTTGCTTCTACATATGGATAAGGGATGCTATGATTGGCCTGCCCTTTGGCTTCCATCATGTACTTACGGGATCGCAGAGCATCATAGGCTCTACGCACGGTGGGAGTAGCAACACCTAGACATTTCGCGATCTCCGTTCGAGTCATGCGACAGACATGTTGATCATCTGCATTGACGACCATGAGTTGTAAAATGTTCCTTTCAATTGGGCTTAACTCTGAAGATTGCAAAATCACACGCACAGCCTCGTCTCTTGTCACGTTACCGCCCCCGTGCTCTCATGCTCAGTTATTGCGCATGCCGCCTCATGACTGCGCCTGCAATATCGAGTTTGAATATTCTACAAGTGTCCAAGAGTCGTATGATAACTTCCGCTGCTTCATCCTCAACGGCGACCGTTCCGCCTTGATTTTTATAAGCGTCATACATGTTGGATATCTCCCCATGTAAGAGAGCTACTCGATCAGAAAAAGTCGTGTCTGATGTTGGATGTGCATGTTCGCTCGACTTCTTGTATACCCCATCAGCCAGAGCATCCAGGGCAAGAAAGATCATATCATTCCAAAAGCTTACTAGATTACGCTCATGCTGATTGACGTCCTCTTTGATGACTTCTGCTGCAAAGGATGTGTCCTCTTGTTGGTTGATGATCGTCTCTGTGTTCATGGCTGGTTCCTCCTTGGTTTCTGGCACTTCTTTATGATCTGCTACTATGTTTGCTTCCTTTGGCTTATCGAAGATGGTTCTTTTCTTCTCTGGTGGCATCTTAATACCTCGATACTCTCGTAATGCTTTAATTTCGTCGTCGGCTGTACGCAACCCCCACATGGGTAGATAATAATCTCGAAGCGACTTGGTATTAGCGATCCCATACTTTGCACAAATGTCTTCTTTTGACATGCCTACAGATCGTTCTTGTAGATACTGAACATTCGTTATTTTAATCACTGTACCATCCCCTTTCACCCTAGACCAATCAGTTTAAGAACCAAAAAAATACCGTCTGCAAGTGCCATGCCTACCACTAAGAAAAACATGTTTGCGAGGATATGATTAGGCACTGCGAAGCCAATAATTTGCGGCAATACCTGTCGATCATCATGCCATAGAATGTGTGTCAAAGAATCTTGCAGGATCTTGATCAGATTGTCCGCGTCTCTACGCCTGTTGTCTGGCCAATAGATCCAGACGCGCATGATGATCTTCTTGTCCTTATCGGGCATGTGCCACTTGGAAAGTACCATCCAACGTTTTGCCAGCCATCCTGTATCGATCATGTATTCTTTGGTTGCTTGCGATCGTATGCGCTTGTTTCTATTGCCTTCGCGAATGTTGATGTGGCTGTGATTGACGCTAGGCGGTATACCTACAATCAATCGGTACATCTTGTTTCCCTGCTTTCTGTGATCAGCGCTTTTAACCGTCTTTCGGCGGCCAGATATTCGAGCCACGCCGACTCTTCAAACGTGTTCTCGGCCATATACCAGAGTTGCTTCCGCCGTTCAATCTCTACTCGCTGTTCCTGTATCTCTTCCGTGCGTGTCATCATCGGCTCCCCCTCCACCATGCTCCCGCAAAAAATCCGAACCACGTGCCGACCACGAACGCCACGATCATCCACGCTGTCATTAGTCTGCCTCCTGCATAACTAGTTTTTCCTTGGCATCATTCGCTGTCTGAACCTCCCCATTCCAATTCTCTAGCGATCTCGGTTACGATTTGCGGCACTAAACTGTTGCCCGCTTGCTTGTACCGCTGCGAGTCTGATAACCCTGCCGCTTTCGCGGCTTCGTGCTCCCAATCCTCCCGACCCATGAGTCTCCAGCACTCAAGAGGTGTGAGACGGCGTATGCGCGTTTGTGTTTCTAGGGAATTCTTACTTGAGCCTCCGCCCTTAATGCAGTGTGATTTATCGTCGTCCTTCGTTTCAAACCCTCGACTGTGTTGCAATTCCCTTTTCACCGTAATAGCTACGCCATGCCGATCCTGCACCGTCAGCGTAAACATCGGTTCGCCCTCGTCTTTCACACGCCTGCCGTTCTGCCGTTTCTCTGCACGATCTGGGGTTAGGACGGCACGAACCATCGGCAGATTGCCGTGCGCGTTCGCCCTCAAAGTACCGACAATATCCGATTCTGTTTTCCCATCTCTAGCATCTGAGTTGATTACTGCGACCCCCGTTCTTGCCTGATGTGCATCTAGCCCCTTGTAGTAGTTGGCATCAATCGTGAGCGCTACATCGCGTGTGCTGTACTCTGTATCTTCGCCTCGACCCTTGCGCACTACACCCATTTGCACCGCACCCCAAGAGTGCTTGCCGTCATAATTCCCGCACCCCGACGCTCGCAATGTATCGCTCACTTCGTACAACCCCGTCTTTGCGCCCAATCCGCCACCTTCGCTTTTCAGCGTCCGCGCTAGACCGTCTCCGTCGTAGATGCGATGAGCATCTGCTACGCCTTGCGTGAGTTCCGTAAGCCTTCTCGTATCTTCACCTCCATAGCATCCGAGAGGAAATACTTTTCGTCCACCGAATCCTCTAAGATGTCCGATAATGAACACGCGTTTTCGGGTCTGTGGGATGTAGAATGGTTCGTCCTTGCAGTTAAGCACCTGCCATTCAGCATCGTACCCCAGCTCATCCAGCGCACAGAGGATGGTGTGGAAGCTTCTTCCGCCATCGTGATTAAGGAGTCCGACGACGTTCTCAAGGAGCAGATACCGGGGCTGGAGAACCATTGCGAACCGTGCGACCTCAAAAAAGAGAGTGCCTCGTGTATCCTCGAATCCTCCCCGCTTGCCAGCGACTGAAAAAGCTTGGCAAGGAAATCCTCCTGCGATAAGGTCAACTCCTCCAGCATCCCTGGATAATCGTCGAAGATCGTCGTCTGTGACGGTTGTGATGTCATGTGCTGTCCACTCCTCTCGCGCCTCGGGCCATATTGCCTAGTAAGATCGCCTAGCAAACTTGTCCCACTCTACCCAGCCTACACACGTGTGCCCGAACAGTTGCAAACCGCGCCTGAACCCGCCGATCCCCGCGAACAGTTCGACATACTTCACTCGCCCGTCACCTCCAGCTCTTGCTCAGCCTCGTTCCCCGTGTAGCTCGTTACGCCACCTTCATCCCACCGGACGCAGATCAGGTCACTTCCCGTGCTGATCACGGTGCCGGTTCGCGGGAGCAGATCCAACGTGCTTACTTTGTCCCCTTTGACCATATCATTCGCCCCTTTGTGATGAGTCTTGATTTTACCTAACATTCTTTCAAAACGAGTCATAGCTCGTCATAACCCATCAAAACCCTACGTATCTATGTTTTCACGTTTTATTTGCCATAGCATGGCTTTCTATGAGCCATAGTCTGAGTCATAAGCCACTCATAGCCAGCTCATGGCACAAGCCTGTAATTCAACACCAAGTCTTGCTCCTGTGCGGTTAGCCGCATGATCACCGTGTAGTCCTTACACATCTCGTAGATGCGGCTGCCAATGCCCTCGTCGATGTCGCAAAGTTGCTCGATATCGCGCTCGCTGCTAATCATGATGGCCTTATGATTCAAGTAACGATCGTTGATCACGTCGAAGAGAAATTCAAGCTGAAACGGTGTCGGCTCCTTGCGCCCTTTGAACAGATCGTCGATATACAGCGCGTCAACGGCCTTCATGCGGTTGATCAGAGTGTGTATTGTCTCTGACCCATCGCGGATCGCATCGCGTAAGTCGTTGCTGCCGCCCACCCACGGGAAGTAGTGAACGCTAACATTTCGTGACAGCAAGGCATTACATACCGCTGTGAGTAAGTGAGTCTTCCCACTCCCTGGTGGACCCAACAAGGCGATCCCGTTATGTCGGATAAGACCAAAGTGCTCAAACTCGTTGGCGTAATACGTAGCCACTCGATGGGCGTTATGTATGCATTTCGGACGTCCCCCAAGGTTAAACCCGTCAAACGTTGTCTTCTGGAATTCTTTGGTGATCTTCGACGATCCGAACAAGTGTCTGATTCTTTTTGACTCCACACAGTCACAGATGCGCCATACCAGCTCTCCTGCGTCGTCAGAAACTAAGTATCCGTTCTCGTCGCGGCACGTAGCACACTCATACTCGCGCTGCTGGTGGCTGCCAATCGTCTGGTATGACGACTCTCGGTCGTTTGGGCTTTGGCTCTTGAGCAGCTCGATCCTGCGAAACACCTCTCGTATGGTTTCGCCCGTTGGCGTGAATGGCATCTTTTTTCACTCCTTCCGCAGATGACCGGCACGTGTTTCGATCGTGCAGTTGCTCAATCCAACTGGCACAATAGGTGATCCGATTGATCTTGTCGCTTTTCGTTTTCGGTTTATACTCAGAAAAAGCTAGTTTAATCCCCTGTACGATTGTCGTTAGAGGGATGCTAGAGTCAAGGTATTCCCGTAGCATCTGGATCTCGTCGGGGTATAGCATACTGCGTTGAACCAGCGATAGGACGCTGGATTCGATTGCATCGATTTCATCACGCGGCAGGGCTGGCAGCTGCTCTAGGGATGCAAGGGCTGGTACCTTGACATCTTCGGTCTCACTTGTCGAAAGGGATGGGGTTGGGACCTGTTCATCCTCAGTTCGAGTCGCGCGCGCGTCGATAATAACATCTTTTTTGGTACGGTTAGGTACGGTTAGGTACGGTAGCCCTGTGACCGACACGTCAGTCTTGTGGGACGTCCGCGTGACGTCCGCGTGACGTTCGCGCGACAGGCGTTTACGCTCTGTGTTTTGCTTGCGTTTATCGATCAGACGCCCTGCGTAATCGTTCCAATCGTGGATCGCTAACGTACCGTCTTCACATGCATCGATAAAACCACTTTCTATGAGAGCTGTAAGCACTTCGTTCGGGTTTCCGTCCCACATCACCGCATCCGCAATATCGCTTGGTTCGAATTTTGATAAATCCCCAGTTTGTGCATAGTCCATCGCCCACCACCAAAGAAAATGTAACCGACCGATAGTCGAGGGTATGGTTTCGCCTAACTTTCGAGCCATTTTTTTTGTTTTAGGATGGTTAGCTAACTCTTGATGTGACTCGATCCAGGACACAATCTCGCCCCCTACTGTTTGGTACTCAAGATCTTGATGAGTTGCTCCATGTGGTCGCCAGGTACTGAAATGCCCTTACCAGGAGTCCAATCACCATCTTTATTGCGATAGTAGTTCCTGACATCCACATACTTTTTGCCTTCTTTTTCTACAGCGTTTACGACGATCTGCATCTTATCTGAGCGCTTGATATAGCCAAGTGCATGCTGTTTGTCCCAAAAATCAGCCACTGTATCGCCTCCGGTATCATGTTTACGATTTATGGGCATACCATACAATGAGGGAATGTGCCCATTTTCATATGGTCAAAAAAGAAGACAAGTTTCATCAATTTTATTTTGCGTCGTACATCGTTGTCGCCGTACAACGCTTAGCCTTGTGGTGTTTGATCCTCCTTCTCCATCGTGATACACTGGTCGTACGCTGTTTTTGCCATGTCGCCTACCGACTCCTTTCGGAAGGCGGCTTTTTCTTCACACTGGCACTCATTGTTTGGCAGATCACAAGTGGTGCAGTAGATTTCAGGGATCCAATCACGCTTGCAGTCTTCACATCGTACTTCTCGAGTGCAGTACTCGCTGTAATTGACGATGTGACGAATGGTCACGCGTGGTCACGCGTGGCGATCCTCCCCAATAGATACAACCCTCTCTGATTCGCATCCTTCCGGTTCCCGTGTAAGAAGGACTTTTCGACCATTGCATTCGAGATAGTTTTTTAACATAGAAGCCTGAGTGCTTTTCCCTAGACCATCTTGTCCTTCAATAACGATAAACAACCCTCTATGCATATTACATCCCTCCCGACATTGTTTTATGCATCATGTAAAAAATTTTGCTTAAACGATCCTTTGCTGTGAGACATCACATAGTCGAATTTGTTATTACAAAAGACGTACTCTTTTATATCATCCACTGTGACAATATACATGGCATTGGTCTTAAAATGAATCGATTCAATCAAATAATAGTGAGCAAACCCATTTGACATGACTTCAGTAAGACAGCGCATAAAACGCTTTACCATGCCATCTTCGATACCCAAAGGATAAGTGATTGAAAGTTGATTTCTATGTTGATCCATCTCGACAATCACTCCTTTAACCCCCTAGCACAAAATGAATGATCAGCGCTCCCACGACAGGTGCCCCAAACAATAAGCCTAGGATTGTAGCCGTTTGCCAATCGACTGCGCGAATTGCGCGAATTGCTCGTCGCATAGTGACAAGTAGATCAGATCGTTTCGTGCGTTTTGCAACTTCTCTATCATGCGTGCGCGTAAATGGTGGGGCAGATCGTCCCTCTCTAGCACCTGCTTGCACCAACTGATTTCGGCCTGCAATATTTGTTCGGTTGTCATATCTCATTTTCACGTCTCCTTATGTTTTTTAGGTATCCACTCGTTGTCTGGTTGCAGGCTCGTCCAATCAAGGAGGGCTACGCCTCCTGTGATATCTCTGTCTGGCAATCGGATAGAAGCAGCTGTAATTTCATTGCATCTGCAAGTGCCCTTAGTTCATCTGGCGTGATTTCCAACTCTTCTGCTGCCGTCGCCAACTCCTCGATACGTTTGATCCACCCTTGAAGGTCTTTGTCCATGCAATGGCCCCTTGTTATCGATCAACTCACCCAACGCAGTGACCGTTGGGTGAGTTGAAGCTTCCCGCACCCAATGAATAATTTGTCCTATGCACTGAGGCTACAGCCCCCGCCTCGACTTGAGATTGCCGCTCCGAAGGATCTTGCCAACCACATAAGCCAAGTCTGCGCGCATTTTTTCATATTCTTCAGGCGTGCATACTGGTGCTGGATGGACGTGTATCGTCGCGTAACTATTCTTCGCTGCCTGTTTCAACTTGGCTCTCCCTTTCTACATAAGAAAATGGTAATTAAAGTTCTCTATGGGTAAGGTAAGATGTTGCGCCTATCCAGAAGCGAGCTTGGGTTTCGTTTCGATGACAGTTGACGGCTCTGAGTTCATACACTCATAGAGCAACATGATGACGTAGGAGTTTTTTGAAATACCAATTCGGTCGCCGCTCTCCATCACCACACTTTGTTTAAATCACTCATTCAAGTCGTGTTTTTGGTCCATAATAGTTAAGTGGTAAAACTGATTAAAAATTGTATATAATTTTCTTACTCTTCCTTTCTGTAGTTTTTTATAAGCGTATCGCTTATGTCGTCATCAAAAAAAATTTTTGCATTTACTTCTAATGCTACTGCAATATCTTGCAGAGCTTTAACCGACATGCCTCTCCTTCCTTTAGATAAATCGCTGTACCAAGATATTGAATGACCGCATTTACGTGCAATATGAGCTTTAGAAACGCCTTTGCGCATCCTGACTTGTTCAACCCTATCATGTACGGGGATCACCATCATCCCTCCCCTCTTATGAGCGATTCGCTTACTGGTATTAGCATAGTGTTAGCGATTCGCTTATGTCAACCCCATGTAAGCATTTTGCATAATTTTATTTCGTGTTTCGCGTATAAAAGGTATATTTTAATAGAGGTGTTAAGCGGCATGGAAACTTTAGGGATGCGACTCAAAAAATCAAGAGAAAGAATTAAAAAAACGCAAAGTGAGATTTGTAAATTATTAGGTATTTCTATTGGCACTTTATCAGGATACGAGAGAGATTATAGAAAACCGGAAACTGAAATTTTAAGAAAACTAGCCTCTTTATATCTCGTAAGTACTGATTATTTGATTTCAGGTAAATTAATAAGATCCAGTGAAGATTCAAATTACGAAAACTCCGAAGAATCATCACTCGAAAAAGAGTTCTTAGAGTGGATCAAAAATTCGATTGGCGGAGCTTTCTTTTATGATTTTGATTCGGCTCCAGACGAACGCAAAGAGCAACTCATGAAGGATTTAAGATACATGTGGGAACGCGAGAAAGACGGAAGCAAGACAAAAGAATCCAAGAAAAAATTGGAGGATTTTTAATGCTGAAACCATCCTCTTCTCTTGAATCACGTATCTGCACACTATATGAACGACACGGCATCACTCGTCCTTGTGACATCAGTCTTCGCGTATTCGATCATGTCATGCCGGTGCGCGTGATTTATCGGCCTGGATCTGCGGTCTCAATGATTAACAACGGCGAATGCTTAGCGTTTGTGGACGGGCGCTTGCCTCTCCCTGAGCGCCGCGTGGTTATCGCTCATGAGATTGGACATCTGCTCCTGCATGCAGGGATTCAGACGTGGTTGCCATGCAATGCTCGTAGCAAACAAGAATGGCAGGCTAACCGGTTTGCGGGCTACGCACTAGCTCCTTCATGGATGATTGCAGGAGTGGCACAAGGGCACGAGTGTTTAGGTTCTCTGACGACATCGTTAGCTGATACCTTCGGGGTGACTCAGGCGTTTATGGAGAGTCGTTTAACGCTGTATCGTGAGGATTATAGAGAAACAGGTATAGCAAGCAGAGTCGTTTAAAATGGGAAAATAATCGTCCAAGGAGATTAACCACGGAAAATAAAGTACGGTAGATGTCACCCATCAGCTTAATACACTAGGTGTTTACATTAGTGTAATGCATATATATAAGAAAGCGATATATTATTATAGCGAGGTGGTTGCATTGGATAGAATTACTTTAGAAGAGGCTTCTTCTATAGGTTTTACGACTGCAAAAGAATATTTCTCTAAAGAAAATAATAATTCAAATGATTGGAATGCCAGAATTCCTTCAACAGTTCTGAAATCCAACGAGGGAATATTACAATATCAATGTATTGTAGAGTTTATTAAAGGGAATTTCGTCATACCTTTTTCTGTTTATATCGACGCTAATAACGGCGTTGTCAATGGCGTCGAAAGATTAAAACCCACTTCACCTAAAGTTGGATTTAAATTTATAAAAAATCTCGGAATCATTTTTTCCTCAATCTCTATTTTAGAAGTAGTTATTTCGGAGATTTTAAATTTTGGGGGTTATTCATTTATTAACAACGGGCCTCTCATGTCGTATACTCCTATATGGGCAACTTTAATTTTGGTTATTTTAGTAATCTTAGGATTGATACTTAGCTTCGTTTCGTACGAAAAGCCTAAGCTGACAGGCGTAATATTTATTTTCCTCGGATATTTTGCTTTATTTTTATCTCGAAATTATGGAAGTTTTTTGCCTACGATACCAACGATTACGGGTATTTTTTACATAATCGGAGGCATTGTTAATTTAGCTTCAAAGCAAAAAGCTAAGGTGGATAATTAAACTAGAAGAATACTTAAAATGAGAGAGGTAAAATCATGAATAGCGGGCCGTTATGGATCGGAGCATCGATAATTGTAGCTGGAGGCATTGTAGGCGGATCGCTGTATTTAACTTCACGCAATAAAACTGTAATTAGTTACCCGTCAACCTCGGTAGCTTCAACGCAGCCATCGAGCAATAACCAGGAAACTTCTCAGGGCAATATAGCTAGTGGTTCCGGTCGATCGAGCAACAGTAACAACACTGCTCAAACACAAAATGTAAGTTTAAGCCCCTATAAGGCATATGATGCAAGTGTTTTAGCTCCTTCCAGTTGGTCGGTGTCTACCCAAAATTTTGCTGACGGAACGATAATAACCTTTACAAATAGCGCTAATCCTAATGAACAAGAAATTTTCTCCACATCTGATGATGCAGGTTCCTATACGAGTTTATTTACTTCTCCTGGCAAATTAGAAATAAGCAAAACTATTCCTAAAAATGCCTCCAGCACATTCGTTTTTAACAACGGATTATCCGAAGGCTATATGTATGTATCCAACACAGATATTTACAATGGGTATGGTGTCACTACGGTAGCAGATGACGAGTCGAGTTACGGGAACGTGACTGTCTTTGTTCCTTTTCGGGACAAATCTCTTGCAACTGAAATCCTTAATAGCTTGAAAGTAGCCAATCTTAACAGGTGAGGGACTTCTGACGCAAGTACGTTAAAAGGACGCCTACATAGCGCCCTTTTCTTATTGTTGCAACATCTCTACTACTTCCATCCACTCCCTGACCTGTTCAAAAACCGATCGGTCGCGCACCATCTTCAAGACTAGCCCTCGTAGCCCAGGTTGAGCATGCAATGCACTGAGGATCAGTTCATCTTCATCACCGTGCAAAGGCTCAGGATCTAAAATGGCGCTTGGCGTAATGCCATACAGTGCGCATAGCTCGATAAGGTACTGAAGAGGCGGAACAGTACGCATCATCTCATACGATGTGATAGCACCACGGTTGACTTCGATTGCACGTTGGACATCCGTGAGGGAGAACCCGTTACGTTCTCTAGCCTCTTTAAGCCTTCTGCCTAATTCATACCTGCCCACTAAGTGCGGATGTTCTGGCCATGCTGTACGTCTAGGCAAGGCGATCGCTCCTTGCGGGCATTCTTAGGTATAGGTCTAGTTCGAATGCTCTGGCGCTCTTCTCTTTGCGTAAAACTGCTCGATCTAAGATCTGGCGGAGCAACTCATTTTTTTCATTGGGTCCTTCCGTGTCTCGATAGAGATCGAGCACATTGACTAACGAAGGCAACCAATCCAGTTTCTGATCATGCATCTTCCTTTGGTTTTCCTTTTCGTCTAGCAGTGTTGACAACAAGGATGATAATTTGGCCATCCTATCCCCTAGAACTCTTTGGCGCTCTTCGAAGATCTCCACCGTATACACCTGTCGCTCTAGCAGATCAAACGCATTTCGTCGTTGATTATCTAGTTGACTCAATTCTTTTTGCGCTTGCTCGATCTGCAAGTCAAATGCATCCACGCCAGAGCACTCAGCCTCAACTTCAGGTGGTTTCACATTCAGCTGTACATATTGTTGTTGCAGTTGTTCGAGGATCGCCTCCTCGAGTGATGAAATATTAAGGCTCCCTCCGGTACAAGACGGTGTGTCACAATGCACTCTATGATCTGGTCGATTGGATACAGGCAAGTATTGATAAGGCTTCCCGCAAAATGCACACATCACAAGTCCTCGAAGAGGATTCTTGGGTCGCTTAGGCCCAGGAGCTGTAGGCTTGCCTATTTTGCCCTGTACGCGTTCGAAATCGTCTGGAGAGATAATCCCCTCATGCATGCCGTTATAGATCTCTGTGGGCTTTTTGCGCAGCCTATGGCGTTGTTGATGGCCGTGTCTGATTTGGCCTTGGTAGATAGGGTTGCGCAACATGAATACGATTTGTTCCGGCCACCATGATTTGCCTAAAGGTGATGGAATGCCAAGAGTGGATAACCGGTTGGCGATCATCGTGGGGCCAAATCCGGCGAGATACCAACTAAAGATCAGGTGAACGATCTTGGCTTGCTCGAGGTGGATCTGTAACACGCTCTCTTCTCCACGAGTGTAGCCGTAAGGCGTGCGAGGGTAGATAAACTTACCTTGCTGTATTGATTGGTGACGACCGCGTTCTAGGCGCTTTCTGATGATCTTGTACTCTTTGCGTGAGAAGAAGGCTTTGAACTCCGTCATCTCTTCGTCCATTTCGTCGTCCAAGTCATACACTTTATCTGGAGTAATGATGAGGGTTTGAGATTCTTTGAAGGTTGCGAGGATGTTTCCTTGATCGCGCATGTCGCCTCTTCCGAGGCGATCGATGTCCATGCACATCACGGATGAGAACGCACCTTTTTGTACTTCGGAAAGGAGTTCGGTCATCATCGGTCGGCCGGAAATCGACTCCCCACTGACTACTTCTGCATAGATGCGTTGAATAGTATAATTCTGTTGTTGAGCTAGATCTAAAAGCGCTGTACGATGTCGTGCCAACGTATCGTACTCTCCGCCGCGAGCGGTATCCTTTTGTTCTGCGTCGCGGTCTTCACGTGACTTTCTAAGGTAAACAGCAACGTGCGATAGTCCTATTGGGTACCCTCTTCTTGGTTCTTTTTCGAACACTTGTTCTCACCTCTCCGGAAGTGTACCACGCCCCCAAAACAATGTATAGAGTTCATGAGTACTGATGTTGAAATCCCTGTACGAAACGATATTTCCTGCTGAGTCAGGTCACGTTTGTGCCTGAGCAAACGAATTTTTCGTCCAAGTTCATTTTCCACTTAGACCACCCCTTCTGATATAAGTCATTTATGTTTACGCATCCAATAATACTTCACGAATGTATAATATGTAAATAGCGAGCATATAAAACTTTGCGAGAATTCGATAGGAGAGTAAAAATTGAATTTAATTAATAGCACTTCATACAAAATGAGAGAATTTCAGTTTGATTATTACTATTATTTATTTAGATTTTTAATTGTTTTGAAACCTATCATCTATTTATTAAGAATCAATGATTTGTGATTTAATCTTCAATTGAAAATGGGCATTCTAAAATTCTGGTATATATCTTGGAATATGATTAAAAAATATGTTCGAGTTTTTGAGAAGTGGCATTTTTCATCGAAAAAAAACTGCTCAATGATATTGAGCAGAACATATTCTATGGTAGCGCCTTGTGGTTATCGGTGTATCTATTTTCCTGTTTGATCATACAAGTGGTTGTAAGATTCTCTGATGATTCGTAAATGTTACAATTTCTGTATAACCTGTGCTCTTGGCCGAAGCGATTGCTTGATCATAGTCGGCTCCTACATCTTCAGGACGGTGTGCGTCAGAATTAATGACAATAGGAATCTCTTGTTTGTAGCACGCTTCTAAAAACCTAGG
Source organism: Bacillota bacterium (assembly GCA_021821085.1). Classification (GTDB taxonomy): domain Bacteria; phylum Bacillota; class Bacilli; order Alicyclobacillales; family SLC66; genus Sulfoacidibacillus. Next base: position 58,906 of record JAKACV010000006.1, on the reverse strand, counting down.
AGCAGGATACAGCTTTCCGACAGGCTTACGCAGACCCGCAGTCGAAATTTCGATGACCGCGTGATTTCGGGAAAAAGATTCAGCCATGCGATCGTACCAATCTTGCAAAAACGCTGGATCATCCGGTTCATACCCAAATACTTTAATGACATCCGCATGTCCCACCAAGTCAAAAAGTTGAGTTTCAACCATTTGATTTAAAATTGTAAAATATTCGCTATAAGTCTGCTTTAGGTCGCGCGTAAGCCATTGTGATTTCATTTCAGATAAATCAAATCCGAAATCACCTAACCAGTGAACGGAGCCAATCACATAATCAAAAGGATATGATCGAATGAATTCTGCCAAAGCATTTTCTGTACCGGGTATGTAGTCTAGCTCGATACCAAACTTTATATGGTGTCCGGCTTTACGCGCGGATTGAACCATCGCAAAATAGTCGTCAAGGTCTTCTGTCCGTCGTTCACGCGTCCATGGATTATCCAATAGATGTGCTGTCTGCTTAAATCGATAGGCGTGTTCTGATACCCCGTACTCCTCGATTCTGCGCAATTTGGCTACATTCAGAAAATTTTCGAGCCACTCTACCGTATATGGGCCGCGTTCAGTATGTGTATGGTAATCAGTAAGCATGCGGTTGTATCCTCTCCTAAAGGGTTGTTATCTCGTTAAGGTTTGTTTGCGTTCCTTCGCTCTATCAATTGCGAGGCGAAATGCTCTCGTTGCTTGTTCGATGTCTTGTGCAGCGAAAATTCCACTCACAATGGCAAGTGCATCGATCCCTTGATCGATCAGGTCATCTACGCTTGACAATGTGATGCCGCCAATTGCGACAATGGGAATGTGAACTTCTTGTCTCACTTTTAGAATCTCTGCTCTCGATATCACCGCTTTTGCATCAGGCTTAGTCGCTGTCGCAAAGACCGGCCCCAATCCAACGTAGGAGGCTCCTCGACTTTGCGCGAGTTTTGATTCGGCTGCATCGTGTGTTGAAATTCCGATGTGCATGGTGGAGCCTAGTAATTTTTGTGCATCTTCAATCTGAATGTCATCTTGACCGAGGTGGATCATGTCTGCATCACATAAAATGGCCACGTCCACGCGATCATTGATTGCAAGTTGTGCGCCGTATTCTTGGCAGAGTTTCTTGATCTCTTTGCCTATAGCGACGAGTTTATTGCCATTCAAGTGTTTTTCACGTAATTGGATGACATCTGCCCCTCCTTTTAATGCAGCCTGAACTGACTCTTGCAAAGAGACTCCAGTCGCCAGTAGTTCTGATCCGGTAACTGCATATAAATTCACCTATATCACCTCTTTTCCCTATGATGAGAGGAACGGTACGAAGATATATTACCACATACATTTTACTCCGAATCGTCCCTTTTTTGTTTTAAATACATACACGTACCGAGGGGAGCGTTTACTGAGGATAAATCCTTCCTCGCGAATTCTTGCGGCAAGGCATCCTGCCTGAAACTCACTCTCATATAGTTTACCACTATAGATCCATGCCAAATCCTCACCCCCCTACGGCTGTTCGTGACGTTTGTTTACATATGTCTATTTTCCTCACAGGGTTGACGTGAGGTAGGTAACAAAATTGTGAAGGTTGTACCTTCATCGATTGTGCTACGCACGCCAATATCCCCATGATGAGATCGAATCAGACTACGTGCAATCGCGAGACCAAGTCCTGTGCCGCCATGACCGCGCGTGCGTGCCTTATCCGCTTTATAAAAACGTTCGAAAATAAAAGGTAAATCTTCCGTAGAAATACCCTCTCCTGTATCGGTTATTCTTAGCATCGCTTGTTGCTCCTTTCTTGTCAAACATAGAGTGACGCCGCCTTTATTAGTATGGCGTACCGCATTATCGACAAGATTGGTCAATACTTGCTCTAAACGATCTGAATCACCGCAAATTTCAATGGGTTCCTGCTCTATTTGAATAGTTAATTCGAGTTTGCGCTCGGCAAAAACACCTTGAAATTTGCGAGCGACTTTGCGTATGAGTGTTGCAAAGTCAATGGTTTCTAAGTTCATTGAAAAGTGACCAGCTTCAACTTGTGCGAGGTCTAGTAATTCATTGACCAATCTACGCATGCGTAGGGCTTCGTCGTGAATAATTTGCGTAATTTCCAGTCGCGCCTCTGGATTGTCACCAAAATCGTCAAGTAGCGCCTCTGCGTAGCCCTGTAATAAACTAAGGGGTGTTCGTAATTCATGCGATACATTTGCAACAAAATCTTTTCGTAGGCGGTCTAATCTGCGTTGTTCAGTAATATCGCGTACGACAGCAAGCGTACCACGTGATTTTTGTGGATTGTCAGGGTCGTAAAGTGGCGTCATCGTTACAGTCATATCACGCCCATTCCATTGGACAGATCGTTCAATGGTCGATTTCGATTGTAAAGTATCCTTTTGTAATAACACAAGATCTGGCGGCCAATTAATACCGACGTTCTCAAGGGACGATAAAGCACTGACTGCACGAAACCAGCGTTTGGCCGCTGGATTTAAAATTGTAAACCGCCCGGATAAATCGGTCACCACAACTGCATCTGTCATCGCGCTGAGAATACCCGCAATTTGTTCTTTTTCACGAGTTAAATCGCGAACCGTTTGTTCCAATTCAGTCGCTACGTGATTAAAGGTTTGCCCCAGTCGCCCTACTTCATCCTGGGTCATGACACGAACGCGAATGTCAAAGCGACCCTTCGCCATCTCCTCCGCTGCTTCGTTCATCTCAATTAAAGGTGTGGAGAGATTTTGCGAAACGACAAATGCGAGTCCTGTTGTCAAAAGTGTACCCAAAACGACCGCGAAGATAATCAAACTGGGAATCGTATGAGATGCATTGCCTGTTACTTGAGTCGATTCTATAATAAGTAAAAAAGCGCTCACTTGGTGAAAAGAGTTAACAATTGGCATCAATGCATATAAACTCGTTTGCGGGTTTGCACTTGATACAAAAGATGGTACTCCTTGCAAAATAATAGGTTGATCACTTGCCAAAAATGTACGCTGATTTGGACTTAACTGCGCAAGGTAGTGTTTTACCGTTGCACTTTGTGCGGGTGGAGCAACAAGATAATAGTGGCTGTGCGATGCGGACATCACATGGGTGATTTGCGAATTGAGTAATTGATTCGGTTCTTGTTGTAAAATTTGACTGACAAGGATCGCTTGATTCGTTAAATCACGCCGTTGCATGGCATCTACGTACGAATTGAAAAACTGCTCTAAGTACATGGCTAAAATAAAAAGGACGATCACCACTACGGTAATGATCGTCACCCACAGTTTTAAAACCACACTACGTCGAATCACTATTCGACCACCTCAAATTTATATCCGACCCCCCAAACGGTGTGAATATGCTGAGGAACATGGTCGGAAGCGCGTCCAAGCTTTTCACGAAGACGTTTGACATGTGTATCCACTGTGCGTTGATCTCCAAAAAATTGATAATTCCATACGTCTCTTAGGAGTTCTTCACGGCTGAACACTTTTTCTGGTCGTTGGGCCAAGTAAAGGAGGAGTTCGAATTCTTTTGGGGTAAGAGAGATTTCCTTATCCTCCACCAATACTTTGCGGGCATCTACGTTAATCACGAGACCTGGAAAAGAGAGAATATTCGTTAACGTGGACTGTGGTTGCGGATCCACTTGTGGTGTCCCTACTCTTCTGAGTAATGCCTTTACACGCATGACGAGTTCGCGTGGACTAAATGGTTTGACCACATAGTCATCAGCGCCGACTTCAAATCCGTGTACACGGTTGCTCTCATCCCCGGCTGCAGTCAGCATGATCACGGGGGTGTCTTTATATTGACGTAATTCGGCGCACACATCACGCCCATCCATGCCTGGTAACATAAGATCTAAAATAATGAGCGAATACTCCGTATCGAGCGCCATCGCCAACGCCTCTGTTCCATCTTGTGCCTCATCGACGATAAAATGGTTACGTTCAAGATACATGCGAACGAGTCGCCGGATTCGCTCTTCATCATCCACCACTAAAATTCTTTCTGGAGTCATCTGTTCATCTCCTTAGTGGGATCTCCGACCGTTGGGCTCAAGACCAACTTGTTGTTTGAGTTGCCCGATTTCAAAGCTGCTAAGCATGCGCCATTGTCCTGGTCGTAGTCCATGCAGATTTAACATGGCATAGTGAGTTCTTGTTAACTTAATACAAGGATGTTCAATTGCATCTAACATGTTTCTCACTTGTCTGTTTTTACCTTCGTGAATCGATATCGTCAACTTTGTCGTTTGTCCATCAGTTCCAAGAATATGCACCTTAGCCGGTGCGGTCATTCGCCCGTCGATCCGAATCCCTTTTTCTAGTTGTTGTTTTTCACCGATTGACATTTCACCTTCGACAATGGCTTCATACGTTTTTACTACACCGAAACGAGGGTGCATGAGTCGATTAGCGAGTTCTCCATCATTTGTTAACACGAGAGCCCCGCTCGTTTGGAAATCGAGACGCCCCACAGGAAACAAGCGTTCGGATACACCTTGTATGCAGTCTAACACAGTTTTACGACCTTGTGGATCAGATACAGTCGTCACTGTGCGAATGGGTTTATATAGAAGGATATAGACATGATTTTTCCCTTGTGTGGAAAGTACAGTTCCATCCACTTCAATCCTATCCGTTGGTTGGACTTTGCATCCGAGTTGATTGACAACTCGACCATTAACCTTGACTCGTCGCTCCTCAATCATCATTTCCGCATTGCGACGCGAAGTTACTCCCGCGTTGGCAATGACCTTTTGTAACCGCTCCCCTTCCCCTTTTGTACTTTTTACTTCTCTCATAAAATCACCTGCTCACTTTCCAAACATCATACTTGCCGCCCAAAGCGATGCGAACACACTTACTAAGTCTGATAATAGCCCAACTTTGACAGAATATCTAGGATTGCGAATGCCGACACTGCCATAATATACGGTTAAAACGTATAGAGTGGTGTCTGTACTTCCTTGCATGGTTGATGCGACACGACCAAGAAAGGAATCTGGGCCAACATGTTTGAATAAATCAGTAACTAGTGCAAGTGAGCCTGATCCAGAAATGGGGCGTAACAATGCAAGCGGGACTAACTCCGCTGGGAAGTGAATAAAATGTAAGAGAGGAGCGATTGCGTGGATAAATAATTGCAATGCACCTGATGATCGAAATACACTCACTGCTACCATCATTGCAACGAGATGAGGAATCAAGTTCACGGAAGTTGTAAAACCTTCTTTGGCACCTTCGGTAAAGGCGTCATAAAGACTAACTTTGCGTAAAATCCCAACGATTAAGATAGCCGCGATTGTAGCGGGTAAGGCAAACGCCGAGACATCAGTAATCATACTCATCCACGCTTCCTCCTGCGGCAACGGATCTTTTCTGTATGCCGATAGAATCGGTCGAGGATAATGGCAGCGCCAGTTGCGATAAAAGTGGCAAGAATAGTACTTCCGATAATATCTCCAGGGGCTTTTGAATGAAATTCCATTCGCAACCCAATCATTGTGGCTGGGATAAGGGTAAGGCTTGCGGTATTCATGGCAAGAAGAGTGCACATCGCATCTGATGCAGCCGTCGAGTCGCCGTTTAACGATTGAAGTTCCTGCATGGCTTTTAACCCGAGAGGTGTAGCAGCATTGCCAAGTCCCAAAATATTTGCGCTCATATTCGCAATGAGAGATCCCATTGCTGGATGATCACTTGGCACAGAGGGATAAAGCCATTTTGCCAACGGGCGCAACCATTTTGCTAACAGTTGTACTACCCCTGCTTCTTCCGCGATTTTCATTATGCCAAGCCAAAACGCGATGATGCTAATTAAGCCAAAAGAGATGAGTACGCCGTCCTTCGCACCCGTTAGAACTCCTTCTGTGACGGTATGAATTCGTCCGGTCAATGCAGCGACGAGCATACCGCTCATAAATAGACCGAACCAAATATAATTCATCAAGGTATTCTCCTCCCCCGAGCGAATCCCTGTGAATTGGCGCGCAACTAACACCAATTATTATAAAAATAGATCTCGTAAGCGTCCCCATAGTCCCTTTGGTTGGACTGCATCCGTCGTAATCAGATTTGCCTGTCCCAGTTTTGTGTTTTTAACCCAATACTCTACCCGCCCGGCAACTTGTTCTGCCTTAACCGGGGCAGATAAACGTTTTACTTGTACTACGCGTGTTTCAATTTGTGGTTCCTCTGACTTTTTAAAGAGATAATCAACTTGTCCTGATGCTTTTAGTGACACGGTCGATTGCACACCATATTGAACCTGTGCTATTGCATGGATAGGTACTGATGTGACGACATTGCGCCTTTCGAATGCGGTTAAACCGTATGTGAGTAAGTGTTCTGAGTCTACCCAGTCATTACCATCCCGCAAAACAATTAATGCAACTTGTCGCCCATCACTTGAAGAAGAAGAAGCAAGACATCGCCCTGAAAGTTTAGTGAAACCGGTCTTCACACCATCCGCATTTTTCAACATCCAAAGCAGTTTGTTTTTGTTTTTCATTTTGCGATCCCATTTCTGTGCTTCCCATGGAATCGTGTAATATTTTGTACTTACAATTTGTTTGAATAATGGATTACGCAGTGCTGTTGCAGTGATGACTGCCATATCGTGCGCTGTGGAGTAATGTTCTTTATGATCTAATCCATGCGGATTTACAAAATGACTTTCATGTAGACCAAGTTTGCTGACTTGATCATTCATCATCTTTGCAAATCGTTCGGAAGATTCTCCACCGAGAAATTCGGCAATTGCCATAGCAGAATCATTGCCACTGCGCAACATCATGGCATATGTTAAATTACGTAACGTTTGTTTCTCGCCTTGCGCTAAGTAAATGGATGAACCCTCTTGTCGCACAGCGTTCGCTGATGCTGTCACCATTTGATCAAGTTTCCCTGAACGCACGGCGATCCATGCAGTGATGATTTTTGTGAGACTGGCAATGCGCATCCGTTTATGCGCATTTTTTTCATAGAGAATGCGACCGCTATTTACATCTATCAGACATGCTGCCTCAGCAGAATTGCTCGGTTCGGGTACACTAATCGTTGAGCTGTGCGGCGATACACTCAGTGATTGCACTTTTGCGTTAGCACGGGTACTAACACTCCCAACAAGACTGCATAGAAGTAGCACGACGAAAACAAAATGAACTTGAAACCAGAATGATCTTTTCTCTGTTCTTTGTACGATATGCGTTAACTTGTCCATGTAGAAGCGCTCCTTTGCGATTCTCGTTAAGAAGACAAAACAAGCGCTTTGGCAGCGCTTGCCTGTTCTCTACGTTTCTCACATTGGTGGTGTTTGCGGTGGGGATGAACGATTGACTCCGGATTGTTTTCCTTTCGTGAAGGCCTCTAGGCGATCAACTAAACTGGGAGCAAGGTCGATCAAACGATCATACAATTGATTGCCTGGTTCTGCAGATAGCAACTTTACACCATGTTGCCCAACGATGAGAAACCCCATTGGCGCAATTGATACCCCGCCGCCAGCACCACCGCCAAAAGGAAGCGAATGACCTTCTGTTGCATGTCCAGATGCTCCCTCCTTTTCACGACCGAGCCGAAATTCGGTGCCTCCCGCCGCAAAACCAAATCCGACACGCGAAATGGGAAGGATTACACTTCCATCTAAAGTCTCTACTGGATCGCCAATTATGGTATTGACGTCAACCATTTCCTTGAGATTTTCCATTGCTGTTTGCATTAGGGATTGAATCGGATGTTCTTGCATGTGCTCCCCCCATTTTCAACAACCACAGTAATTTCGCACCAGCGATCATAGTGTTTCCTATGGAAACTGTTCCTATCCACGATAGTTTGGTAGTAAAATTAGGGATGTGATAATTAGGGATAACACCGATAAATGGGGATTTACGGAAGGAAAATAGTTGCGTCGTGAGTCCAACAATGGCCGACTTAACACGCCAAGCCATTCCACAGGCCATGGCAGTATGTGCAGCGTCTCTCATGCCGATTGAAGTTGTCCACGTGAACTCACGAACCGCTATTTTACGCAACAACGTAAGGAGTAATGGCTCCGCTTGATCAAAGTGACTCCATAAGGTTGTCAAGTAGTACAGTTGTTTTTTTCTCTTCACACGTTCCTTTTCATTGGGATGTGTTTGTTGAGTTTCCTGTGCGAGATTCGTTAGAAGAGCGGAAAGTAGCGAATCAATTGATGGTGTAGGAATCACCCATCGCTTTTGCACACGAATAAGATACAAGTAACGAATAAAAAGTTGAACTCTCTCTACAGGTTGGTCATGTTCATATCGAAACTCAAACTGAATGGGGACAAACAACAATATCACGCCAAGCAGTACAACGAGTAAAAGTAGCCACCAAAGCACACCCGGGCCTCCCTAACTATTACATCAGAGAATAATATTTGCCGTAAAGGGAAAATTTATACTCCCTTTTGCACAAGTTGCTCAAATTCAATAAAAGGAGGTAGGTCCTGAGTGCTCTGTAAGCCAAAATAGTCAAGAAATTCAACCGTAGTTGCAAATAGGAAAGGTCGCCCTGGCCCCTCTGCCCGCCCTATTTCTTCAATTAAGCCACGTGCGATTAAGGTTCCAATCGCCTTCTCAGATTTTACACCGCGAATTTCTTCGATTTCTGTCCGTGTAATCGGATGTCGATAGGCAACGATTGCAAGTGTCTCAAGCGCTGCTTGAGAGAGTGAGGATGGTGATGGAACTAGAGCTAATTTACGTATATATGGTGTCAAAAGAGGTCCAGTTGTTAATTGCCATACATTGGCAATTCGCATCACAGTAAACAATCGTCCCTCATTTTTCTGCTTTTCTAGAAGTTGATTACAGAACTTGGGTACGCTTTCTTCTTGTATTTCAAATACATCCGCTATTTGTTGATCGGTTAAGCCTTCGGTCCCTGCTACAAAGAGCAATCCTTCAAGAACGGATAAATGATCTGATAATGTCATGAATGGGTCTTCTTCAATTCTACCCATATATCTCCGAACCTTACCTCCTGTTTACAGGTAATCTTATTTAAGCGAATGAGTTCTAAGATGGCTAGAAATACAGTTACAATTTCTTTGCGATGATAGTTCTTGATAAGTGAAATGAATGTTCGTTTTTCGTGACGAAGCGTTTTTAGAATGGTTCCCATTCGCTCTGGTATGGTTTCGCGATCACGTATTATATTGACATCAAGAATGGGTTTTGTGCGCGATAATGCATGAACGAGAGCATCTTGTAAATGATGCAATTCTAGACCGGCCAGGAAGTCAGAAACCGTTGGTAAGTCTCGATATGGTTCAAGCGGGGTGGGGAGCCGCCCGATGCATTGAGCACGTTCCAATTGTTTTTGTTCCAATGTTTGTGCAAGCATTTTGAATGCTCGATATTCAATCAGTCGTTCTTTCAGATCCTGTTCGGGATTGCTCTCGGTTTCACCACTCGCTTCAAAAAAAACGTCTTTTTCATGGCTTTTTGGCAGCAGTGATCTTGCTTTTAGCGCAATAAGCGTTGCTGCCATCACTAGAAAATCGCTTGCGATATCTAATTCAAACTCAATGGATTGCTTCAGGTAAGCCGTATATTGGTCTGTAATGCGAGCGATCGGCACCTCATGAATATTCATTTTGTCACTTTCGATTAAATGCAGCAATAAATCAAGGGGTCCCTCGAACGATTGAAGTGAAATCTGAACATTTTGTCCATCTTTCATGCTACCAATCCAAATAAGCCCATAACGCTTGTAATGGCACCGTTGATAATGAGACCACCAAGTGTTGTGCCGCCAAGCGGAAGAATGAGGATTAATACGAGAAAAAATGGACCTACTCGTTCAAATTGTGACGCCCGGCTCAACCATCTCGGCGGAAGAGCATAACGTAAAATTTTCCATCCATCAAGCGGTGGAACAGGGATTAAATTGAAAATAAAGAGTGCGATATTTACAATAGCAATCCAAAAACTTAAGTTTGCTATAAACATTCCGATCCCTGTTAACCAAAAGGCAGATCCTGAGCTACTAATCGCAAGAAGCCCTAAAATGGCGAGCAAGGCGAGGACAGCATTCATTAATGGGCCGGCTAGTGAAATGAGCACTATTCCCAATTTACGATTGATGCGAATTTTATTTGGATTAAATACGACAGGTTTAGCCCATCCAAAATTCACGATTAAAATCATCAGCAATCCGAGTAAATCAAGGTGCGCCAGCGGATTTAAGGTAACCCGCCCTTCCTTTTTTGCCGTATCATCGCCCAGCATTAATGCCATTTTGGCATGGCCATATTCGTGAACAGCGAGTCCGATTACAAAAGCGAGGAGTCGAAAGATAAATCCTGTACCAAAAAACGAAAACAGTCCCACGCGCGAGATTCGCTCCTCTACAGAATGTTTGGCATGTTAGTTTCCTACTTCAGACGCCATGGCAGAATTTTAGCATACGGAGCAAAATAGTTCTTGCCTTGCTCGATTTCTTGCAGACACTTTTTACGCAAATCTGTCAAGGTAGATACTTTGACAGGGCCTTTTTGGACAAATAAAATGATATTTTGTGACAAAAAGGGTACGGGACCTAATGCAATATAAAAGGTAGGGCCAATCATCCTTTGTAGCAGGGTGTTAAGACTCCAGAAACTTTCGCGAAACGGTCCTTTTATCGGCATAATGACATTAATAGCAAGGAGTCCTTGCGCAACAAGATGATACTCCAGAAGTTGTAGAAATTCAGGACTAAAAAACGCCTTTGGCGTCTGTTCGCGAAAAAATACATCCATAAAAATAAGGTCAAAGACGTCATTGACTTCCGCCAGTCCACTTCTGGCATCCCGTGCAATATAGTGTGCACGTTCATTGTTCGGAAGACCAAAAAAACGTTTCGCCACATCGATCACCTGATCATCAAGATCAATGCCAGTGACACGTGCATTTTTATGTCGATGATAGATATGACGAATGGCTGTACCCGTTCCCACGCCAATGGATAAAAAATTTTTCACAACAGGCCGCCATGCTGTATGCATTGCAAATGCCTGCTGATAAGGAAAGTACAACCGTTTAGGTTGCCGTATAAGAAACGCGCCCTGCCAGCCAGACCCTTCATCACCAAATCTCATATAACGCAGACCATTACGCTCTCCTACCTGGATTGCCTGATAAGCTGATTGTGTCTTATAAATGATAGTCACAGAGTAAACCGGCCTATAGGGACAGACTGCGATGTAGATTCGCCATTTCAATGGCCGTAACCGCCGCTTCCCAACCTTTATTTCCCGCTTTAGTTCCTGCCCGCTCAATGGCCTGTTCAATGGTGTCCGTAGTAAGTACACCGAAACATATGGGGATTCCACTTTGCAACGCTGTCGCAGCAATACCTTTTGCAGTTTCGCTAGCTACATAATCAAAATGTGGTGTTGATCCACGGATGACCGCACCAAGTGCAATAACGGCATCATAACGGCCTGACTCTGCCATTTTCTTGGCGATAAGTGGAATTTCGAATGCACCTGGCACCCAAGCCACATCGATCATATCGCTCGATACGCCGTGCCGAGTCAAGGAATCCTCGGCTCCGGATAGTAGTTTTCCTGAGATAAAATCATTAAAACGTGCAACCACAATTCCAATGTGTAATCCAGTACCAATTAAATGTCCCTCGAAAACTTGTCCCATGTTCATACTCCTTATAAGTGTAATAAATGCCCGAGTTTCGACTTTTTCGTATGCAAATATTTTTCATTGAATACGCTTGCGTCCATTTCGATTGGGATTCGTTCGAGAACAGCTAGCCCATGCCCACTTAAACCACTGATTTTTCGAGGATTATTGGTTAATAGCCGCATTTTCCCAACGCCTACGTCCTTTAAAATCTGTGCTCCTATACCATAGTCCCGCAAATCGGCTTCAAATCCAAGTTGTTGATTGGCTTCTACTGTATCTAACCCTTGTTCTTGCAAATGGTAGGCTTTGATTTTATTGATTAGTCCAATTCCGCGACCTTCTTGTCGCATATAGACAAGCACACCTTGACCGGCATGGGCAATTTGAGTAAGCGCTGCATGTAATTGTGGACCGCAATCACAGCGCCATGAGCCGAATACATCGCCTGTTAGACACTCGGAGTGAACTCGTACAAGCGTAGGGATATTTGGATCGATATCCCCCATTACGAGTGCCACATGTTCCTTGCCATCCAAGGTGTTTGTGTAGGCAATAATTTTGAAATCTCCAAACTCAGTGGGGAGATTCGCTTCTGCGACCCTCGTGATCAATTTTTCCTTTTGTTTGCGATAAGCAATGAGTTCGGCAACTGTAATCATTTGTAGACCGAATTCTTCTGCTAGGGCTTCAAGATCTGCTCTGCGAGCCATCGTGCCGTCCGGTTTTAAGATTTCACAGATGACGCCAGCAGGATATGCGTCGCACAGTTTCGCAAGATCCACGGCAGTCTCTGTATGTCCTGCGCGGCGCAGCACACCCCCTTCTTTTGCGATGAGTGGAAAGACGTGACCCGGGCGTTTGAAATCGGCAGCAGTGCTCGTTTTTGCTATCAATGCATTTACTGTTGTGGCGCGTTCTACCGCAGATATGCCCGTTGTGGTAGAAATGTGATCAACCGAAATGGTGAATGCGGTCCCAAGTGTGTCTGTGTTTTTTTCTACCATCGGCGTTAATTGAAGTTCATTTGCCCGTTTCTCTGTAATAGGTACACAAACAAGGCCGCGACCGTGCGTAATCATGAAATTGATCGTCTGCGGTGTTGCAAGTTCGGCCAGTGCGATAAAATCACCTTCGTTTTCGCGACCTTCATCGTCCGTGACAATGACAACTTGACCGCGTTTTAATTCTTCGATGGCTTTTTCCACTGTCGACATGTCGTATCACCCCTTTATCTCGATGCTTAATAACCCCAATTGCGGAGCTGCTGTACTGTGAGTGAATGTGTTTTGTGTACATTGCTACTGCTTTCCTTCTCTGCGCGACCTAATAAACGCTCGACATATTTACCGATCATATCGACTTCTAAGTTAACCTTTACGCCCGGTTTTGCCTGTTGTAATGTCGTCATTGCAGCGGTGTGTGGGATAATGGACACTTTACACGCGTGTGATGTCACGGACATTACTGTTAGGCTAACTCCGTCAATGGCAATTGACCCCTTTTCCACGACGTAACGAAGCACATTTTCTGTTGTAGCTACGGTTAAAACATGTGCAATATCATCACGACTTACATCTGAAATGATGCCAACATCATCGATATGCCCTGCAACAAGATGGCCATCAAGACGTCCACCCAGTGCGAGTGCACGCTCGAGGTTCACAGCAGATCCCTTTGTGAGGTATTGGAGTGCCGTGCGTTCTACTGTTTCGGGTACGGCATCTACGACAATGAATCCGTTATTTTTTTTTGTAACAGTAAGGCAAACTCCGTTTACCGCAACGCTATCCCCGATTTTCGTTTCAGCGAGAATTGTCGGTGCGTAAATCGTAAGCAACAGTGCTCTACCCGTTCGTTCTACTTTCGTTAATGTTCCAATTTCCTCTATTAATCCTGTGAACAAACAGTAGTCACCTCCTTGCGAACGTGCCTCAATGACCAATCCAATCAAAAGTTAACTAGGTTTTCCAGATCGGATTGCCGATCATAAGTTCATCATCGCCAAGCGTTTTTCGAGTGATGTTATTCAAACGAATGGGAGAACGATACACAGGGTCTCGAGTCGGTTTGAATGCGGGCCAACCAAGCGTGAAGAATAGCGGCGCATGAAACATCCACACTTCATCCACCATTTGTGCAGCTAGGAACGCCGCGGTAAGCGTGCTACCTCCTTCTAGAAGGAGGTGTCGCAATCCCCATTCTCCCATTCGTAACAGCGCTTCACAAATCATCTCTTGAGAGTTATCTGACTGCAGCCGTAAAACTTCTACACCGTTTTGCTGTAGCGCCAGTTCTCGTGAAGGTTCCGCCTGCGAATGACAAAAAACCACGGTGCGTGCGATGGGGTCTGTAACCACTCGCGAGTTTAATGGAATGCGCAGGTGACGATCAAAAATGAAACGGATTGGATTTCTCCCAATGTCAAGAACTCGCGTTGTCAACTGCGGGTTGTCACTGATGATCGTATTCACACCTACTATAATTCCGTCGACGGCATTTCGCAGTCGATGTGATTCGATTTGCGCATCTTTCCCTGTGATTGTCAAAGGCGTCCCATCAGATGCTGCAATGAAACCGTCAAGCGAAGCTGCTATTTTTAATGTCACATAAGGACGTTGATGTTCAACATAATGCAAGTAAATTTTATTTATGGTGCGGGCTTCATGCTCCAACACGCCAACGGTTACTTCAATGCCGGCTGCACGCAAAATCTCAATGCCCTTGCCAGCTACAAGTGGAAAAGGGTCCTCCATGGCAATTACAGCGCGTGAAATGCCTGCTTGTACTAACGCATTTGCACAAGGGGGTGTTTTGCCATAATGAGCACAAGGTTCTAGCGTAATATAGAGCGTGCTACCTTGTGCGTCAGCACCCGCAATGTCAAGTGCATGAATCTCTGCATGCTTCTTGCCGGCCTGTAAATGGGCACCAAAACCGATCACGCGGGAGTTCTTAACCAGTATGGCTCCAACCATCGGGTTTGGGCTTGTACGCTCTTTTGCAATTGACGCCAGTTGCAAGGCCATGCGCATAAATTCTTCGTCACTTGTTGGCAAGGTGGTGTCATGATCCTCCTCAGAACAATGATTAGGATAAATAAAATAGCGCCTTCAACAGTTCAGGGCGCCCAACACGAAAGAGAGCATGTGATATTGCACATGACTCCCATTCCTTCTTTCATCCGGACTGTACCGTCGGTACTGGATTTTCACCAGTTCATGCCGTGAGGCTCGTGGACTTCGCATAGCGTTACCACCGGTCGGGAATTGGAATACTCCTCACCCTGCCCTGAAGGAAGATATGGAATTGTTACTTACAGTATACTGATGAGAGCGTGTGATTGTAAAGTAGACGAAAAAAATAGCCAATCGGGATATGCCGACCGGCTTTTTTTCGATCGATTAGTGGGCAAGTGCAGGCATTCGACCTCGGAAAAATTTAGACAAATAGGGCCAAATTGGGACGACGAAACCTGCTACACCACGAAATACTCCAAAGAATCGCACAATCTGTGGAATCCAGCCAAGGACAGTTAGCATTCGGTTTCTCCTCCTCTTTCCAAATCATTTTACGAGGAGAAAAGGTGTATCGTGACGGCGTTTGCCTACCGCCCAGTCATCTAGTTCAATCAGTAGTTGCAATGCACTAACAGTAACTGGACAGGCGCGATGGCAGTCATCAAGACCTTTCATCTTTCCAATGTCGCCAATTCCAATGAGATAAGGGACGTGAAGTCGACGTAAGATGTCTACTGTGTCTCCGAAAATGAGTTTGCGTTTGCTTCGCATGCGAAAACCGTCTTTGTTGACCGCCGCGTCCACGATTCTTCCGCGGCGATCTACTGAAAAATCAACAGGGATACCCCGTACATAGCGTGTATTACTTGCGACTGCAAGCACACCGATGATGCGAATACGTTGATTCTGCACTAAGGCGCGTAGCGCTTGTTCGCCAGGACCCTGGCCCCAAGTTCCATTATCGTCAAGCATGACAATGATAGGATCATGGGCCGCATGAAGAATGAGATCGACGATTTCATCCCCGGAAAGGGGGGTTGGATTTCCGGCCGAGCGTGAAATCACGCGAGCGTGGATGAGTTGAGCTGCTATTTCGAGTGCAGTTCGCGCTATAATGTCTCCATCTGTCACAAGAATGACACGCGGGCGTTCGTCTTGCATAGTGCCAACCTCCTTGCCTCAGCCGCGCGCGCGTGCAATCAGCGCTGTGAGAAACCCAAATACAATAGCAGCTGAAATCCCTGCACTGGTAACTTCAAAAATACCGGTAATCAGTCCAATAATGCCATATTGCTGTGCTTCTGCCATGGCGCCATGCACAAGTGCATTGCCAAATGAAGTAATAGGGACAGTTGCCCCGGCCCCAGCGAATTGAATGAGCGGGTCATACCAGCCCAAACCGTCGAGAATAGCTCCTGATACGACAAGGATCGTCATTACATGGGCGGGAGTTAACTTGGTCAAATCCAGCATTAACTGACCGATGACGCAAATCAACCCGCCTACAATAAAGGCAGTTAAAAAAATCCAAGGATGTGGCAAGTGCGTTCTCACCTCACGAGACAGTTTCTGCTTCAAATGTAACCGCATGAGCAATACATGGGATCGTTTCACTTTGTTGTGCGCTGATTGTTGATAACAACGCACCAGTTGCAACGACGAGAATACGCTTCCATTTCCCCGCTTGCAGTTTTCGTAGCAAATGGGCAAATGTCACACAAGCGCAGCATGCTGAACCACTGCCGCCACTAAAGACCTCAGGTTGATCTGCGTGATACATGAGAATTCCGCAATCGGAGAAGCGATCCCCAAGGTCAACGTGTTGTCGCAACAAGAGTTCACGAGCAATTGGATGACCAACGCGCGCAAGATCGCCTGTTGCAATGAAATCATAATCCTCGACACAGAGCCCCGTATCGCGAAGATGAGCAACGATTGTGTCTGTAGCGGCCGGAGCCATTGCTGCGCCCATCTCCCAGGGACTTTTTACGCCAAGATCGATGACTTTGCCAAGGGTTGCATAGCGGATTGTTGGGCCTGTCGTGCCATTTCCAATCAGTGCAGAACCAGCACCAGTTACTGTGCAGTGTGCAGTTGGGGGCTTTTGTGCGCCATATTCTGTCGGATAACGAAATATCCGTTCTGCTGTACTATTGTGGCTACTCGTACTGGCTAGGGCATAACGTGCCGCCTGTGAGTCGACTAGCAGCGCACTGAGTGCCACTGCCTGCATGCTTGTCGCGCAAGCGCTATAGATGCCTAGCATGGGCTGTCCGTTGGTGCGCGCGGCAAAATTTGCGGATATGAGGTGCGGCAGTAAGTCGCCAGAAACTGAAAAATCAACATCCTCCATGGTTACGCCAGCTTTTTGTACTGCTTTTTCTTGCGCTTGTTCTAAGAGTTTGCGTTCTGCTTTCTCGAAACTTTCTTGTCCAAGATAGGGATCGGTAAAGACTAGATCAAATTCCTTTCCGAGTGGACCTGTGCCTTCCTTTTCTCCTACTGCTGTTCCAGTCCCTAATACTCGGGGACGAGAAGGAAATTCCCATGTTTGTTGACCAATTAACAAATCCTCGCCTCCCTGTTCGATTCACCAACTGTTGCTTTTATTTAGATGTGCAAAATGATATAGCGGGCAAGTCCAACAAAAAATGCAGCGACGACGCCAAATACGATTACAGGACCTGCAATTTTGAACATGTTAGATCCGATACCCACCACATAACCTTCTGTTTTATGTTCGAGCGCTGCAGAAGTTATTGCATTGGCGAACCCTGTAACAGGAACGGCTGATCCAGCCCCTGCCCATTGACTAAATATATCGTAAACACCTAGTCCAGTTAACAGAGCAGAAATCATGATGAGGATAGCTACTGTTGGATTCCCTGCCATTTTTTCACTCATATGAAAAAAATGCACGAATAGTTCCTGGATTCCCTGACCCAATAAGCAGGTCGTTCCACCAGCCAAAAAGGCGCGAATGGAGTTGCGGAAAAATGGACGAGAAGGTTGTCTGCCTTTTAAAAATTGTTGATATTGTTTTTGACGATTTCCAAGTTGTATACTCAAAAAACCCCATCTCCTAACCTCAAGGTGTCAATTCATTGAATCGACACCTTTATGGTTTCCAAATGGGGTTAAAATATAACGATGATGTTCCAGCACATAGCTTAGAAAGTTTGATCTGACAAAAGAGTTTCACGAATGGTGTGCAAGATTCGCTTCTCCAATCGCGACACTTGAACCTGTGAAATATGTAGCATATCTGCCACTTCTGATTGAGTTTTGTCTTTGAAAAAGCGCATGTAGACAATCAGTCGTTCTCGTTCTGGTAGACGTGACAAGGCATCATGCAGAGCCAATTTATCAAACCACTTATCCTGTTCTGAATCCGCAATTTGATCCATGAGATAGATTGGATCGCCATCGTTTTCAAATACAGTTTCGTGAATAGATGCCGGAATGCGCATTGCCTCTTGTGCGAGAACTACTTCTGCCGGTTCAATGCCAAGTGCTTCTGCTACTTCGTTAATTTGCGGTTGACGACCCAGTTCTTTAGCTAAGTCATCACGTTTGCGTCTGATATGACGCGCCAATTCTTTTAAGGAGCGACTTACTTTCACTGTGCTATCATCGCGTAAAAAGCGTTGAATTTCGCCGATGATCATAGGCACAGCGTATGTCGAAAATTTCACGTCGTAATGCAAATCAAATTTATCAACAGCTTTCATTAATCCAATACAGCCGATTTGAAATAGATCGTCGGGTTCGTATCCGCGTCCAAGAAACCGCTGTACAACAGCCCAAACGAGACGTTGATTGCTAACGACCAACTCATCGCGTGCAGCCGCATCTCCGTCCTGACTAGCCTGGATGAGGGTGCGCACGCGATCGTCGGACAACTTTGGGTAATCGCGAGCCAGTCCGTGATTCATCGATCCTACACCTCATGATGGGTAGCGCTCTGTGGTGTGCGAATGCGCTTGACAAGACGCAACATCGTCCCACGGTCTACCACTGACTCTATATCAAACTCATCAACAAATGATTCCATGATGGTAAAGCCCATCCCAGAGCGTTCTAATTCCGGGCGAGACGTATAAAGGGGTTGTCGAACCATTTCAACGTCGCCAATACCAACTCCATGATCTTCCACCACCAACTCTATACTATCACCTACAATTTTACAATGCAAATAGATATCCCCATACTTTTCTCCGTATCCATGAATAATGCTATTTGTGACTGCTTCTGATACGACCGTTTTAATTTCAGTAAGTTCTTCCATTGTGGGGTTAAGTTGTGCGACAAACGCGGCAACTGCCACGCGCGCAAACGCTTCGTTTTCAGAAAGTGCGGAAAAGGTCATCGACATCGAATTAGTAGCTTTCACTTTGCGACCTCCTTTAAGGCTTGAATCGCCGTCTCGCGATCTTTGTAGATGTTCATTATTTTATGCAATCCTGACATTTCAAAGAGTCTCTCGACTGATTTTGAAAGTGATGTAATGACCATTTCTCCAGGTAGTGCTTGCATTTTTTTATATCTGCCAAGAATGACGCCAAGTCCTGAACTATCCATAAATGTAACGCCGCGCAAATCGAGAAGTAAGCATTTGGTTCTTGTGGCCTCGATCTCGCGATCCAGTGTCCCCCTTACATTATCAGCCGCATGATGATCTAGTTCACCGTGAAGTGTGGCAATCATCATCGATCCACGATTCAGGGTCTCAATCTGTACCTTCATCTTTGCAAGCTCCTTCCTGGAAACTGCCAGCATAACTCTACTTAATATCCATCTTGCTATATGAGCCTGTTCAAAAAGGGTTGAGGTAAGATGCAAGCAGGGGTTTCGTGAAGTCTGGACATGCGCGCGGAGTGTACGATAGGTGGTACATGAGCACGCATGTCCAGCACAAGCCGAAGCCCTGCGACGCAGAGTTCTCGACCCTTTTTGAACAACCTCTATATGAGTTCGCGCAGGATAGACAAGGTTCCTGCCTTACGACAAAACTAGTGAATATCGGCTAATATTCGACAAAATATGCATGTGATGACACAGTCGATTCCTACTACGAATTTTTGGAATTATGGTATATTCAAGTTGAATGAAAGGAGAATGATTGTGAAACCGAACGTACCACGAACTCTTGGCGCGAAAATCCGGGCTTTACGCTTAGAACGCAGTCTTACACAAGGAGAGTTGACGCGTGGAGAGATTACGGCAGGATTGATTAGTCAGATCGAATCAGATCGTGTAGCTCCCTCTTTTCGTGTAATTCAATTGTTGGCAGAACAGTTAGGAATTGAACCACATGAGCTGATGAGTGACGTCGAATCGCGTAGCCTACAATTGCAAATTTTAAAAGAAGCGCGTGAATACCTACATTTAAGAAAGGGAAAAATCGCTTTGGCTCTCTTGCAGCAGTTGGAGCTTAGTCCTACGCGATACATTCCTGATGCTGAACTATATCTTGAATTAGCTCATGCCAAACAACTGGTTGGACAAGTTGACGAGGCATTCGAAATATATGCAGATATCGAAAACAATGCAATGATACACAAAGATTTACAACTCGGAGCTAATTGCATGACGCGACAAGGGGATCTGAGTGTGGAATTAGGACGACTACCACAAGCATTATACTGTTATAAAAAAGCTCTTAGTTATTTACAAACGCAACAGCATACCCCATTTATATCTCTTTATGATTTGCGAAAAACAATTGGCATTTTGCTTTATCGTTCTGGAAATACGTTACAGGCGCTGAGCTACATTGAAGAATCATATAGCAATTTGCAGGCACGTGAATATGGGGAGCAATTAGCGGAGACATGCAATATGTTGTCTGTTTTGCATGCAGAATTAAAACATCGCAGCGAGGCATTTCAATTTGCCGATGCAGCCATTGTTCACTATCAATCGCTTGGGCTAGATGTGCAAGCACTCGATGCGCGTTTGAACCAAGCGATGATTTCAAGAGAACTTGGAGAATATGAGGCGGCATTGTCTGCGATCGTGACTGTTCTAGCCGATTATTATGAAAAAGGTATTCAAGCTGGCTTAGCCGAAGCGTGGCTTGAACGCAGTATCTGTGAACTGGAAATAGGCCAGATTGATGATGCGAGTCGAAGTCTAGAGCTAGCAGCAAATTTGGTTGAACAAGATACCCTTCAATACGCGCAAATTCTTCGCTTACAGGGACAAATTCTTATGGCGAAAGGTTCCTATGAAGAGGCGAGTGTGGTGTACAATGAGACGCTAGATATCTTGGAAAAATTTCATGTCCATGCAACATCTATTCGTATTTTAAAAGATCTTGAACGCGTATACATGGCGCTTGATGATCCTAAAAAGGCACTAAGGAGCCGTGAGCGCGAACTTGCACTTACGGCCATCACAGAGCAGATGAAATTTATTACATCCATTATTGTCTGACACCAAGCAGGAAGAGCGACTTTATTGACCGTCCTAGCATTTCGAAGAAGGAAACTTTTTCAATTTCTGATACAGTGATCAATGGTACACTAACAACAACCTTATCGTTTGTCATTATTTTTACGCACCCAGCAAACTGTCCCTTTTTCACAGGGGCAAACAGTGGAATAAGTTCAGTTTTCACTGTCCCAGTGACGGAATGATCCATCTTGCTTACAAGGATACCGACAGTTTGTGTAGGGGCTACACCTACAACTTGCAACTGTCCGCGCCATACTGGAGCCAGAGTTACTACTTGGCCTTTTGCATACACTGATTTGATGTCATAGTGACTAAACGCATAGTTCATCATTTCGGTCACTTCAGCATTGCGCACAGGTGCCCTAGGTTCACCAAGAACGACGGCAATGACGCGGAAATGATTGCGTTTTGCAGATGCGGCGAGACAGTATTTTGCTTCTGCTGTGTAACCTGTTTTAATGCCATCCATGCCTTGATAAAAACGAATCAGTTTATTTGTGTTCACAAGCCAGAATGGATGCTCTGTATGTTGGCGCAAATGATCGCTGTAGACACCAGTAAACCGTGTTACTTGTTCATGTTTCATAAGTTCACGTGATAAAACGGCGAGATCATAGGCCGATGAGTAGTGATTTGCAACAGGGAGACCGTTAGCGTTGATAAAGTGTGTATCCTTCAATTGCAATCCTTGTGCTCGCACGTTCATGAGGCGCACGAAATTCGCTTCAGATCCTGCCAGATGCTCACCTACGGCAACCGCGGCGTCATTTGCAGAGCTAATCGCAATACCCTTTAACATGTCGCGTAATGTCATCTGTTCCCCAGGTTTCAAAAAAATCTGGGATCCGCCCATGCTTGCTGCGTAGTCGGAGGTTCGGATGCGATCTGTTAGGTGGAGTTGACTGCGGTCGATAGCATCGAAAATGAGGAGCATCGTCATCACTTTTGTCACACTGGCGATCGGTAAACGTTGATGTTCATTTTTTGAAAATAGAATCGTGCCTGTTGTTGCATCCATCAAAACCGCAGCTTTTGCTTGCGCAGCCAGTGCGATGTCGGTCGTTGCCGCATGCACGGGAATGGCTGAACATACAGATGTAGCCGTCATTAAAATTGTGAAAACGGTTAATTTAACCTGTTTGGATAGGCGTTGTAGCTTAGACATCCACAACGACATCGCCTCCTCATCACATATACACATTCTGATGAGGTATAGTCTGTGCCATGGTTCACTTCTCTATGCGAAGGATGTTTCCACTTGCGCTCACTGTTGAGTGATGCGTGGAATGGAATCGATTGTAGCGGGCACATCGTGCAACGCATAGAGCAGATTATAAGTTTGCCCGTGTGTCCGCAGATGGAAATGCCAAGTTGTCCTATTTGCTTGATGAGTTGCGCTGGTGTGAATGTTGTTTGCATGCATGAGATGGTCTCTAACTTGTCAATCATGTCGCCTGTATGCGAAAAGTCCATGACTGACATTTTTGCAATCTTAACTCCACAGGCGGCAGCCATCGGTCCAAGAATGAGTGAAGTTTTATCTCCACCTCTCCACTGGTAATCATCGCATCTGTTAAAGCAATTGTCTCTTTGGGACTCATACCATTTAGATAAACCGCATTAGCTATGCGGACATCTGATAGTCTGGTACTTTTCCTTTTGCATAGCTGTGAATTCACGTTGTCTGTTGCAAGCGCGTCAATTGCTGATCGTCGCGTTTGCGCGTAATATAGTCTGCCGCTAGAATGTTGATCCTCTTCTTACCTGCGCATAGAAGCTCGTGCCAAATGACCATGGAACGCCAAAGTGTTCGGCAATGGTTGCGCCAAGATCCGCATAAGTCGATCGGATTCCAAGATTTTCTTCATTCTTTAGATTGTTAAAATAAGCGAGTAGTGGTACGCATTCTCGACTGTGGTCGGTAGATGGGGTTGTGGGGTCACATCCGTGATCTGCCGTGATGAGCAAGAGATCTTCCGCATGAAGACGTTGTAGCAATTCTGGCAATCGTCGATCAAACGCTTCAATGGCGTGCCCAAAGCCAATTGGGTCATTGCGATGGCCGTATAGCATGTCAAAATCAACGAGGTTCGTGAAAATAAGGGCTGGACCTTTTGTTTGCTCCATTGCGGCAAGTATTTGATCCACCCCGTCCTCATTGTCGGTGGTATGAATGCCTCGGGTAATGCCATGACCTCCATAAATATCCTCAATTTTCCCAATTCCGATCACTTCGATTTTCTGGCGGGTTAATTCCGTGAGCAATGTAGGTCCAAAATCTCGAGAATAATCGCGACGATTCGACGTGCGGATAAAATGTCCCTTGGTGCCAATAAAGGGTCGTGCAATCACGCGCCCTACGGCGTGCGATCTGACGAGTAGAGAACGCGCCACTTCACACATCGCGTATAATTCCGCGATAGGAATTACCTCTTCATGTGCAGCAATTTGAAACACGCTATCCCCTGAGGTATAGATAATCGGGAAACCAGTGCGCATGTGTTCCTCGCCCAGTTCCTCAATGATCGCAGTTCCACTTGCTGGACGGTTTCCAAGCGTTTTTTTGTGAATTGCATGCTCGAAGGGATCCATAATTTCCCTAGGGAATCCATTAGGATAGGTTGGGAGTGGATCGCGCAAGGTGACACCAACAAATTCCATATGACCATTTGTAGTGTCTTTTCCCGCTGATTGAGGTTGCATCATTCCGTATGCGCCATGTATGTAAGACGTCGAGACACCTGTGATGGGACTGATTTTACCAAGACCAAGCGATGCTAGATGTGGAACGTTCAGCCCGTGAAGGGACTGTGCGACGTGGGCAATTGTATTTGCGCCTTCATCTCCGTAGAGTTTTGCATCAGGTGCATGTCCAATTCCAACTGAGTCAAGAACGATGAGGACCACTCGCCGTTTCATATCATTCACCTCACTTCAAAAATGAGCGCTATGCGCGCGGATGACTCTTATTATAGACGTCCTGCAATCGGTTTCGCGTTACATGGGTATAAATTTGAGTCGTTGAAATATCTGCATGTCCCAACATTTCCTGAACGGCTCGGAGATCAGCACCGTTTTCTAGAAGATGGGTAGCAAAGGAATGTCGTAAAGTGTGAGGAGTAATGTCTGACGCAATGCCCGCGACTTTCGCATATTTCTTAATAATTTTCCAAAATCCTTGGCGCGAAAGCGGGTCTCCAAGATGATTGACAAATAGGATTGATTCTCTTTTTTCACGCAGAATCTGAGTACGCGCAGAAAGGATATAGGATTCAATAGCCGCGCGCGCGGCTCCTCCAAGTGGGATAATACGTTCCTTTGCGCCTTTTCCAAAACATTGGATAAATGAGGCACTTAAATTAACATCGGTGATTGTAAGTGAGATAAGTTCTGTTACGCGAACTCCAGTTGCATAGAGCAATTCCAGCATCGCTTTATCACGCATACCTATAGGTGTATGAGAATCAGGGGCAGCAAGGAGATGATCCACTTCTTCAAGCGTCAGACTGTGAGGTAAGCGTTTTGCCGCTTTGGGTGTTTCGAGATCGTGTGCGGGATCGCGATCTAGATATTTTTCCCGTGTGAGAAATTCGAAAAGTGCGCGCAGGCTTGCTAAGTTGCGCGCACTTGTTGATGTAGCACGCTGATTGAGGCGTAGATGTTGAAGATATAAAACAAGCAGTGTTCGATCCACTTGATGCAACTCAGAAATTCCTCGATTTTCTAGAAAACGCGTAAATGCAACCAAATCAGTTTGATATGCGTGTACTGTGTTTGTAGAGAGCCCACGTTCTACAATCATGTATTGAATGAATAATGCGATCATGTTATCCATGATTGCGTAACCTCCTTTGCAGGTATCGTAGAGTCGGAGGCTGGCCCACCCTACTTGATTTAGGGTCCCGCTAGAATATAGGCGGCAATTTCTCGCCATATGGGTGCAATGCCGATAACACCAGACATATCAAATAGTAAATGAGCATTAAATTGTCCAAGTACTAAAGATAATGCGTAAGTAGCGGTTATAAATACAATTCCTGCATAAAATAGTTTCATATAAATCCCCCTTCGCATGCATTCATGTATGCGAAGGGGGATGAAAATATGACATAGAGGATGAAGATTTAGCCTACCAGAACCTGATCGAGGGGGCTATAATCCATTTTTAGTCCCTTTGCAACCGCCTCATATGTGACATGTCCGTTTAAGACATTGACACCTTTAGCAAGCGCAGCATTGTCTAATACAGCCTGCACATAGCCCTTGTTTGCGAGTTGTAATGCATAGGGTAGTGTCACATTTGTCAATGCAAGTGTTGACGTACGCGGAACAGCACCGGGCATATTGGCTACTGCATAATGGATGACCCCGTGCTTCTCATAGGTTGGATTGCTGTGTGTCGTTACATGATCGATCGTCTCGATTGAACCACCTTGATCAATCGCAACGTCGACAATAACAGATCCACGCGCCATTTTTTCAACCATCTGTTCAGTAACTAATTTTGGTGCACGAGCTCCCGGAATTAAGACAGCTCCAACCAATAGATCAGCAGATTGCACAGCAAACTCTAAATTGTACTCGTTTGACATAAGGGTACGTACGCGTCCTGAAAACAGGTCGTCAAGTTGGCGTAAACGATCGGCATTGACATCTAGTATGGTGACATTTGCGCCTGTACCGAGAGCCATTTTCGCCGCATTTGTTCCGACAATACCGCCTCCAACAATGACTACTTGTCCAGGCATGACACCGGGTACACCACCTAGTACGATCCCTTTTCCGCCAACTGGGTGCTCTAGATAATGGGCGCCAATTTGAATAGACATACGTCCGGCCACTTCGCTCATTGGCATGAGAAGCGGAAGTGAGCGATCAGGTAACTGGATGGTTTCGTAAGCGATTGCCACTCCGCCGCTTTTTATCAGTGCTTGGGTAAGTTCATATTCTGGTGCAAGGTGTAGATATGTGAATAGAATTAAGTTCTGACGAAAATATTGGTATTCTGTAGGTAATGGTTCTTTAACCTTCATGATCATATCGACGCGGTTCCACACATCGGCTGCGGTCAATCCGATCTTCGCACCTGCTTTGAAGTAGTCTTCATCAAGAAAGCCACTTCCAATTCCAGCTTCTGTTTCGACAATGACTTTATGTCCATTTGAGATCAGCGATCGTACTCCAGCAGGTGTGATAGCCACGCGATCTTCATTGTTTTTTATTTCTTTAGGTACCCCAATAAGCACAGAAAAAGACCTCCTCTATGAGATTCCGTTCAGAATAGATAGGTGCTTATCAGATCAAAGAGTACTTTTGCGGATCAGTTCCAAGACTGTATTCATCTCATCCGGTTGTACCTGATCTTCAAGCGACAATTTATTGACTGAACGGGAATTACACTGTTCACACTGATGTTCCACCATATATCCCTTTTTGCTATGCATAAAGATGCGTATAGGTTTCATGATACCACTGCATTGAGCGTTGCGATCACCAGGAAACTTGTCCACATGAATGCTGTACAAACAGTGTGGACAATGGTTGCGGCATCCTTTTTGTAGTGGGTGAACTTCAGTATGACAGATCCTGCATACAAATGATTCATTAATTACGGTAAATCGCTTCTGCTCCACAGTTCACCCCGACTTCTCCTGCTTTAAGGCGCTTTGGATAAACCAAGCCATCCTAGGGCATGGATCGCAGCTACTGTTTCTAACTTTCCAGAACAGAATAGGAGTCCTGCAGCGAACAGTACAGCACCGTGATAGGCCACCCATACAGGATAGCGGAATGTTGTTTTACCGCCTTTATGTGCATGACGGATCAATAGCAAACCCACTGTAGCAGCAAAAATAAAACTTCCTCCTGTGAGTATATTCGATGGCGCAATTGCAAGCAAATCAAAACCGAATCCGCGTAGTCCAAAAGCTAATGGGATGGAAAGAAAGGTAAGTCCTGCACTGACGGCCCGCAAGAATAGAATGATCACGACAAAGGGAGTGCCGATTGGAGTTTGGGCAAAAATCCACATCATAAAGAGTAAGAGGAGTTCAACAGTGGTCTCGGTAATCGTCACATGAGCGGCGGGGTGGAATGTAGAAAGGGACAGCAAGGCGGTATGGATTTGTGTAATGAAAGAAGATTTTAAATTAGTCGGAAAGGAAAGGTACATGAGGGGACCCGTTGCAAATCCAACTGCATATAACACGGTTAAAAAGAGGCTCAGGCGGATTCCCTCTGCGGCAAGCGGCCGCAGAGAAAAGGACGGTTTGAATGTATGTGCGTTGCGAAACAAGCGGCTCCCCCCCTGCCATCTAAGTTATGACGGGGAAATCGCAATTAGGACGTCGTACGCACTTCATCTGCTGCAAGTATTTTTCCATACTTTCCGCCATGTCCAGCTTCAATTGGTAAATGACCATGTCGAGCCTGCACAATCAAGTTGGCTAATCGTTCGCCGACAACGGCAGATAGATCAGTCATCGCTACTTCGTTGATAATGTTCATTTCAGTTCTAAAATGAGAGAGTAATTTTTGCATTGTTTTTGGTCCCAGACCTGGGATAAAGGTAAGAGGTACTTGATGAACATAGGGCGGACGAAATGCTGGCGATTGAGCGATTGGAAGATCGGCAATTGCTTCTAATCGATTCGCAACGCCGCGAACCACGCGGGTAGAACCGCATATTTTACATGGCGTTAGATCATTCTCTAAAGCGGTGTGGCAAACAGCGCATGCCGTGCGATGGTATTTCCCGAGGTCAGGAAATAGGCCGACATTTTTCACAATATGCTCTGTTGTAGCACGGAGTAAGGCTGATTTATAAGCTGCAAAAGTAGGAGATGTCAGTGCAACTACATGATATTCGCGCGCAACTCGCGAAAGGGAATGTGCATCACTATTGGTGACAAAAGTGAAGTCTGCAAGTTCCGATAAGTGATCTGCCATGTCTGTATCTGCGGATAATCCGAGTTCAACTGTGGTTACATACTGCGGATCAATCATTTCTGCCATGTGCGTTACGCAGTTGCCATAAAGACCTTTATGTGGAGTAAAAGCATGATTGATAATGAGGATACCGTCCAGTTCTTGCATGAGTCGACCGAGGGCAGTTGCATCTGCGGATTTCAATCGTTGTGATGAGAGATTTGGATTTGTTTGTTCGAGTGCCAACCATCTAGCGAATTCCTTCAATGCATCGATAGTTGGCACAAATGCGCCAAAGTGGGCAGATCCCCCGTGCGGACCGCGAATTTCGATTTCTCCGCCAAGGAGTAGTGTGAGTCCGCGCTGTGTTGTGAGTCCACCTGCTTTGTGCGCGGCTAGTTGATCCGTCGCAACCAATTGCATGAGATCGCGCAGAACAGGCGGTGTGACAGCATCAATGATGCCAAGGATTTGAATCCCTTTCTCTTCAGTTGCCGTCCCCATTACATGTTCAATGGTAAGTGATGGGGCTGCGGAGATTTTGATTGGTTCTCCCCGGCTTGCTCGTCCGATATGGACATGTCCATCTACGTAAAAGGGGCGGAGTTGGGGTGTTATTTGGGTCATTGTTGTAGCCACCATAACAGTCCGACAAGTGTCTTGGCGTCTGAAATCTTTCCCTTCGCGATCATCGTTCTTACTTCCTCTCGCGTGGCACGGAAACAATCAAGAAACTCGTCCTCATCTAAGTTCTGTGTCCCTTCTGTTAAATTTCTTGCGAGATACAGATACATACGTTCATCCGAAAAACCAGGGCTTGAGAAAAATTGAAAAATTGGACGAATATCACTTGTTGTATATCCGGTCTCTTCTTGTAACTCGCGTTTTGCTGCAAGATCAGGATTTTCATTTGGCTCAAGTTTACCAGCTGGTAGCTCGATGGAAATTTGACCAGTGGCATAGCGATACTGTGTCACGAGAAGCACATCATCCACGCTTGGCAACGCCAAAATAGCAACAGCGCCTGGATGTAAAACAATTTCTCGTGTTGTCGTCTTGCCGTTTGGTAAAGAGACTGTATCGACACGCAAGTGAATCATTTTCCCGCTAAAGATAGGTTCTGAGGAAATCTTGGTCTCTTGTAACTGTTCGCTCATAATAGTTACCTCCTAAGCATATGAAACATGGAGCAGCTTGTGTGAACTAAGGGGGAAGTCGCAGTGAAAGTATTTTATCACAAGAACAAATTTGCTGTATCAGGACGCGTATATGAAGTGCGCCATTATCTTCAGTTGTTGCGACTTTATCCAGACGCGAAGTTAACAAACGTTCTTGCAGAGCGCACGATCGCACGACGAGTTCATTCCTTTGTGATTCGTGAATATGTGGCACAATAAAGTACAAAATCGATTGTATCGCATGGTGAAAATTATTGCGATGAGTCTCAAGTTTTTCATGCAGATTATGCGGTTGATACGAAAGGAACATCGCCGTCGAACCCCTTTACCTATGGAGGTATGGGATAGCCTATGGCGTGAGCAGGCTCGTGAATTTCGTCAAATCGCATTACAACTTGAAGGCATGCTCATTAAATTGGGCCAGTTCTTAAGTACTCGTGCAGATCTCTTGCCACAAGTTTATACACTCGAATTGGAGCAACTGCAAGATCAAATCACTCCTGTCTCGTTTAGAAATATTCAAAAAGAATTGATGCGCTCCTATGGATTTGATTTAGAACTGTATTTTAAAGACATTGAATCTACCCCGCTTGCCGCAGCTTCACTCGGACAAGTACATAAAGGTACTTTACCGACCGGAGAACTTGTCGCAATCAAAGTACAACGGCCCCATATTGATCGGCTGATTCGTGCAGATTTAATGGCGATTCATATTGTCATTTATTTTCTACATAAATTTAGCGTTATCCATGAGCATATTGATTTACGAGCGATTTATGAAGAGGTTGAACGCACCACTCTCGAAGAGTTAGATTACCGAGTGGAAGCCAGCTATTTAACAGAGTTTCAAGCCAACTTCAAAAAGCGTCCTGGTATAAAGATCCCGAAACTCTATGAACACTTAACTCGCCCACATGTACTAGTGATGGAATATCTGGAAGGTGGGAAAGTGAATGATCTTACGTTTATGCGAGAACACCAATTGGTGCCTCGTCAGATTGCGCAACAGTATTTAGAATTTTTTTTATACCAAGTGATGAAAGATGGACTTTTTCATGCTGATCCTCATCCGGGAAATGTGTGGATTACGCCTACCGGTAATTTGATCTTTCTTGATTTCGGCATGATGGGGCGCATTGATCAGCGCAATCGAGACGGATTACGTCATTTTCTTTTAGCGATCATTGAAGAAGACGCAAAACATATGCTGGAATCATTGCGGGAAATGGGTGTTATTATATTTCCTGGTGTGGATGTCCAACGTTTACTCCAGTCTTTGAGTGCCTTGATGGCTCCCTATTTTGATCAGCAATCTATGACGCAAGTTTCAAATGAGATGATTCAGGGAATTCTCGTTGCTCTACAGGCCTTTGTTTATGAGCAACCGTTGCAGTTACCTTATCACCTTACGTTTCTTGGTCGCGCTGCGAGCATTGTGGCAGGTATTTCGACGGAAATTGAGCCAGCTGTTCCCTACTTGTCTATTCTCCATCCTTTTCTCACAATACACCATACTAAAAGCGATGAAAAACAAACAGATTCGGACACAGAGGAGCATCGGAGTTCATGGCGGAATGTGCTCCAAACGATAGGCCTTATGGATTGGATACGCGCGTTCTATCGTATATGGAATCCGTTCAGACGACTTACTGGCGCTGTTATTTCAACGTTTGAACAATTGAGCACAGGTCATTTTCGCTTTGAGCGAATTCACGATCATACGATATTACGTACATTTCATCGTTTAACGAATCGCATTGCTTGGTTCGCAGGAGTTGGTTATTTTTCAATTTCCAGTTGGTCTGCTTTTGGTCAAAGGAAGAACAAAGAAGCTGCGATTGCAGGCGGAGTAGCTCTCGCCTTTCTGATCGCAGCTCTACATAACACCCGTAAAACAGAACAACTCTTTAGACGTGACGTTCATAATCGGAAGTAGCGCGAACAATTTCTAAGATCATTTGAGCTGCCCCTGTTAAATTATCTAGTGAAATCCATTCTTCCAAGGTGTGAATTTGTTGGTATGCAACGGCGAGATTAATGACGGGAATCCCCTTGCTATTAATGACATTAGCGTCACTTCCACCACCCGAATGTACAAATGTTGGTGTTACGTCCATTCGATTCATCGCATTTGTTGCAATGATTCGCAAAAAAGAGTCTTGTGGTAGTGCGAACGATGGATAACTTGCCGTCCAATCAACTTCCGCAAAGACACCGTGTTGCTTCGCTGTGGCCTGAAGAACCTGTGTCATGTGTTCTTGTTGAATGCGTAGACGATCGTCATTCAGACTACGCGCCTCTGCATACAATTCAACCAAATCACATACAATATTTGTCGCAAAACCACCTTTAATTTGACCGATATTCGCCGTTGTGTGATCGTCAATTCGACCCAAGTGCATCTTTGCAATTGCTTGACTTGTGACTTCGATGGCACTGACTCCCTTTTCAGGAGCCATTCCTGCATGTGCAGCTTTGCCATGCACAAGTGCTTTCATTTTTGCCTGTGCGGGTCCGTGAGTTACAATTGAGCCAAGTGGGCCGCCTGAATCAAAAACAAATCCATAGCTCGCTTGTAGCGAGGAGCGGTCGAGTGCTTTTGCACCGAGTAAGCCGACTTCTTCACAGATGGTAAATACCACTTCAAGTGGTGGATGTTCTTCCTTGGTCGAATGAAGAACTGTCAGAAGATGCAATAAGCCAGCCACACCCGCTTTGTCGTCAGCCCCTAAGACGGTTTTCCCATCGCTTGTGATGCGATCGGCATGCCGGATGGGACGCACGCCGTGGCCAGGAGCAACGGTGTCCATATGAGCCATCAGAAGGATGGTGGGCCAGTTTGGGTTGCCAGGGACGCGTACAATGAGATTCCCGGTATTTCCACCAACAATATCTCCGGCATGATCCTCCGCCACAACATAACCCAATTCTTCAACTGCACCTTTAATATAAGCGGCCACATTTGCTTCTTCCCGCGAATGACTGCCAATGGAGACAAGTGTCATAAAATCAGCAATGAGTCGTTCTTGATCGATATCCAGTGTCTTATCCACGTTACCTCTCCCTTGTTACAACGGAATATTGCCATGTTTTTTACCAGGACGTACTTCTTCTTTGTGGCGTAACGATTCAAGTGCATCAAGCAGCTTTTGACGGGTCTCACGCGGGTCGATGACATCGTCGATCATTCCTGCGGCCGCAGCAATATAGGGATTCGCAAAGCGGTGTTTATATTCTGCTATTTTTTGAGCGCGTGTCAATTCAGGATCTTTACTTTGGGCGATTTCACGCGCAAAAATGATGTTTGCGGCTCCTTCTGATCCCATGACCGCAACTTCAGCGGTGGGCCATGCCAAGACGAGATCGGCCCCGATGGCTTTCGAATTAAGAGCAACATAGGCGCCACCATATGCCTTGCGTAAAATCACCGTAATTTTAGGAACAGTCGCCTCACTGTATGCATATAAAATTTTTGCTCCGTGACGAATAATCCCTTGGTGCTCTTGTTGAATTCCAGGAATAAATCCTGTGACATCTTCAAACGTTACAATGGGAATATTAAACGAATCGCAAAACCGAATAAAGCGTGAGATTTTGTCGGAGGAGTCAATATCTAGTCCACCAGCACGGAACTTTGGTTGATTGGCTACGATGCCGATGGGATGCCCCGCCATACGAGCAAAACCAACGACTGCATTTTTAGCAAATTGAGGGGCTACTTCAAGAAAGTCGCCATAATCAACAATTCGTTTGATGACTTCAAGTACATTGTATGGTTTGGTTGGATCAGTCGGTACCATCTTCGCAAGCTCTTCATCAAATATGCACTGTGAGTCAATCTCTCCAAGCGGTGGAGCCTCACGGTGATTTTGCGGCAGGAATGACAACAGTTTACGGACTCCTGCAAAGGCATCCTCTTCTGTTGTTGTGGCAAAATGTGCCACCCCACTGACACTTGCATGAACAGTTGCTCCGCCAAGATCTTCTGAAGTAATTGATTCACCTGTCACCGTTTCAATCACTTTAGGACCGGTGATAAACATTTGACTGGTTCCATCTACCATAAAAATAAAATCTGTAATCGCTGGGGAATATACAGCGCCCCCAGCACATGGACCCATAATCACTGAAATCTGCGGCACGACGCCACTATAGATCGCATTGCGATAAAAAACGTGTCCGTATCCATCTAACGATACAACGCCTTCTTGAATACGCGCTCCACCTGAATCGTTCAGACCAATTATAGGTGCGCCATTTTTTGCAGCAAGATCCATGATACGAGCCATTTTTTGACCATGCATTTCACCGAGAGCTCCGCCAAATACAGTGAAATCTTGTGCGAAAATATAAATCAGTCGACCTGCGATTTTCCCCCAGCCGGTTACGACGCCTTCTGCGGGAGCTTCCATCAGATCCATTCCAAAGTTTGATCCGCGATGTTCAATAAAAGCTCCAATTTCGCGAAAGGTTCCGTTGTCAAGCAGCATGTCAATGCGCTCGCGCGCAGTGTACTTCCCTTTTTCGTGTTGAGCTAAAATGCGTCGATCGCCGCCCCCACGTTCAATTTTGCTCCGCCGATCTTCTAATCCGATTAACTTATCGTCCACATGTAGACCTCCTGTATTGCTAAATAGCTTAGGAATCACTTTGAATAACTTCACAGAATTCAGTGAGTACCCCTTGTGTTCCCTTGGGATGTAGAAATGCGATACGTTTATGTTGTCCACCGTTTCGCGGCGCTTCATCAATCAAGCGATATTCAGCTTGGCGTGCTCGAATGAGCCAATCTTCGATGTCTGTGACACGATAAGCAATATGATGAATGCCGGGTCCCTTAGTCGAAATGTAACGAGCAATCGGTCCGTTGTCTGAAGTGGATTCGAGCAATTCAATATGTAATTCACCGACTTGAATAAAAACAGCATGCACCTGTTGATCCTCTATTTGTTCATCGTGAACAATGGAGAAGCCAAGTAATCCCTCATAGAATTCGATTGCTGACTTCATGTCATTTACTGCGATGCCAATATGATCAACCTTTGTTGGTGGCTCGAAGTCTCCCGTCCACTTTTTCTCCTTCACGTGAAGTCGGATAAACTGCGCCATATCAGTAATTGTACTGCCTGGTGTGAATACTTCTGCAATGCCAAGTGACTTTAATTGACGCACGTCATCGGGAGGAATCACTCCTCCGCCAATGACCAAGATATCATGTACCCCTTGTTTTTTAAGCTCGTTAACCACTGCCGGAAATAGCGCCATGTGTGCACCGGATAGGGAAGACAGTCCGATGCAGTCCACATCTTCTTGAATGGCTGCGTGAACAATTTGTTCAACGGTTTGCCGCAATCCAGTATATACGACTTCCATTCCGGCATCGCGCAGACCTTGGGCCACGATTAATGCACCTCGATCATGTCCATCCAGTCCAGGTTTTGCCACGAGTACGCGAATTGGACGATTCACTGTAATCCCTCCACAGTCAAACAATTTTAAAACTGCTGCGGGGTATATTCACCAAAGACTTCCCGCAGAACATTGCAAATCTCACCAAGAGTCGTGTATTCTCGTACGGCGCTAATTATGTAGGGCATGAGATTGTCCTGTCCTATCGCCGCTTGTCGTAGCTTGTTCAGTGCTTGTGTCACTTTGTCTGCGTCGCGTTTTGAGCGAACTTGTGCGATGCGATCACGCGCTTCTATTTCAAGGTGAGGGTCAATTTTATGCAAGATTGGTTCTTTGTCTGACGTTGTCGTAAATGCGTTAACACCTACGACAATATCCTCTTTGTGTTCAATTTTTAGTTGAGTCTCGTATGCTGCAGTTTGTATCTCGCGTTGCATGTAGCCTTGTTCGATTGCGCGTACAGCCCCGCCCATTTCTTGAATCCCTTTCATGTAGGTGAGCGATTGCTGCTCGATGTCATCTGTTAACGCTTCGATGAAATATGAGCCACCAAGTGGATCTACTGTGTCCGCCACACCACTCTCGTGGGCGATGATTTGCTGTGTTCGCAATGCAATGCGTGCAGATTCTTCCGTAGGAAGTGCCAACGCTTCATCGCGTGAGTTTGTGTGAAGACTTTGTGTGCCACCGAGTACTGCTGCGAGCGCCTGCAACGTGACACGTACAATATTATTGTCTGGTTGCTGGGCCGTAAGCGTTGAACCCCCTGTTTGCGTATGGAAACGCAGTTGCCATGACTTTGCATTTTGGGCTTGGTACTCATCGCGCATGAGGCTTGCCCAGATGCGCCGTGCGGCACGGAATTTTGCAATTTCCTCAAAAAAGTGGTTGTGTGCATTGAAAAAAAAGGAGAGTCGCGGGGCAAAGTCGTCAATGGCGAGACCTGCGGCAAGTGCGGCATCCACGTAGGCACGCGCATTGGCAAGGGTAAAGGCAACTTCTTGCACCGCAGTACTACCAGCTTCTCGTATATGATACCCACTGATACTAATGGTGTTAAAATTAGGTGCATGATTTGCGCAGAACGCAAAAATATCGGTGATTAAACGCATAGAGGGTTCTGGAGGATAAATATAAGTGCCACGAGCTACATATTCTTTTAAAATGTCATTTTGTATGGTTCCTGAAAGTTTCTCAATCGACACGCCTTGTTTTTCCCCGACAACGATATACATGGCTAAGAGGACAGACGCTGGTGCATTAATTGTCATCGAGGTGCTGACGCGGTCGAGTGGAATTTGATCAAATAAAGTTTCCATATCTTCGAGTGACGAAATCGACACGCCGACCTTTCCCACTTCCCCTTGTGCGAAAGGATGATCGCAGTCGTAGCCAATCTGAGTGGGCAAGTCAAAAGCGGTTGATAAGCCCGTTTGACCTTGTTCAAGAAGATATCGAAAGCGTGCATTTGTCTGTTTGGCGTCGCCAAAACCTGCATACTGCCGCATGGTCCATAGCCGGCCACGATACAGCGTCGATTGCACGCCGCGCGTAAACGGATACATCCCCGGTTCTCCAAGTTTTTGTTCGAACGTCTTCGTGGTTAATGCGCAGGAAAAATCATATACTCGCTTAACCGTAATTCCGGAAGACGTCGTAAATTGTTCTTTTCGCTCTTTACTCTTCTTGGAACCCGCCATATCATGGTCACCCCATTTATCGCATCTTGCATTAGTATAGCACAATCGTTTAGCTTAACTCTGCATGATCTAACTGACGAAGTACCTCAACAAAGGAATTTAATAGAGGATCTTCACTGTGCGATTTATGCCAAACGGCTAAAAAATTCCGTTTTGTTGCCTTTGATTCGATCGGGATAAAAGCCAAACGTTTCATAGTAACTTCTTGTTGCACGACCCATTTTGACATAATCGAAATTCCGTACCCTTCCTCCACGAGAGCCTTTAGCGCTTGCGGGTTGTTGGCTTCCAAATAAATAGTGAAGTCGCGCAGAGTGAGTCCTTCTAAACGCAACGCTTCTTCAAATACAGATCTTGTCCCAGACCCGCTTTCTCGTATTAATAGCCGATCCGTTTGTAATTCGGATAAGGAGACGGTGGAGCGATTGTGTAAGGAGTGCCACGTAGGAATCACGAGACCTAGTTCATCCGTTAAAAAAGGTTCTTGAGTTAAACGTGTGTCATAGAGCGGGGCTTCCACTAACCCTAAGAGTAAGTTGTTGTTGGCGATGCCGTGGCTGATTTCATCTGTGTTTCCAGTAATTAATTTCACCTTTACTTTTGGTCGGATCGCGCGAAATCGCGCCAAGGCAAGGGGCACAACGTACTCCGCAATCGTCATACTCGCGCCGATTGTAAGCACGCCTGTGGCATGAACCGCGGCATCATTCACTTGTTCAAAGGAATGTTCAACATGGTTAAGAATTTGAACTGCCTCGTCGTATAAGATAAGGCCTGCTGCGGTCAAACTAATCCCGCGATGTCTACGCACGAAAAGTGTTGTGCGATAGAGCGTCTCTAGTTGCTTTAGCTGCTGACTAACGGCTGGTTGTGAAACGCGTAGTTTGGTCGCCGCCCTTGAGACGCTCGCTGCGTCTGCAACAGTAATGAAAGTTCTCCATGGTTCAAATGGATTCATGTTAGACCTCCGACCTTGTGTATATTATAAAAAAAAATTATATAAAGTATTTCATAATCGATATCAAAGATGTTCGTTTATCCGATAAAGTGAACATATGTTATTCAGTATATCACAGGAGGTTATAACATGACGTCAATAGCAAAGCAGATCGGAACCAATTGGTTTACTGTCGTCATGGGAGTTGGCATTATGGGTGGTCTCGCTTATACTTCGCCTATGGCTTTCCCGTATCACGCACAATTAGGCGTGACTGCATTCATTATTGGAACGTTGTTATTACTTGTTGCTTTGACACTATGGACATCACGTTGGGTAATGCATACACAAGATGCCCTACACGATTTTTTTGATCCGACGCGAGCTTTGTTTTATGGAGCGCTGGCGATGGCGGTCAATGTCATTGGGAATGACTTTTTTCTCGTTGGAACACACATTTTACCGTTTGAATTGGCTTTGCATCTCAGTCAGGGGTTATGGATTGCAGGTGTGTTGGTTAGTTTATTTTCAGTGATTGTAATCCCTTATCTCATGTTTACACAGCATGAAATTGCACCAGAAGATGCTCTTGGAAGTTGGTTGATTCCCGTGGTGCCACCGATTGTGGCTGCAGCTGATGGTGCAAATTTGTTGCCCTTTTGGGGCAATAAAGCTCTTGATATGGGAATGACTGCATTTGATCTCATGATGTTTGGAATGACGTTTTTTCTCTTCATCATGGTGAGTGCTCTGTTTTATATGCGTCTCATGTATCATCGCGTAGTTCCTGGACATTTAGCTCCAAGTGTGTGGATTGAAATTGGGCCTATTGGTATGGCAATGGGCACGCTTGCTACGATTCCGTTGACTGCACATGCTTTCTTACCAACGTTTATTCCTGGGTTACGCGCAATCGGCCTTGTTGCAGCGACCGCATTGTGGGGTACCGGAGTTTGGTGGTCGATCATCTCCACACTGTATTCACTCATGCATCTTTCGAAGCGTGGGCAAGGAATTCCTTATTCACTTGGTTGGTGGAGCTACGTCTTTCCGCTTGGCAGTTTTACAGCAGGTACGTATGCACTCTATCATTTAACTGACTTCAAACTATTTTTCATTGCATCTTTCATTCAACTTCTTGTCTTAGCGGGTTGCTTTGTGGTAGTCAGTTTAGGTACTCTAAAAGGGATCGCAGATGGCACGTTGCTTGCTTGGCGACCACAGCATCATCGGCGTGTAGGAGAAGTGAAAACTTCCCAAGTCTAGGAACAGATTAACGTGCAATCAAAACAAAGGAGTGACGTAAGTCATGAAACGTCCAAAAATTACTGTTGTTGGTTCAGGTAATGTCGGTGCTACCGTAGCTCACTATTTGGCCTTAAAAGAACTAGGTGACGTTGTCATTACGGACATTGTGGAAGGCGTTCCGCAAGGCAAGGCGTTAGATTTACAGGAGGCAGCTCCTGTTGAAGGGTATGACAGCCTTATTACTGGCGCCAACTCGTACGACGACTCCGCAGATTCAGATGTAGTCGTGATTACAGCGGGTATTGCACGTAAACCTGGCATGAGCCGTGACGATTTAATGGACACGAATGTAAAAGTAGTTCGTTCTGTTGTGAAGGAGATTGCCTCACGTTCTCCTAATGCACAGCTTGTATTAGTGACGAATCCATCCGATGTCATGGCACAAGTAGCCTACCATGAGAGTGGATTTGCACCAGAAAAGATTATTGGACTTGGTGGCGTTCTCGATTCCGCTCGTTTCCGGACCTTTCTGGCGCTTGAACTTGGTGTTTCGTTTGAAGATGTCACGGGATTTGTCCTTGGTGGGCATGGCGACGATATGGTGCCATTAACTCGCTATTCGTATGTGAGCGGTATTCCAGTAGAGACGTTACTTGATAAAGCAACGCTTGATCGCATTGTACAACGCACACGTCAAGGTGGAGCAGAGATTGTTAATTATTTGAAAACAGGGAGCGCCTATTATGCTCCTGGTGCCTCCATTGTTCAAATGGTGGAGTCGATCATTAAAGATAAGCGTCGCATTATGCCTTGCTCGGCTTATGTAAAAGGAGAATATGGTGTAAATGATTTGTTCTTAGGCGTACCTGTAATGCTTGGTAAAGATGGTGTAGAAAAAATCTATGAAATTGAACTTACAGCAGAGGAGAAAGCAGCTTTACATAAATCTGCTGAGGGTGTCCGCAACGTATTAAGTAAACTGTAATTCGATTTTTAATTTTTTTGTTATAAATAAATAGCCGAATGACGATGAGATTTCGTCATTCGGCTATTTATTTTAGAATTACAGTTACGCTAACACTGACTAGGCTGTTGGTAATGTAGTACTTTTGGCAGTCTGTCTTTCAATCGGAGGAATCTCAACCATTCCAGGTGTTCCTTCTGGTACGATATAAGCATCTGGATGAGGTTTTAGTACGCGAAGCATCCAAATCGGTCGATATAATCCTCCGGGTCCTGGGGCAGGACGCGTCATTTCAAGCCACCGTTCAAATACTTCGTAGGCCTTTTCTGTGTCAATTTCAATCTCACCGTAATGAATTCCTGAGACTTTTTCGATCCGTACGCGCTGATGCCAGCAGTTCATCCCACTGATCGGGTCAGGTTGCACAGGAAAGATGGCATTTTGATGTACACCGCCATCCGACCACCAGATGCGCTCAGAATCCTTATCTGTGCTCTTGAAGGGGGTTGGACCATGAATTTGTTTCATTTGCCACTTGCCTTTCGTAACTTGTTTGATCTTCACAAGGGAACTGCTCCATCGGTCACTCCCGGTTTCTTCATGTAAACGCCAGCGTCCAAGATGATGTGAACAAGCAATAACTCCTGGACGAATCCCTTCTGTCACCCATACTTTATCGACGATGGAGCCGATTTCTGTGCTGATCTTCACTTCATCACCCGTTTGCACCTGGAGGCGCTTTGCATCTTCTGGATGAACCCATACAGGATTGGTATGTGCAATTTCATGTAACCATTTGGCACCGTTTGTTCGAGTGTGGATTAACATTGGTAGACGGAATGTTGGTAGTAAGATGTACTCATTATGTTCAAAATCGATCGTTTTAAAATGCACTTGACTCACGATATGCGGCATGCGTTTGCGTTCTATTTCATTGCGTGGATAAATCGGGATCGCGTATTCTGGCCAGCCCCAGTCCCGAAGTGTCGTAGAGAAAAACTCTAATTTCCCTGATGGCGTTGGGAATCCTTTCACTGCTCGATCATTGACAACAATACCTGCACGAACTTTCCCGCTTGCATTTTTAAAAGGTCCCGCAACCGGAACGTGATTTGCGGTGTGGGGAGCCTGGTCGACCCACACGCCCATTTCATGTGTGGCTATATTTTCTCCGTTCTCTCCTTCTGGAACGATCGTAGCTTTTTTCAGGATATCTCCATCGACTGGTTTACGATTTAGTGCATAGACGTCTTTTGTGACTTCAAAGGCGCCATATTTTTGCATATATGCAAGTGGAGTGAGATTTTCGGCAGATGCTGCTTCTGGAAGACCGGGTACAGCATTCTCAAAAATCCATTGATAGTATTCTAAAACAGTAATTTTTTCGCCTGGGTGATAGGGGGACTCAAAGTATTGGCGAATCCCTAGTGAACCGTCTGGATCAATACGCCATGACAATTCAATCCAAAATTCGTTTTCTTCCCATACTTCTCCGGGATTGGCATCACGTGTGTCGCGAATTTGTTCACCATGACGCTCTTTTGATACTCGTAGAACTGGCTGACGAAAACCAATCCACTGTGACGCTTGGGTCTCGTAACTGTGTAAATCATGCCGTTCTGGAGCAAGTCCCATTGGCAAAACGTAATCAGAAAACTGAGATGTCTCTGACCACACCGGGGACAGTGTGACATGGCAGCCAACACG
The DNA here is from genome assembly GCA_021821085.1 of Bacillota bacterium. Classification (GTDB taxonomy): domain Bacteria; phylum Bacillota; class Bacilli; order Alicyclobacillales; family SLC66; genus Sulfoacidibacillus. Next base: position 17,677 of record JAKACV010000006.1, on the reverse strand, counting down.
ATCTGGTTCTTTGAACATTTCTATCCAATTAAATCCGTCAGGAAACGTCCAAACGGGGTTCATGACACGTGTGAAATACACCTCGAGTCGTTTGTTTCGCTTTTTTAAAATGTGCGGCAAACAAAAACTCATCTCAAAGAAAGAAAGTGGATATTCACGTGGCCAGTGATTTTCATTCCAAACTTTAATGGGTGTGGGTGAGGAATGGCGAGCAGGGATAAATTTCACCCATGAATTTGGCAACATACTGCCTGTCTCACCTACTGCACCGACCAGGACGTTAAGGAAGTTTAGCGCCCGTGTAATCATCCACCCACCGAGATGCCCTGCCGCCGCATTACGCCAGATGTTCGATGCAAATGCTGTACCTGCACGAACAATTTCATCGGTTATTTGGCGAATCATCTCTGCAGATACGCCACTTTCCTCCTGCGCCCATTCGGGTGTGTAGTATTGATAGATTTGTTTTAAAATAACAATGAAATCCTCGAATTCTCTACCTTTCGGAATATTTTCCAAAAATCCACGATCCCGAAGTTCTGCAAGATACTCCCGATCTTGCATAAACTCCTTCCAGTTGACCCAATCATGTAAAAATGTACGATTGTAGCGATCTGTCTGAATGATTCCATTTGCAATCGCCAGTAAAAGTGATGTCTCTGTCCCAGGCCAGGGGGATAACCAGTAATCTGCCTTTGCAGCCGTGTTTGACAATCGAGTGTCAATGACAGCAATTTTGGTTCCTCTTTGTTGCGCTTCTATGATGCGTTGCGCATTTGGGTTAAAATAATGTCCGGATTCTAAATGAGCACTCATCATCAGAATAAAGCGTGCATTCGCGTAATCTGGTGACGGGCGATCATACCCCATCCAGAATGCATAGCCAGCCCTACCCCCTGCCGAGCAGACATTGGTATGAGAAGATAAGCCGTCAATTCCCCAACATTTGAGTACGCGTTCCGTATATTCGTCTTCTCCAGGACGTCCTACGTGATATACAACCTCATCTTGTTTGCCAGCAAGTAAGCTCTTTCGGATGCGTGCAGCGATATCATCGAGCGCAACGTCCCACGTCGTTCGCTCCCACTTCCCATCGCCTCGCTCACCTAATCGCTTTAGCGGATACAAAATTCGTTCGGGATTTGTCACTTGATTGATCGTGGCTGGACCTTTTGCACAGTTTCGTCCCCGACTGCCAGGATGAAGTGGGTGTCCTTCCAGTTTCCGAATCTCCCCTGAGTCTTTATCGATATAAGCCAGCAGGCCACAAGCAGATTCACAATTAAAACAAACGGTTGGAATAAGTTCATAGCGATGATATTTTTTTCGTGGCCAAGCTTGTGCGTCAAGTTCTTGCCAATCATCCCATTTGGCTGGATCTGGATGAGTTTGTAAATTTCCGTAGCCTTCAATGCTGCGTAATTGATCTTCGCGTGTCATCATGATACTTCCCTCCAATTAACTAAGTGGAATCGATTGCCCAGCTTGAACGTACGCGTGTTCATAGGTCATTAATCCGATTAAAGCGAGCACGCTACCAACTGCCATAAAACCGAGGTTGCTTGTAAAAATGGCAATGAGGAGAGGGGGTAATGTTCCTACAAGAATTCCCGTCCAGTAGTAAGTGCGATATTTACCAAAAATCATCTGATGCGCGGCTCTTCTCGCGCCAACGAGTGAATGTGGAATAACCGAATCGCTGACGATGAGGATGAGATGCGTTGCTAGGGCAACTAAGAGAGTAATGTGTACGATAGAAAGGGCACTACTTGACATTGGGAACAATAAACCGAGCAAAGAGTACAGGGCGGCACCAGCGAGTGTTGCTTGTGAGAAGAGGTGTAGAGGTAACGTAGGGTTTTGCCATAAATCGCGACCTTTTGCTTGTGCGAACAGGAATGCTGTATAAATTGCAGTAAACCCACCAAAAATGAGACCGAATATAGCGAGTGTTATACCGCCTGATAAACTGACGATTCCCAAGACAAATTGCACAAGCAAAATGAGACTATAAATGGCAATAATAAAAGAACCACGTACGAGCCATGATTTCCATTGTGGTCTTGTAAAAATTCGAATAAAGCGCGCGGGTTGTTCGAGGTCTTTAATAAGCAAAATGCCTGTTAGTCCAAGAAAGATACCGCCAACGACGGCGTTTGTAATGTTCCATTGTGAATCCAGTGTCTGGCCAGCAAATGTAAGAATGGCAAAAATTATAAAAACGCCAGCGGAAAGAGACTTTGTCCACGTATAGAGGGAGACTTCCCAATGCCAGGGTGAGTTGTGAGGGACGTCATATGCGAGGCGCGCAGCTGCTATACTGTGTTTTTGGGGGTGATGTTTCTCTTCCATCACTGGGTAACCTTCATTTTGATTGGAATACATGTGGTGTGTTTCGTATTTGGATTTTGCCGAATTTAGCGTGTAATCGCTCGCACCAATATAATACACTTTGGGTTCTGTACCTTTTTCAGGTTTGCGTACATCTGCTTTTTTGCGTGCAATAAGTTGGTGTACCTCACTGTTTTGATCATTGAGGTTGCCAACGACAATCGCTTCTACCGGACAGACGACAACGCAAGCTGGTTCGAGACCTTGATCAATGCGATGTGCGCAAAAATTGCATTTTTCGGCACTGTGAGAGTCTGGACTGATCTGAATTGCATCATACGGACAGGCCGCTATGCAGGCTTTGCAGCCAATACATACTTCACGATCAAAGTCGACAATGCCATCTGGACGTTTAAACATGGCAGTCACGGGGCAAATCGGCACGCAGGGTGCTTCATCACATTGATTGCAACGCGTAATTTGAAATTGACGACTTACTTGTGGATACGTACCTACTTCCACTTGTTTTACATAGGTTCGATTGATGGCAAGAGGAACCAAGTGTTCTGACTTACAAGCAACGGTACACGCGTGACATCCAATGCAAGTTTCTTGGTTAATGACTTTCCCCCATCGGACGGGTGGTTTCTCTATATTTGGAAGAACTTCAAGTTCAATCATAGCCAGACCTCCTAATGCAACTGTGATGGAACCAGCGTACCATCAGATCTGGCTATGAGGGTAATGCAAAAGTTGCATAGGGGTATTCACAAAGCGGACACAATTCCTGGGGAAATTATAAATTTTTTAACATTTTTCGAAAACGTTCAACTGTCATTTTTTGAAATCTTTCCTTTCGTTCAATCATGTACAGTTGTCGAGAAATCGTGAAATCGCGAATTGGAATTTCGACTAGACTCTGCAGTGTACACTCGCGTTCAATTGTAAGCCGCGATAAAAAGGCGATCCCCAAATCAGCTTCGATCGCCGATTTTATCGCCTGTGTGCTGCCAAGTTCCATCGTTCGATCGAGCTTCGACAAGATGCCGATCCGTTCAAATGCTTGCTCAGTGACCTGTCGTGTCCCAGACCCTTCTTCTCGCCACAAAAGTACTTGTGACGTAAGTGCATGCAATGATATAGGGTATTTCTTGGCAAATTCGTGTGATGGATTGCAGACTAACACAATCTCATCTGTTTTCCACGGGGTCACTTCGATTTCTTCCGTTGTGAGAATGCCTTCGACTAATCCCACATCAATGCGGTGTCGAATTAAATCTAGAACAATTTCGCTCGTATTGGACACGCGCATTTTGATATCGACATGCGGTTCAACTTTTAAAAATTGACCCAGAATAGCTGGTAGCATGTATTCTCCAATAGACATCGTAGCACCTACTGAGAGTTCACCACCAGAGTGTCGCAATGCAGCCAATTCTTCTTTTGCACGCCCATGACAGGCGAGTAAATCCAGTGTATAAGGATACAAAGCTTTTCCAAATGCAGTAAGTGTCAATCCGTTTGTCGCGCGTTCTACCAGTAGACCACCATATTCATCTTCCAATGACTGTAAATGACGACTAGCCGTTGACTGCGTCATATGCAGCATCTGAGCCGCCTTTGTAATGCTGCCATACTGTACCGTTGTTCTGAATACCTCATGACTTTCTAAATGCACTTGTACCGCTCCCCTTACATCGACACTTCACGTAGCACATGCGTTAACCGGTCAATTGCTTCTGCTTGACCATAATCATCACTCACTTTTTCTTTCGTTTGTAAAATGAATGATGTCAATTTTGTTATGAGACTTTCCTCTTCTTCCTTTGGAAATAACAAAGTCACTTCGTGTTCCTTATCAACTGGTGAGTCTCCATACCTTACTTTGAGTAAATCTGGACGCCAAGATAAGATCGTTTGCCAGACGTCCACTTTCTCATCCGGTTTTGTAGGCAATTTTTCAGGTAAGTAAAGTTCGACGGTGTGCTCAGCAATAAAGAGGTAAAGGATAAGACAGGGAAGATCGTCGAGCGTTCCGAGGCCCCATGCGAGTTCGGATACAAATTGCAAAGGGCGTGGAAAAACAATAGATAGTTCCGGGTTTTCATCCCAAAGTGTAATCGCATGGTCTGATTGACCCAACGCGAGAGGAATTATTTGCATGATTTGCACCTGCTTTCATATGTGATGTAGTTACAGTGTGTACCGTTCAATCTGATACTCACCGTGAGCTGTTTTTAGATGTGCTTCGTAGAAAAAAGTATAAATGAGTTGCTGTCCGTCTTCTTGTTGCACCCATAGATCAAGTGCGCTAAGTTCATCTGTGTGCGGGTGATAGCCGTGTACATTTGAATTAGCAGAATTGTGTGCAAGGAAATAGGCGCGTGCTAAGAAGAGCGAGGAACGAGGGAGTTCATAGAAGTACTCTTGCGTTTCACCGGGACTCGACACGAAGATACCGCGTGTAAAGAGATGGATCTCTACGGGGGTAGTTGACACTTTGGCGACATTTACATCTGTTTGCATCATGTAGCCATTAAATCGCCGTGCAGCGACTTCGCGTTGCATGAAGTAGGCTAACCATTCTCCATACCCCATATCCGTTTGAAGATTGAATTCCATATAGGCAGTTTCAGGATCCACCATCTTCTCTGTGGTAGATAAACGTGGCACAAAAGGCATAGTAATCACCTACTCCCTGTCATTTTGAACTTAGTATAACAAATCAAAACAAAGTGAGTAGCAAATCGTGTTCATTAGTTTACTTTTTTAGTCATAATGAACGAGCTTGCCCGCCCTTAAATCGTAGTCACGTGGGTTACACTGGAGAAATGATAACCAGTACACATCAGGGTTTTTAAAGATGATGTGTGGTGGATTGCCAAGGGGTTGTTGCTCATGGCCGTTCGCCACTCCGTTTTAATTTAGGAAGAAGATCCGGAGAGGTACATTTGGTGGATGTATTCTTGTAGGCTTTTTGATGCGCTGGAGGAACCATTATCTGTCCAATTCAAATTGTAGCTTGCTCAACTAACTGAATATCAGTTAGGACCGTACTGAGTTGAAAGTTTTGTAGTGAATCTGGGGATGCTGTTTTTTATAAATCGCTAGAAACACAGGATAGACCATTTGCAGTTTGGTTGAGATCGATTAACCAGAATTCTATTTTTCATCTTGGTACAAGTGGGATATAATGAAACATTAAGAATAACGAGTGGGGGTTTGTGTCGTGGCCGATATGCGACATCGAGATGGAAAACTGAAAATCATGCATACGATTATCGGAGATTTCGCCAAGACACTACGGAAAATCGCACAGCTTGATGAGATTGAGTCAATCCTTACTGGCACGATTGCTCCATCTAAAAGCTATCGAGAGTCACTGAATTTCCAATATTTTACCGATAATGGAATTAAATTATTAGCTAAGACAACTACTGCCGTGCAAGAGATTTTTATCGTCACTTCTGAATCTGAATTAGTTTTAGAAGAATTGTTAAAGTCAGGTTTTGTTGAACAAGAGAGACCCGATGTTCATCACAATCATCCACGAAAGAAACAACAGCGGGGTCGCGTGGATGTGGTAAGAGAAGATGAACGAGATAAAAGTTTCAAACGTGCCAGTTCAGCAGGTGGGCAAAAACGAAATAATTTTACGGTAGATCCACTTACACTTAGTCAGTCACTTGACCCGGCAACGATGTCAGCATTGATGAAATTAAAATTAGACATAAAACCTCAAGTGCTTGTGGATAAACCGAACGAATTGAAAAAATCGCCAATAAAAAAGCTAGTGCAAAAGCAAGTGCAAGATGATCCGGATGAGGATTTTGCTGCACTTTTTACACCACAGGATGATGAAGAATCATTTGAAGAGTTGCTGAAAAAATCAAAACTTGATCCAAAATTCTTTAAGTAATTTGTATCATGGACGTTTTTCTACTGCCATCTGCATGATGAGATTTCGCAGTTCATCTGGATCGACGATCGGAGTCTTACATGCAAATGATTCACAAAAATAGACAGTCGGGCGATGATTCTGAGGTTCTTGATCGATCGTGTAGGTACAGTCCTGCGCAATCGTTTCGTGATTTTCATCCGTGCGAAGAAGGATCACGCTCTGTGGTAGATATGCATTTCCAATTACATCAAGTAGTTTTGTTGCCTCAATAGCCATATGCGCTGCAACGACGATTTCTTGGGATGGATCGAGATGAAGTTGTAATCCCATTAAAAATTGAGCATATCCAGATGGATATTCTTCAACCTGGTCATAGAATGCGTGAATCTGTTGGAGTGCTAATTTTCCCCACTCTTCACTTCCTGTTAAAAGCGATAACTTTTCAAGGACGTAGAGTACGACTGAATTACCTGATGGAAGGGCTCCGTCGTATAGTTCTTTCGGTCTCATCAAAAGAGTTTCTCCATCACTACCATAAAAATAGAATCCACCTTGTTTTTCATCATAGAACAAACGCTTCGCTTCTCGCATGATAAGCATCGCTTGTTGTATATAGGAATAGTCAAACGTCGCCGCGTAGAGTTCAAGATCCGCCCACGCCAAGTACGCGTAATCTTCTAAATATCCAAGATGCTTTGTTTCCCCGTCGCGATAGCGCGCCATTAATCTCCCATCATCTCGAACGAGATGGCGTTTGATAAACGCTCGTGCTTGAAGAGCCATCTTCAACCACTGTTCTTCTTTTAGAATGCGGGCTCCCTTTGCTAAGGCGCCGATCATGAGTGCGTTCCACGAAGTGAGAATCTTGTCGTCTTTGTGTGGATGAACTCGTTGCTTTCGGTATGCAAACACTCGCTGTCGATCTCGTTCTAAAAAAGACGATGGATCGAGTAACCACTCCGATTTTTGTGTGGTCAGTAAATTTGGGATGCTCCCTTCTTCAAAGTTTCCCTGTGCAGTAATGGCGAAATGTTGACAAAATGATTGAGCATGTTCACGTCCTAAGACAGTCTCGATTTCACGTGGTGAAAAGACGTAAAATTTTCCTTCGATCCCCTCTGAGTCTGCATCTTGCGCCGAGTAAAATCCGCCATCAGGACTTGTCATATCTCGCACAACATAAGTGAAAATTTGGCGCGCAATCTGACTATAAAGAGATTCTCCAGTGATTTGATAAGCTTCAAGATAGCTGTGCGCCAGCATAGCGTTGTCGTATAACATTTTTTCGAAATGAGGAACAAGCCACGAATCATCGGTTGAATATCGTGAAAAACCATAGCCAATATGATCCCAAATACCGCCTGCGTACATATGATCAAGCGTAATCGTGACAATATCTAAAACCCTTTTTTCTCTTTTTATAGCATAATAACGCAATAAAAAGAGTAAATTATGAGGAGATGGAAACTTTGGCGCCTGCCCAAATCCCCCATTTCGTTCATCAAATGATCGCACGAAATGTTTCTTTGCGCGATCAATGACCGTGCGTGCTGGTTCTTTTTGTTCCTTTGCAGCAGATGACTTATTTAGTTCTGCCACAATATTTGCAGAGATTTCTTCGGCTTTATCTCGTTCCTTTGTCCAAATTTCAAATAATCGCGGCAAGAGATCCAGTAGTCCTGCACGACCATATCGTCGTTCTTTAGGAAAATAAGTTCCCGCAAAAAAAGGTCCTTTATCTGGTGTCATGACAATTGTGAGGGGCCATCCTCCCTGCCCGGTCATCGCTTGACAGACTCCCATATAAATTTGGTCAATATCAGGTCGCTCTTCACGATCTACCTTAATTGCAACAAAATATTCATTCAGCAGTGCCGCGACTTGCTCATCCTCAAACGATTCGTGTTCCATAACGTGACACCAGTGACAGGTCGGTAAAGTACTCCACTTTCAGCGTATAGTGCTATTCGTAGCCCCGCAGGGCTACGAATAGCCGATGGAGAGAAATACAGCCTTCGACTCGCGGGCTGCTTTTTGGAACGCCTCTGGCCCCCATGGGTACCAGTCGACCGGATTGTGCGCGTGTTGCAGAAGGTATGGGGATTTTTCGTGGATGAGGCGGTTGGTGTGTTTGTGGCTCTGCGAATCGTTTGACATAGAGCATCTTCCTCCTAGGAATTCATTCTCACGTGTTCAGCTTGCCCGAGTGCATAGAGATGCACTCCGTAGAAACACCAAACCGAATGTTCTACGGATAATTCTACCACCCAGCGTCGGTGCGCGCATGTCGGCAGTGCGTTAACGTGTGCCTGGCTTATTGGCACGCTCGGGTCACGATGATGGCACCCACGCCGACCATAAAACTTGTACGCTGAATTTGCCACTATTTCATCACTGCTCCCGCGCTTAGGTCGACGTCCACCCTTACCCCGTCACATCAAATGCAAGGAGGTATCCCCATGCCCTCACCAACAGACACATCGTTCGTCGAGCCTGTCAACTTGCCAGCCTCCCTAGTCAACCCTGTCCCAGCCAAAACAATCGTGCTTCAGCACGGGAAACTCACCATAAGCGTGACCAGTAACGTACCCTCACCTGCCGCCGTGAAAAGCTTCCGGAGTGCTTTGTATCCACTGATCATGCGACTCATCGATCCCAGTTGGATCCGGTGAACCAGACGCCCCGAGTATTCTTTCGGGGCTGATCCAAGGCCATACCCATCCTTTCATCCGCAGCCTTAACTCCCGCGGTCTCTCCATTCGTTGCCGTTGACTCGTTCACCGTCCAGAGCAAAGCTGAACATGCGGTAGGGAAATCACGCCACATATCGAGGTGATACAGTCATGGAGCCCAAGAAAATCTACGAAGTGGCCATCTATCTGCGCAAGAGTCGCGATGATTCGGACGGCGAGGAAGACGTTTTGCTCAAACACGAAACCGCCCTCACCGATCTCGCTCGCCAAAACACTTGGCGCTATGTGATCTACCGGGAAATCGGCAGTTCCGACAGCATTGAATTCCGACCCGAATTCAAACGCCTGCTCAGCGACGTCGAAAACGACTTCTACGATGCGGTCGTCGTAATCGACTATGACCGCCTCAGCCGGGGCGACAAGGAGGACCGCGCACGGATCGAGAAAATTCTCAAGCGCTCCCACACGGTCGTGGTCACGCCGATACGTGTCTATGACTTGAACGACGAGGACCAGGAACTTATGACGGACATCGAAGGCGTGTTCGCCAGGTATGAGTACCGGATGATCAAAAAGCGGTTCCAGCGCGGCAAGAAGATTGGCGCTCGCCTTGGCCACTGGACGAACGGTCCGGCCCCATTTCCCTACGTATACAACGCGGACGTCCACAGCCTGCAGGTTGACCCTGCAAAGCTCCAAACCTATCGTTTTATCAAAGATCAAATTTTAAGCGGTGAAACCTGCAGCGCGGTCTGCGCAGAGCTCAACCGCCGCACTGTCCCCTCTCCAAAAGGAGCACGCTGGTCCGACAGTGTACTGTATCGCCTCATCATCAACGAAGTTCACTTGGGCCGCGTGGTGTACGGCAAAACCAACGGTGGACTGCATAAAAAGCGTCAGACCGCGCCCTTCAAAGTGATCCCCAGAGAAAATTGGATCATCGTCGAAAACGCACACCCTGCCGTGAAGACACCGGCAGAACATCTGCAGATCATCAACCTCTTGGAAGGGCGTCGCGTTCAGCCCAAACATTCAAGGCATGGAACCTACTTTCTCTCCGGTCTCCTCCATTGTGGCCGGTGCGGTTCCTCGCTGAAGTTTCAGCCGAAAGAAAACGGCAGAACCCTCGTCAAGAAGTGCCAAAGACCAGGCAACGACGGAATCATCTGCGGCAATCCGGGCATCGAACTCGAGCCTGTAGAAACCGCCGTGTTCGAAAGTATGCGGCAATATGAAACGGAACTCCTCCAGATGCCAGCGGATGCCGAGGAACCCGTTCTAGTATCGGAACGTCTGTTACAAATGAAGGAGGCTGAACTCGAACGCCTGAGAGAAGGGGTGAACCGGTTGCAGGACCTGTTCGTGATGGGCGATCTCTCCAAACAAGACTACACCACACGACTGGAGCGTTTGAGGACCCTGATTGTGAAGAAGGAGAACGAAATCTATCAACTACGCGATAACCTTGATGGATGCACCGAACCGACGCGCGCACTGCGGGTGCAAAGGTTCGAGGCGTTCAAATCCGCGTGGAAAGAACGTATCGAGGTCAAGGAGAGAAATCGACTCGCGAAACTGCTGATTGAACGCATTGACTATACGCGAGGCCCCGATGGCATTGATGTTCGTGTCCAATTTCGGTAACCTCAGTTGCTAAGTGTCCGCGCGTCCAGTCGGATCCGCATATCGTTCTTGTTGATCCGACTGGAGGCGTGAGTATACAGTAGAACCTTATAAAACCGCAGTGTAATCGTATCATTATTCAGTTTGGAGATAGCTTCCTTCTGCCGTATTCGCACCCGAGTCCAAAATTACAGGCTCACTTGTTCGAAATGGTCTACAGTTGGAAATGGGTCGTAAAAGTGATGTGTCAGCCTTTTCCATTCTTGATACTCCACTGATTCTCTAAAACCAACAGTATGGCTTTCAAGGTCGCTCCAATGAACCAACAATAAATACTTGCCTGGCGTTTCGAGACATCGCTGTAATTGGTGAGTTATATATCCGTCCATACTTGAAATGATTTTCGAAGCTTGTTTGAATGCCTCTTCGAAATCCTCTTCCATACCGTTTTTAACATTCAACATAGCGGCTTCAAGAATCATTTTGACGTATCCCCTTCATAGTTACTTGTACTCAAAATTCGACTATAATCCATATAATTCCTGGTCTGTGATTTACAAAGTCTTCTTGCGGTTACCTGCCCCGATAACGACAGAACCCAGAAAATTCCTCAGTAGATATTTATGCATGAACGGGAGGGAGCAAATCCTTTTTCGAGACCAGCACCCGTTTGTCCAACAGCGGAGGCATTTATTTGATGTCACGACTTTGTGCTAACTACGAACCTGTACCCGCCTTCATATTCAGCACTTGTGGCTACATTGGGGAACATCTCTTGCCAATGACCTGAATCCAAATCCGACTGTAGTTTTTGTAAGATAGGTTTGATGACGGTCTTCGGTGCCTTTGCCAATGGAGATACACCTGCTTGAAAAACAGGGTCTAGATAACGTCTGGGATGCTTCCAAGCCGAAATAAAAAAGCCGTCTTGAGTATCAGGTGGAAGCAAGAATGGATGAACGTGTGGATCTGTTCCAAATGCAACTGTCAACAATCGTGTAATCTCATCAAGCGGTTTGTACACCTGATACGATTGCTCAAATATCAGCTTAAAATAATGCATTAACCAACAATTTTCTGGTGAACACTGTCTTGGGTCGGAGATAAAGAGAACATTCTTCCCACCCTTTTTCAGGATGCGGGACATTTCCGAAAATGCTTTTTGTAAGTCAGTGAAATGGTGTGTCGCCAAAGTACAAATTACACCATCGACCGATGATGTATCTAACGGGATATTCTCAGCAATTCCTTCAAACCATTGTACATTTTCATGTTTTACTGCTTGATTTCTCATCACTTCTGATGGTTCGATAGCAAGTACATTGAAGCCTATGTTTGCCAAGGCGGCACTGTAGTTTCCTGTCCCTGAACCGATGTCTGCTATCGTTGAGCCCGAGGGCAGTTCCAAAAAATCCTGTAGCGACTGTACTATTCTGGGGTCAGCTTTGCGAAATGAGTTGTATGTCTTACCTATCTCATTGTACTTTGGTGCGTCTTTCACATTAGTCTCACCTTTCTCGTCTCTTCTGTCTCAACTCAACTATAATCTGACCGTATTTTAGTACTCACTGTTCGGTTATTCTGCCCGATTGCCCCATAAAACGCTCAACTTGAACACTGTATTTGCATGCAGAATCCGTGCGCGTTTCACACCGGGACACAAGCTACCGGGTAGCTTAGGCACCTCGCGGTGCCCTTGCCCCCTAAGAACCGTGCGTGACCGTTTCCGTGTCACACGGCTCAAGCCACCTCGCTAGTAGCCTCGATAACCCGTAGACGTGGTATGCGATTTCTAGTACCCTCTTTCGAGTGTAACCTGTTGACTCGTCTCTAGGACGGATAATTGGTTCATAACAGGTTATTCCATTCGTCTCGTGCTACGAGATTTCCAGTTCGGTCACCTCGGACAAGTCTGCACGCTTTCGCGTTAGGACATAGGTGGTCTTGCCACCGTCCCTATCCGCCCGATTACAGGGTGGCATTCGCTTTTTGTCCACTCTTCTACCCCCTAGGGAGTTCTGCTTCACTCGCAATCCGCTTACTGTTCATTCAAACAGACCCCATGGGGCTTACCATGTTTCGCCGATAACCCCATAATCAGATGTTTAGGTGCCCCGACTCCCGCGATAGCCTTCGGAACTGCGAATCAGCAAAACGGGAGTGCTCATTCCGGCTACTTGCCTTTTGGCTCAAGCGTAACAGGGTGTTTCGCTTGCTTTGCGTGACGCGGTTTATATGGGGTTCACTGTTGTTCACCATGCATCTGCAACCTAGCTCCTGCCCGAATCACCCTATCGGACGCGGCTACATTGTCCCGTGAGCTTTCGCAAGACAGCGTTACCACCATCCCACGTCACGGTAGGCTCGCGGTCGCAGTTCTGACCGGATGGGTTTTCACCATATGATTATCGACAACTTACATGTCGCAACCCTTATGTGCAACAAGATAAGTCTTTGTGTCAGATTGGCGTTACACGAAAGATTCCTGTCATCGACGGTGAATAATCTTTAAATCCATACTGCTCATAAAAAGGCACAGTTCCCTCTGCCGCAAACAAACCAATAAACGCTTTCTCTGGAGCATGAGTCTTTATATACTCCATCAACGTGTCTAAGATTTTTGTCCCAATACCACGTTTTTGGTACTTTGGTGATACAGCAATATCCTGGACGTAGTAAACTATCGCACCATCTCCGACAATCCGACCCATGCCTACAGTTTGCTCGTCCTGCACTGCTACAACGGCGTATAATGAATTCTCGATGGCTTTTGGGGCTACATCAAAATTCATGACAGATTCCCAACCCACAGAAACGCAAAGATTACGATATTCATCTGGTGTTGGTGCCCGTTCCACAATCTTGTAATTAACCGATGGTTTCACCGTCCAGTTCTTATACTCTTCTGCCCGAAATCGGCAGAAGTCAATTCGCTTGTTTCGCATAATCATGCAATTTTTCTGCATAAAGTCGCCGTGTGCGGATGGCTCGATGCCAGTTCTTCTTCGCGCTCCTAGCATCCTTTCCCCCAGTATACACGGCGACGATTGGTTTTGCAGACATTCATCACTGCACGAAATATCGCTGATACGCTTGCTGGCGGACGGTGCCACTAAGGGATGCGTACAACTGCGTGGTCTCCGGTTTCTCATGTCCCAAAATAGACTGCACGGCAACGAGGGGTGCGCCCTGATTGAGCAACACCGTTGCGAGCGTATGTCTCATTTTGTGGGGTGAAACTTTTGCCTGTAACTCGCAGCGATTCGCGATCCGATTGAAAATGTACTCAATCTGATGAATTGACATCCGGTGAGGATTCCGCTCGGTCACAAACAGCGCCGCATCCTTATCTCCACGATGATTCAGATACCGCTGTAGCCATATGCGAGCCTTCGAGCCGAAGTACACCTCTCGTTCTTTGTTTCCTTTCCCTATCACATTCACACAGCCGCGCTGCCAATCAATTGCACTGCGGTCGAGTTTGTGAATCTCCCCCACCCGACATCCCGTGGCGAAGAAGAATTCCACAAGCGCATGCTCCAAGACACTGGTGCAGGAATCCCGCAGCATTTCTAGTTCATCGATGGTGAGTGCCTTTGGCACACGTTTTCCAAGCTTCGGTTCCTTCAACTTCATGGTCGGATTGCGTACAAGGAGATCCTCTTCCACCAACCACTTGAAGAGACTTTTTATGGCTCGTACCTTGTGCCCGAGACTGCTCGCTTTCAAATGCATGTGCTGCTGCAGATGTTCCCGCAGTTGTTCCAAGGTGACAGTGTCGATCTCGACGTCCCCGATGTCTTTTATCAACAGGCGATGCTGCACCCGGTAGGCCTTTACTGTATAGGGCGAGTACCCCTCCTGCGCGCGGAGGGTCAGATATCGGTTGGATGCATCGGACAATCGCATGAAGAGTTCTCCTTCCTAGACGCAATTCAAAAAATGTAGCCATGTCCTTTTCAGAAAAGAGACACGGCTACATAGAAAAGAGTCGCCGCCATTAGGACGAACACGGCCACGGGCAGTCCTCTCTTCGTGTCGGTTTGTTGCCATCGAAGCCTGTACTTTTTGGCGACAGTGCTGTAGATCTTGGCCAGGAGCAGAGCCATCCACCATATGAACAGCGTGGGCAGCACACCGAGTGCTGCCCCGCAAACCATGGCCATCTTCCAGTCTCCCTGCCCCCAGAGTCCAAGGAGCGTCGGAACGAGCAGCAACAGCCCGGTGCAAACGAATGCAAAAACCGCCGCTGTCCCCGAACCACCGCCAATATGCCACGCCAGGAAGAACGAAAACCCAAGTATGTTCAACCCATTTGGAATCCGTCGCTCCCGGATATCAAACCACGCTGCGACACTTGAGAAGACAAGGAACGCGATCCATATCCACGATCCGTGAGCCATCCCCAACCCGAACCATGCTTCCTTACCCCACACCGCAAACAAGTCTCCACCCCCATCCGCAAAACGGATTTCTCCCCATTCATCAATGACTTGTCCACTCCGGACAACCGTACAGACAGGCACCCATGATACCCGGCAGTGTGACATTCTGCGAAACCCAAACGCCCCCAGTCGTTTCCACCGATACCTGCATAACGTCTCCCGGCATCGCGCCCGTGGTCGTTTCTGTGACAAATGTCTGATTCGTCAAGCTGCTCTCAAAAAAGTCAAAGTCCCCGGGGAATGTCGTGCCAGGGTGCGTGAGGTTGGTCAGTTGGATGTTTCGCGTGAGGTTGTCGCTGTTCACGGACATCGACAGATAGTACTCGTGCTCGGGACTTCCACTGTCGCTGCCGTCTGGTGTGAATTCCGTGACCTGCACCGAAAGCGGTTCGGACCAGTTCACCGCGAACGAAGTGCTTCTCGCCAGCACGCTGCCATCCGGCGCGAGAATTTCACTGAAGTACGAAACCTGCCCGGGCACCGATTCCGAATGCCAAAGCGGCAGGGGAAGCATCGCAGCCGTGGCCAGCACCTGACTCGAACCACTGTGATTCTCAATGATTGCGATACGGTCACTGCTTGGCAGCACATTGGCGTTCGCCTGCAGTTCAATTGGCTGACCCAGTGGCACCGACGTCGGCAGCGGAGAGGGATTGAGGATTTCGATATTTGCCGTCGGTTGCACGACACTTATGCCTTCGTTCACACTCTGTCCGTCTGCAGATACTGTGATCGAAGCTGTCCCCGGCGATGTCGCCGTATATGGAATGGAAAATGTCCCATTGCCATCGGTGACAACTGCGTGTTCACTCGGTTGGTTCGTATAGACGCTGCCCCCGAGCGTTCCTGACGAAGCCGTCACGCTCACCGTTTGGTTGGGCAGCGGTTGCCCAGCCAACGTGACTCGTCCACTGAGCACCGTGGATTGCCCGACGACCAGCGTCGGCGCTGGATTTAGGGCAAGGGTCGGTGTGACGCCGCCTTGCGGAACCACGCCGCGAAGCGTGCCGCTGTTCCCGGTTTGTGGATTGGTCACCGTCACGGTGAACGCGTCCCCCGGTGCAAAGACCCAACTCCCTTGGCCATCGGCCCAGTTCGTGAGATCCGCTCCCCCGTAGTTCGTGAAACCGGAAATCATAATTTTATTGTTGCTCCAACTCTGCACCACCGCCTGCACGGCCGTCGAGGGACCATTCGAGGCCAGCCACCCGCGGCTGTTGTCCGCGATGGTCAGCGTGGCTTTGCTGTTGCCTGTCGATGGGGGATTCCCGAAACCGTAACCTGTAAGAACAAGCGCTGGCGGCCATGTACTGGTATCCCATGTCGCCTGCTGCAGGACACCCTCGACCGCACCGGGAATGAGCGGCACGGTGGTGTTGTCAGCCCAGCCACTGACGTACGAAGAGGGCTCTGTGGACTGACTCCAGAGCGCCTGTGCCATGTTCGTGTTCGATTTCACCCCGACGGCCACAAGATGATTGAACGAGCCAAATGCGGCAGGCAAAAGCCCGACCGTCAATACCCCGACCGCGAAGAGCGTCCACAGGAGCATGCGGGTTTCTCGTTCCATCTCTTCTTCACCCCTTTCCCACAACTGGATAATCCACCGATACCACAGCTTTC
Source organism: Bacillota bacterium (assembly GCA_021821085.1). Classification (GTDB taxonomy): domain Bacteria; phylum Bacillota; class Bacilli; order Alicyclobacillales; family SLC66; genus Sulfoacidibacillus. The sequence goes on along the minus strand of JAKACV010000006.1, from coordinate 1,061 downwards.
ATCGGCACCGCCATCGCTTGCAGGCCCGGCACCCGCGCGGCCGCTGTCTGCAGGAAGAACGGTAAAAAGTCCCCGCTGACGGTAACCGTCACCTGATTGCCGCTGATGCCTGTTTCAAGCGATAGATTTGAAAACACCTGCGCCAAGTGCATGTCGTTCACCTCTTCGTCGAACACCTCGGTCGCGGCGGCATTCACCGTGCCCGTGAGTGACCACTCTGCCTGTGTGAGGAAACCCGCAGACGACCCTGTGATCGTCTGCGTCACTTGGGACTGTGCAGCGAGGGCGGCGGCTGCAGCCGCACGGCGCAGGTCTGTCCCCGCCGCCAGACCCGCCGCGAGCCAAGCCAGAATCAACAGCAAGATCATCCCGACGGTGACGGACAGGAAGGCCATGTTGAGCGAAAACGTATAGCCGTCTTCCTGGCGAACCCAGTCCCATAGAGGTCGTCGCCGCTTCACGGCCCCACCCCCGTGTACTGCACCTCATTCCACTGTGTCGCAAAGGCGGTCATCGGGGTGGTTGCCGGGAGCGCCGGGCCGCCAAATAGCGTGAGTGCCCGATCAAACGGGATCGGCGCATTGTAGTCGATGGACAAACTGGCGTTCGCGGAGGTTGGCGTGGACGTCGCGCTCATGCCCGTCTGCCCACTCCCGGGTGAGACGGCACTCACCGTAATCAGCGTCTGACCGTTCCACGTCGTCGGTAAGTTCATCGCAGACAAATCGGCACTCATTTCGTTTTGCGCGTCACTCGTGCTCCCCGTGATGGCATACACGCGAGCCGCATCCGCCGTGATGCCGTCCATCTGCATCTTCATGCCCACCAGCGACGGGGCAAGGACGAGGATCACCGTCACAGCGAAGCTGACGCAGATGGCAAAGAGCGTTGTGATGAGGTTGCTTGGCATGCGAATCCCTCCTCAAAAACAAAATGGGGACAGACCATGATGGCCTGCCCCGAAAGAGTTCGATTTCGTTACGGCGCGCGGTAGCCGCCGCTTGCGACCGATGGGGTACCCAGTTGCAGCGTGCCGCTCTCCGCCTGCTGTGCGAGTTGCG
>JAKACV010000040.1 GCA_021821085.1 Bacillota bacterium | reverse complement strand
GCACGCCTCTTGTACGGTGGCAGAGTCGATCTCACTGTAGCTGTGACGGCTGCTGTCATGACGATGCTGATTGGTGTGGTCTATGGTGGGATTTCGGGTTTTTTTGGCGGGTGGGTTGACAACTTGTTAATGCGTTTTGTTGATGTGATGTTAAACTTCCCGTTTATCCCGTTTATTCTTGCATTAGAGGCGATTTTCAACACTTCAGGCGAATTGATTTTAATCACAGTGGTATCGCTTACCGCTTGGCCTGGACCAGCTCGTTTTATGCGCGGCATCTTTTTGCAACTACGTGAACAAGATTATGTGCTGGGTGCTGTGACCATCGGAGCCAATATACGGAGAATTATTTTTCACCATATGCTTCCCAATACGATTAGCAGTTTGGCTGTACTGGTAAGCATGGCTGTAGCTGGCTATGTCGGATTGGATGCAGGTCTTACATTTTTAGGATTGGGTCTCCCTTTGACAATTCCATCATGGGGTGGGATGCTCAGTCAAGCATCCAATTATATCGATATGCGCACAGAGCCGTATGCTTGGGTTCCGCCTGCATTGATGATTGTCTTGACAATTTTATCAGTTAATTTTATTGGCGATGGGCTACGAGATGCGTTTGACTCACAAGCCCGTTCCTAATCAGGTGTGATTCTTTAACCATAGTTACAAAAAAGTCAGGCCAATATAACGGCCTGACTTTTTACGTATAAAGTGTTGCAATTTTTGCACGTTAAGCATATAGTGAAAATGTAAGTTTCATCAGGGAAACTTTTTTTCTTCGGCGACAATATGTGTGATCTGGCTAAATTAGAGATTTCTTATCCTTTCATGATTGACCTATATGTTTTACACATGATTGGTGAGTGGTATTAAGGTTGTCGGTCGGGAGAGAAGGAGTGTGTGAGATGTCGATGCAAGCGCCAAGTCGCGAAGATACGGCTCGCGCACTTGACCGCATTCGAGTTGGCAAGGCAAGGCACGGGCGATCATGGCTTCGCTTATTGTGGTTACTCGTTGGGCCAGGAATTCTCGTGATGTTAGGGGAGAACGATGGCCCCTCAATGCTTTCTTATTCAGCGACAGGGTCGCAATTTGGGTTAGGATTTTTTCTGCCATTTGTCCTTTTTACATTTTTATTAGCATTTATTGCACAGGAAATCACAGTGCGCTTGGGTGCCGTATCTAAAGCAGGTCATGCGGAACTTATTTATCGTCGTTTTGGTCGATTTTGGGGAAATTTTGCAATGATTGACTTGTTATTTACAAATGTGCTGACTCTAATTACGGAATTTGTTGCAGTAGTAGCAGGTGCATCCTATTTTGGCATCTCGAAGTACATTGCCGTGTTAGTCGCGCTCATTGTTGTAGTCCTCGCACTTAGTTCACGCCGTTATTGGTCATGGGAACGGATCACGATGGGGCTCGCGTTGATGAACTTGGTTTTTGTACCTGTAGCATTCATGGCACATCCTGATTGGCATAGTGTAGGTAGGGCGTTTCTGACGTGGTCACCACTTCCTAATGGGGGATTTAATCAAAATACCATCATGATTTTACTATCCGATATTGGGGCTACCATCACGCCGTGGATGCTGTTTTTTCAACAAGGTGCGGTGAGTGATAAAGGGTTGGCAATTCGCGATATAAAAATGGGGAGGATCGACACAGGGATCGGTGCATTGCTCGCGGCATTGGCGGCGGCGGCCTGCATTATTGCAACGTCCCCACTTTTTACTCATCACATGAACGCAAATCAGTTTGGGGCGGCACAGTTTGCACAAGCACTGGCACCTTATGTTGGACGAATGGGAGCGACGCTGTTTGCAGTCGGCATTCTCGAAGCTGGGCTTGTCGCAATTGTAGCCATTTCTACATCCTCTGCATATGCATTTGGCGAAGTCACACAAAAGGCGCATAGCTTAAATCGCTCTTTCCGCGAGGCTAAAGGATTTTATACCGTTCTTTTCATCGTGGCGGCCATTAGCGGAGGAGTCGTGTTGATTCCTGGATTTCCGCTCGAGTTTGTCGTGCTAATTGTAAATATATTAGCGGTTCTTACGATGCCGCCTGCCATTGGATTTCTTCTCCTCCTTGTCAATGACAAGGAGATCATGGGGGAACATCGCAGCGGTTGGTTTCTAAATACGATGGGTATCTCGGTTGGGGCATTTGTTTCGTTGGCAGGATTGTTCTATGCACTGACTGTTATTTTTCCGAATTTACATTTATAGAGCCTGTTCAAAAAGGGTTGAGGTAAGATGCAAGCAGGGGTTTGGTGAAGTCTGGACATGCGCGCGGAGTGTACGATAGGGGGTACATGGGCACGCATGTCCAGCACAAGTCGAAGCCCTGCGCCGCAGAGTTCTCGCCCCTTTTTGAACAACCTCTTATAGCATCATAAATGGAGTGAGGTGGAGCGATATGTCGACGTCAACATCTGAATTGATGTATTCATTACAGCAGGGGCGCATGCATTTAGAAGAACTACATGAACGACCGGAATTGGTTCAAGAAACACTCAAAGAACATCATGAGGCAATACAAAAAATTGAGGGATTGGGACTGAGATCATTTAGCCCACTTTTGAAAATTACGATTTGGGGTTTGCGTGTTTACGTGCTGTTCATGGTGGTGGTCGTTCTCTATAATGTCTTACAGCATGTGTGACGCATTTATAGTATATGAGGTTGTTCAAAAAGGGTTGAGGTAAGATGCAAGCAGGGGTTTGGTGAAGTCTGGACATGCGCGCGGAGTGTACGATAGGTGGTACATGAGCACGCATGTCCAGCACAAGTCGAAGCCCTGCGCCGCAGAGTTCTCAACCCTTTTTGAACAGGCTCTATATGTAAGTTCTACTTATGGATTGCGGATGTTGTACAGTTCTGCTGTCTGACGACGTATAGGATTCTCAGGTTCAAACATAGCTTTGTTGAACTCGTCTGGGGACCCTGTACGCCTCGTCTTATCTACTTGATTGCTCGTCGAATGGCATACACTGTCCATACAGAATGACCAGAATCCATTATTGTAGCAGATAAAGTTCATCTCATTCAGCGATAGATGATTGCGTACAAAACGGAGCTCTTGACGAACTGCCAAGGCTCATGTAGTCTGTATTTAGATGAATGAACAACCATTCGATATAAATGGGGGATGAGTTCTATCGCACAACGCAAGGATACAGCCAAATATCACGCCATTCTTGAGTCTGCGATAAAAGTGATGGCTGTGTCTGGATATCACGGAGCACAGGTTGCCCGCATAGCGCGTGAGGCTGGTGTCGCGGATGGCACCGTGTATCTTTATTTTAAAAATAAAGAGGATATTTTGATTTCGGTACTTCGGGAAACGATTGCACAGATTGTTATGCTGTCGACATGGTTAGAAGGGGAGCACCCGGAACCGTTGATGGCACTACATAAGTTAATTGAAGGACATTTTGCGACTCTTGGCAGAAATCCTGATCTGGCACTTGTTCTTCAAGTTCATGTGCGACAGTCAGATCCTGTGATTCGTGAACAAGTAGCAGATATGATGCGCCCGTATCATAGGATGATTGATCGCATCTTGGTTCTTGGTCAAGAGACAGGTGCTTTTCGACAGCCGTTTGATGTGCGTATCGCCCGTCGTATGATCTTTGGTACAATAGATGAAACAGTAAATGCATGGATCTTTACCGGAGCAAAGTATAATCTGGCGGCACAGACAGACCTCGTATATGATATGCTTTTGAATGGGATCGGCTGGAGAGTTGAGCTGTCAGCGGAGATGTGAAATTAAGGTGGAGGAGTGTCTGTATGAACATTATCGTTTGTATTAAACAGACGTTTGATACAGAGGCGAAGATTACGTTAGAAAATGGTGTTGTTAAAGAAGATGGAGTTCAGTTTATTCTTAATCCGTATGATGAATATGCGGTTGAGGAAGCATTGAAGATTAGAGAAGAACAAGGTGGAGAAGTGACAGTCGTGACGATTGGGCCTGTACGTGTGGAAGAGGCGATTCGTACGGCGCTCGCATTGGGAGCAGATGAAGCCATTCATATTGAAGAAGAGGCTGCATTTGGCGATGAGTATACGATTGCCGAAGTATTGGCAAGTGCGATTAAGCAAAAGCCGTTTGATCTAATCTTGGCTGGTAATCAAGCGGTTGATGATGGGTCTGGACAGGTAGCTGTGCGTCTTGCTCAGTTACTCAATATCCCACATATCTCGACGATTACAAAGCTTGAAATTAGCGGTGCGAATGTTGTTGCACAACGTGATGCTGAGGGAGACATAGAAATCGTAGAGGCTACTTTGCCGGTATTGGTTACTGCACAGCAGGGTTTGAACGAGCCGCGGTATCCTTCGCTCATTGGGATTCGTAAAGCGAGCAAGAAACCGATTACCAAGCTAACACTCGGAGATCTTTTGCTGTCTTCAGACGCGATCAGCAGTAAGGCGACGATACTTGAGGTGAATTTGCCTGCCGCCAAAGGTGCAGGTCGAGTGCTAGAAGGTGACACGGCGACACGGGTTGCGGAGTTAGTGCGGGAATTGCGGCAGACCAGTAAAGTGCTGTAATCATCAGATACGAGGAGTGACCAAGATGAAAAGGAAAGTATTAGTTGTCGCGGATTTACGTGCAGATCAAGTGCGCAATGTTTCGTACGAGGCGCTTGGCGGGGCGAAAACGCTCTCTGGTGGCGGAGAAGTTGCAGGGCTTGTGCTAGGACATGAGATTTCTAGCGTAGCTTCATCTCTTGGTGCATATGGTGCAGATCGGGTCTTTGTTATTGATCATCCAGAACTTGCGCAGTATGTGCCTGATGCGTATGTGGCCGCGGTGGAGCAAGCGATGAAAGTGTTTGAACCTCAGGTGGTACTTTTTGCCCATTCTGCGATTGGGCGTGATGTGGCACCGGCACTTGCTGCAAAACACAAAGCGGGTCAGGTTTCAGATGTCATACATGTTGAATTGGTGGATGAAGATGTGATTTTTACTCGTCCAATTTACGCAGGGAAAGCATTTGCGAAAGTGAAAGTTGCAGGGGATATGATATTTGCGACGATTCGTCCAAATAACTTGTCGATGCCAGAACAGGCGAATGCAGTTGCAGAAGTTGTTTCTATATCGTATGAGGTGCCGACGAAGATGCGAACAAAAGTGCGTGAAGTGTTGAAAAAGGCATCTTCAGGTGTGGATCTATCGGAAGCAAAGGTCATCGTTTCTGGCGGGCGCGGTGTCAAGAGTGCAGAAGGATTTAAACCCATCTATGGGTTGGCAGAAGTTCTTGATGCGGCAGTTGGTGCATCAAGGGGAGCATGTGATGCGGGATATTGTGACTATTCGATGCAGATAGGTCAAACAGGTAAGGTGGTTACCCCAGACCTATATATTGCTTGTGGAATTTCTGGAGCTATTCAACACTTGGCGGGCATGTCAAATTCAAAAGTCATCGTTGCGATTAATAAGGATCCTGAAGCTCCTGTTTTTAAAGTAGCAGATTACGGGATAGTGGGAGATTTGTTTGAGGTGGTACCAGCGTTGACTGAAGAAGCGAAAAAAATCCTGGTGTAAGAGGTTGTTCAAAAAGGGTCGAGAACTCTGCGGCGCAGGGGCTTCGGCTTGTGCTGGACATGCGTGCTCATGTACCACCTATCGTACACTCCGCGCGCATGTCCAGACTTCACCAAACCCCTGCTTGCATCTTACCTCAACCCTTTTTGAACAGGCTCGTGTAAGTTTGTATTTTAATAAATTTGTTTTCTGCTCTTGTCTACTGTGTAATAGGACTGTACTGATCTTCTTACAAAGAAGATCAGTACAGTCCTATTTCTCTGCTACAATAGAAATGATCTGCTGATAGTGTACTAGCTAAAAGGGCGTACGATGCGCACGTAAAGGAGAGTAAGAAAATAATGGCTATTTCTATCGCGGTGTCCTTTGCGAAATTTCTTCGAGAAAACGCCTTCTCCACCTCGATGTGGGCTGGCGGATACAGCCCTGATGATGTGAATGTTGTCTGTGAAAAAATGACTGAGTGGGCACACGAGGAACTTAGAATCAAAGGTGAGTTTCTTGTGCTATGGGGAGAGAGCGACGGCATTCAGTTTCGGGGTGATCGTGAGCTTGGCTATGTTGATGGCGAGCGAGCATATCTTTTGCCAAATCCCTATATAGAAGGGGATTCAGTGGGGTTTATTACTTCAATGGCCAAAATCGTAACTGGACTGCAGTCTGAATTGTACGATGTTATCGTCATTCATCGCATTTTGCACAACGCCATTTAGGCGGGTACATATTTATTCTCTCCCCCGCTATACGCCCTTGCAAGGTGATCATTTGCAGCATTATCTATTGGTGTATAAAGGATTTCCTGCGATGGGGGGAGAAAATCATGGGCGCTTTTGGTGGATATACACGGTGGGCAGTGGTGTTTCTCATTATCTTCGTATTGTTCTTCTTGCTTGTACCAACTTATACCACACAATGCACAACAGTCCCGGTTTACTAAAAGGGGGCTTGTTATCATGAATGGTCTGGGTATTAGGCAACAATGTCAAAACTGCCAAGGTGAGTGGGTGCGATTTCGCACCCACTACGGCATCCATCAAGGTATGATCGAGCAGGTTCGCGGAGACTCTGTGTTAATGCGCGTGCCTGCACAGTACGCTCCGACGTTAGCGTCGTTTCCGAAGACAGACGAGGAAAAATTAGACGTTGCATTGGTGCAGAGAGGTATCGGATATCCTGGTTATAGCATGGGTGCACCTGGTTATGGATATGGCGCACCAGGTTACGGTTGGTGGGGTGGAGGGTACTGGTGGTGGTGGCTCGCCTTTGCATCAATTTTCTTTTTATCGTTCCTCTTCTGGTAAATGAAATGACAAATACGCATATCTGTATGTTCGCATATAGAAATGCGTATTTGTCATAAAAAAATTTCTACGATGTCATACTCGTTTCGCTTCTGCACTTTGCAATTCATGATGATGAATGGCTCGTGTATGAACGGTGTGGTTCCACGTGCTGTTCTTGCGAGTAAACAGAGCAGTCACGATGACAGGAATCCATGTGAGTGTAAAAATAGGGAATAGAGGAATCGCGAGGAATGAAACCCAACTGACTCCGTCAAGCAATAGAGCGACAATCATCTGCAAAATGACAAGGAAGTTTAAGCTTAACATGACCCATGGCGGAATGATCGAAAAAACCGTACTGAGCCATGTTGGACTGGTTCCACTTGCTTGAAATAGTAACGTGATGGCGGCTGCAAAGATGATAAGAAAGCTAGTCGGCTGAAATAAATAAAGCGCTGCATCCAACTTGGCCCAATTCATTTCGCGAACCCCACGTACGATTAAGGGAATGGTATAACGCTCGCTACAGCGAAAATGTCCACGCATCCATCGCAATCGCTGTCGCATCGAGGCTAGCAATGTGAGCGGTTTTTCGTCATAGACACGCGCTTCGTGAGCCCATTCTGGGATAATGCCCATTGTTACGCATTTCGCTCCAAACTCTGTATCTTCCGCAAGTGTGGTCGCGTCCCACCCCAATTCTTGTAACAATGTTTGGTCGATACACAGTCCAGTGCCCCCTAACGCACAGGGTAGACCGAGGTTTTTGCGAGCAAGTTGCCACATGCGATTCGTGTACCAATAAGATAACGCCATAGATACAGATACCCAAGAGTCAAATGGGTTCTTACTGTCGAGATAGCCCTGTACAACTTGTTTTCCGCGCAATAATTTGTCGTTCATGACCGTCAAAAAGTTATGACTGACCAAGTTATCGGCATCAAAAAACACAATTGCATCGAAGGTCTTGGGCTGCAACTTTAATTGTTCAAGTATCCAGGCGATCGCAAATCCTTTTCCGCGATTTGTCGTTGTGGATCGCTCGTGAACCGTTGCACCGGCCCGTTGTGCAACGGTAGCAGTGTCATCGTCACAGTTGTCTGCAATGACAAAAATATCGTACAGTTCGTTTGGGTAATCCAATTCCTTTAAGTTTGCAATTAAAGGCGTAATGACCGGGGCCTCATTATGTGCCGGAATGACAATTGCAAAGCGTTTTTGTGGCGAATGGTACACGTTTTGCCGTGGGGCTTTTAGAGAAAACAGTGAAATCGCAATTTGGTAAATCCCAATCGCGATCGCTGCAATCTGGACGACAATACATAGGACATCGACCAGCGTCAGCCAACCTGGCATCTAAATATCCTCCATTCATATCGAAAGATCACATATCGACCAAAAACAGATCCGCTGGCTCCGTCTACTGGAAGACATGCTTCACTATTATAAGCTCTATGACATAGGACGAGCATTCAGACAAAAAAGTTCATTGATATCTTGCCCACGAAAAAAATAACTACACTTTTGTGTCGTTTCCGTGCTTCTCTGTACGTGTGCAAGGTGCAAACTACTTTTATATATCAATTTAAGTTTACGTCAATTAAGAATGAAATGCAAAAGTACTGGTTTAGTTGCGGTATACTACAGTAGGAGGGATCGATCTGGAACTAGCACGGACGAGAAAAATTTTACTTGTGATGCTGATGCTGATTGTAGTGACTGCGATCGTAATCAATCAACATCCGAAGACACTCGCACAACTTCCAGAAGCGGGATATCGTGCGCCAAATTTTATTTTGCACACTCTTTCAGGACATCCGATTGAACTCTCTCAGTTGAAGGGTAAGCCGGTATTAATTAACTTTTTTGCATCATGGTGCCCTCCTTGTCAAGCAGAGGCGCCAGATTTGGTGCAGATGTATGATCGTTATCACACTCAAGTTGTGTTTTTGGGCGTCGATATGACCGAAAGCGACTCGCGCTCTGCTGTGCAAGCATTCATGAAGAAAGTTGGTATTCATTATCCTATAGTACTCGATTCACTCGGAAAGGTAGCGAAGCAATACGATGTAATCTCGATTCCAATGAGCTTTTTTGTAAATGCACAAGGTGTGATTGTTGCGCGGGTGGCGGGGGCCATGAATCGTAATTCACTGGCGAGTGAGTTGTCACATTTACTTTCATCGCAAAATTTGAATGCACCAGGTCAATAAAGGAGACACGCAGGATGAGTGAGTTGTTTGGTGGTCAGCATGTCGGACCATTTACCTTTTATTATTCATGGATAGGAACGTTTCTTTTTGTTGTCGTATCAATTGTGGTCGCAAAAATATATGGCAAGCACCACAACTTGAAGGACGTAGAAAAGTTTGCTGATCTCATACTTATGAGTGTGATGATTTGGATTATTATATGGAAAGGTTCGGGGATGTTGCCAGTTGCGAAAGACCTATTTGTTGCACCTGTGAAGGTGCTTTTTGCAGCGCCGGCTTCAGGGGCGGATAAGGCTGCTGTGATCGCTGTCATTCTCTATACGGTGCTCACAGTCAAGCGAGTAAAGCCTGTGCTAGCAGAGTGGCTCGACCTTTGCGCGGTGAGTATCACAGCCGGTCTTATCCCTTTTTTTCTACTTCATCTTGAATTAGGACAACAAATCGGATGGCCATGGGGTATACTAATCACAGGTAGACGCTATACTCCAGTCAATTTTTATGAAGTTTTCATTTTACTCTGTAGTCTGGTGATGTCTCTCTATGGTGCAAAGGCAATACATGGGCTTCGCGGATCGTATTTGCTTGCCTTAGTAGGAGTGGGATCGCTGTTTGTTTCATTGTTTTCTGAATCTCTTACGCTGTGGATTTTGCTCTCTCCAACGCAATGGGGATTGCTTGCGACTGGTGGATTCGGTTTATGGGGAATGAAACGATTTACCACACTTACATAGTCTAAATGGACTATTCTGTGTGGTTCAATCTACTCTTTTGTGTCCGTATGATGCTATGGCACAATGATAATCAGGGAATAGGCGGACGGTTTTTTATGGATTAGAGCGTCTGACCGTTAGGTTCAGGAGGAGAGAGGCGATATGGCGATCCGTGTAATAGTCGTAGATGATCACCATCTATTTCGCAAAGGAGTAATAGGCATCCTCCAGTCGTCTCCTGATTTCGAAATAATCGGCGAGGCTGATAATGGTCGAGAAGCGGTAGCGCTCGTTCAGTCCTTACAGCCAGATGTGCTGATTATGGATTTGTCGATGCCGCAGATGAATGGGTTAGAGGCTACACGGCGAATTCGTGAATTGCATCTCAATGTGAAAATTTTAATTCTCACTGTGAACGAAGAAGAGGGCGCATTATTTGATGCAATTAAACAAGGCGCTCAGGGCTATATGATAAAAACGGCAGATCCGGACGAGTTGATTCATGCAGTCCACAGTGTGGCTCAAGGAGAGGCTGTTGTACCTGGAAATCTTGCGCTTCGCATTTTATCTGATCTTTCTCGTCCCAATCATCCAAGTACGATGAAGGACGCGGTAGAGCCGCTTACGGCGAGAGAAATTGAAGTGCTAAGGGAATTGGGGACGGGCGCTTCGAATCGCGACATCGCTAAACGCCTGTTTATCAGTGAAAATACAGTACGTAATCATGTGCGCAATATTCTTGACAAATTGCATATTTCTAACCGTGTGGAAGCGGCCACTTACGCGGTCCGCGAAGGCCTGACGAAGGATTCATAGTTCGATCATGACGTGAATAAGGGTTCTTTTAGCATCATAAAAGGACCCTTATTTTATAGACGCAGGTTAGGAATGCACTTGTAATCGATCTTCATCATGATTGTGTGAGAGGATCAGAGGGATCGTTGAATGATCAGTGGGAATGGAAATTCTCCATACAGTTCCTTTGTTCGGTTCAGATTCAACGGTCGCTTGCCCACCAATAAGTCGGCACCGTTCGCTAATTGAATGTAATCCATAATGTCCTTTTCGTTGTCTAACCTCTTCTAGGTCAAACCCAATTCCGTTGTCACTGATGCGCACCGTGAGATGTTGCTTCGAGCGTTCCACTTCAACGATTACGTGTGTCGCTTGCGCGTGTTTGCGAACATTTGTAAGAATTTCCTGAACGATCCGAGCCAATTGTACTTCGACGCGTTTTGGCCAATCATCGCCCGTATCGATCAAGTCAGTGTTCACTTCGATGCCTGTTCGCACATGCAATTTTGCTGCTGCGTCGCGAATGAAGTCGATTAAATCAGTATCTAATGCAAAATTCAGATCATAAAGCGAGTTGCGCAACTCTTTGATGCTGTCATCTAGAACTTCTGTGATCGCTTCGAGTTGTTCATCTAGATTGGGTACCGCTGTCTTTCGTTTCTGAGCTTTTTGCAAAAGTTTCAACTGCATTGTCGCATATGCAATGTTTTGTGCAACCGTGTCGTGTAGGTCGCGAGCGATACGCTCCCGTTCTTCCAGCGTAAAACGGAGTGTTTCGTTTACCAATCGTTCATTCTCCCATTTCTTTTGTACAGACACATCACGCATCGACATTAAAATGCGCATTTCTTCATCGTGTAGAGGAATGTAGCTATAGGAGATACTGACAGAGATCGTCTCTCTGTTTTTTTTTGTGACCACCATTTGTCGATTGCCAAGTGAGGTGTGTAAGTCACGTACCATGCAACCGAGACAGCCTTCTCCACTCATCGTCTCACCAGCGTCTGTGTGACAATGAACGACGTCGCCGCAAAATGTTTCGTTCCACGTGTGTAACTCACCAAACCACTCACGCGCAGTATGATTCATATAAGTAATTTTTAATTCCTTTGTAAGTACGATATACCCATCGATGGCACGTTCGAACATCTGTTTAAATAAATAACGATCAGATTCAAAAATGGGTTTCATTCGCACGTGCACCCCTTTCACTCAGGGTCGTCTCAGTATAAAGCTTTATTGCCTTCAGAATACCAGACTGTTTGTGTTTCGTCTATGGTTAGATGGTTCGCGCATCGTCCATCCGGATGTGTGATTTAGTCTATTTGTGCTACCTTCGGATAGTCATTTTGGAACTCGTCTCTCACTCTGCTTATGTTTATCTTAAACCATAGGAGGCGATTTTCAAATGGAAGCAACACGCGAGTTAAAAGTAGTGATTATTGGTGGAGTAGCACTCGGCGCAGGCGCTGCAGCTAAAGTTCGAAGAATGGATGAAATGGCCAATATTGTGTTAATTGAAAGAGGACCCCATGTCTCGTTTGCGAATTGTGGTCTTCCATACTACCTTGGCGGGGTAATTGCGGATCGTAACGCTCTACTGCTGCATACGCCGGCATCGCTGAAGGCACGATTTAATATTGACGTGCGAACGCGCCAAGAGGTAGTAACGATTGATCGCGCACGCAAAATCGTACAAGTGCGTGATTTGCCAACAGGTAACATCTATGAAGAGGCGTATGATAAATTGGTGCTTGCACTTGGAGCAAAGCCGTTAATGCCTCCCATCCGAGGACTGCAACTGCCAGGTGTTTTTTCAGTACGCAATGTTCCTGACGTAGATGCGATCAAACAGTGGATCGATCGTTATGATGCGAAGCGAGTGGCAGTGATTGGAGCGGGATTTATCGGGGTCGAAATCGTAGAAAATCTACGGGATCTTGGATTGGAAGTTACACTGATTGAAAAGGCGCCGCAGATTCTTCCACCCTTTGATATGGAAATGACGACCCGTGTATTTGAGGAATTGGAGCAAATGGGGGTCGAGATTATCCTTAGCGATGGGATCGCTACTTTTGAGGGAGAAGAGCGCGCTGAAACGGTCGTATTGGAGAGTGGGAAGGCGATTCAAGCAGATTTGTTTATTCTCGGGCTTGGTGTTCGACCTGATGTGCAGATCGCTAAGGATGCGGGTCTCGAGTTGGGGGTTGCTGGCGCACTCAAAGTGAATGATTATCTGCAAACAAGTGATTCCGATATTTATTCAGGTGGAGACATGGCTGAAGTCAAGTATCTAATTGACGGGAAAATGCACTGGATTGCTTTAGCCGGGGCGGCAAATAAGCAGGCGCGCGTCATTGGAATGAACGTTTGTGGCGGGCATGTGAAATTTAGGGGAGCGCTTGGAACTTCGATTGTTAAATTAGGCAAAGTGAGTATTGGCATGACCGGTATGAGTGAGAAGGTGGCGAAAGCAACAGGCATTCCCTACTTTGTTTCTTATAATACGACAGGACATCATGCGTCCTATTATCCTGACGCACATGATTTGACCATTAAGCTGATTGTGGAGGAGAGTACAGGTCGTGTGATCGGGGGGGAAGTCGTTGGCCAAGAAGGTGTGGATAAGCGCGTAGATGTGATTGCCACTGCGATTTTTGGTCGGATGACTGTTGAGGATTTGGCCGATCTTGACTTAGCATACGCACCGCCATTTTCGTCAGCAAAAGATCCTGTCATTATGGCGGGAATGGCCGCAGAACACTTATACGATGGTACGGTGGAAGCAATGTACGGGCTGCCTGCGGATGTGAATGACTGGCAAATCATCGATGTGCGGCGTTCGTCTGAGTCTTCTGAAGGGATGCTGCGCGGGGCGGTCAATATTCCACTGGATGAGTTGCGGCAACGATTAAGTGAACTTGATCCGAAAAAACCAACCATCGTTTATTGCCGAAGTGGACAGCGTAGCTACTTTGCCTATCAAATATTAAAGGGTCACGGATTTTCTCAAGTGTATAACTTAAGCGGGGGATATCTTGTCGAGATGTTTCGCGAGGAACAAAATGACAAACAGCCGCAAGTGGTGGCGCATTAAGGAGTGTGACTGATGTTTCAGGGAAAACGGGTGATGGTTTGTACCGCCCATCCTGACGATGAAATCTTTTGTTCTGGAACGATTGTCAATTTGGTTAATGGTGGGAACGAAGTGATGCTGGTTGTGGGAACAGAAGGCGAGAAGGGAAGTCATGATCCTGGTACGACGCCTGAAGGCATCGCGGCGCTGCGGCGAACAGAACTCGAAACGGCAGCAGCCAGATTAGGGATTGTTTCTGTTGTTCGTTTACAATATAAGGATGGAGAATTGCAGTATGCCACGGATTTGAAGGAAGTCTTATTTCGGATGGTACGTACACATCGGCCAGATGTCATATTGACATTTGATCCGTGGAAGCGGTATGAGTTGCATTCTGATCATCGAACGATTGGATTTGCCATGATCGAAGCAGCCCATCTTGGAGCGAATTGCTGGTATTATCATGAGCAAATGAATGAGCCAGATACAGCTTGTCACAAAACTCGTGAATTGTACCTGTTTAATTGTGATGAGCCAAATTACTATGTTGATATCTCAGGGGTTTGGGAGCAAAAACTGACTGCGGCTTCGGCGCATTCTAGCCAATTCGGCTATCAACAGTTGACTGAACAGGATGTCAGGCGACTTACCAATCGCTTAAATCCGAACGATCAAATTACCATTGAACCGATGCATAAAATGTGGCAGTCTGATTTGTATCTTTAAATCGAAAAGAAATTCATGCTTAAATCTGAACGAACCCTTAGATTTAGTCTAAATGGACTAGGTAAAAGGGTTCATTTTAATCTCCTACAAACATTCTGAAAGCAGTTAAATAAAGGTGACCTTTAGGGGAATTTTTAATGGGAGGTATGCGGCATGGATCAATTGATCTTGTCTCGCCTGCAGTTTGGCGTGACTACCGTATATCATTTTCTGTTCGTCCCACTCACGATCGGCTTGGCATTTTTGTTAGCTGTGATGGAGACGATCTATGTTCGGACAGGCAATGAAACGTATCGCCGTATGGTGCAGTTTTGGGGGAAACTTTTTCTGATCAATTTCTCCGTTGGCGTGGTGACCGGAATTATTCAAGAATTCCAATTCGGGATGAATTGGTCAAACTATTCGCGATTTGTGGGAGACGTATTTGGAGCTCCACTCGCTATTGAAGCGCTGCTCGCCTTTTTTATGGAGTCGACTTTTCTTGGTGTATGGCTGTTCGGGTGGGATCGCGTATCGAAGCGGGTGCATCTGGCATCCATTTGGCTTGTTTCGATCGGAACGGCGATGTCTGCTTTTTGGATTCTGACTGCAAACTCGTTTATGCAAGAACCCGTCGGGTACACGATTCGAAATGGTCATGCGGAAATGTCGAATTTTTTTGCACTCTTAGGAAATACGCAATTATGGCTTGAATTTCCCCATGTACTCATGGGAGCGCTCGCAACTGGGGCATTCTTTGTGCTTGGCATTAGTGCCTACCATCTCTTGCGTAAAAACCATGTAGATTTATTCAAGAAATCATTTCACGTGGCGATTACCGTGGCTGTGATTAGTAGCGTTCTCGTTGTGGCTGTTGGTCATGCACAGGCACAGCACTTGGTGAAGGCACAACCTATGAAAATGGCGGCTTCTGAGGCGCTATGGAACACGAGTTCAGAACATGCCCCGTGGACACTTGTAGCAGACATTAACACGGCACAACACAAGGATCCCTTTGAAATTCAAATTCCTTATATGCTGAGTATTCTTGCCTACAATAGCCTATCTGGAAAAGTAGAGGGAATGAATCAATTGCAAGCTGCCTACGTGCAACAATATGGGCCTGGAAACTACATTCCTCCGGTAGCTGTCACATTTTGGAGTTTTCGGATCATGGTCGTGGTGGGAACTTTGATGATGTTCCTCGCATTGATCGGCGCGTATATGGTTTTGCGTAAAAAAGAGTTGCTTGGTTACCGTGGCTATTTGAAATGGATGGTGTGGGCGATTTCATTTCCATTTATCGGGAATACCACTGGGTGGTTAATGACAGAGATAGGACGGCAACCGTGGATTGTTTTTGGACTACAAAAAACCGCGCAGGGTGTTTCACCGACAGTCTCAGCGGGAGAAGTGTTGATCACACTACTTGGCTTTATACTTGTCTACACGGTAATGGGGATTGTAGATGTGTACTTAATGGTTAAATATGTACGACTTGGTCCTGATGAACACGTAACTGACGATCCGTCAGCACAGGAGCCTATTCCATCATTGTTCTAATGTTTGATGTATTGGAGGGATGAATATGAATCTCGATGTGCTGTGGTTTGTTTTGATTGCTATTCTCTTTATCGGGTATTTCTTTCTTGAAGGATTTGATTTTGGCGTAGGCATGCTGCTTCCTTTTATCGGAAAAAACGATACCGATCGCCGAGTAATGATTAATAGTATCGGACCATTTTGGGACGGTAATGAAGTTTGGCTCATTACCGCTGGAGGCGCGCTTTTTGCTGCATTTCCTAACTGGTATGCGACGCTATTCAGCGGTTTCTACTTAGCTTTATTCCTGTTGTTATTGGCACTCATTGCGCGTGGTGTCGCTTTTGAGTTTCGTGGAAAAGAGCAAAATCGAACGTGGCGTTCAGTGTGGGATTGGCTCATTGTCCTTGGCAGTGTAGCCCCAGCCTTTATATGGGGAGTGGCGCTAGCTGACATGCTGAAAGGCGTCCCGATTAATGCGAGTATGAACTATGTAGGAACGTTCTTTGACCTGTTAAGTCCGTATTCAGTGCTTGTCGGAGCAGCTGTGGTATTGATGTTTGTCCTTCACGGAGCATTATTCTTATCGCTAAAAACAGAGGGTGACGTACAGGAACGGGCAGAAAAAGCTGCATTACGCGTTGGCGGTCCCGCGACAACGTTGCTTGTGATCGTGGTGATTCTAAGCTACTTTTACACGGACATATTTCGTAAAATGGGTATTGATCCAGGCCCAGTTCCGATGATTGCAGGTCTTGCATTGCTGTCTGTGCGGTACTTTATTGGAACCAAACGATATGGTTGGGCGTTCGCAATGACCGGTCTAACCATTGCGTTGTCTACAGTAACAGTGTTTCTTGGATTGTTTCCACGGGTTATGGTTAGCAGTTTAAATCCACAGTGGAGTTTGACTGTATACAATGCCGCATCCAATCATTACAGCCTAGTTGTCATGTCGATTGTGGCAATTACACTTGTCCCTTTCGTACTGGCCTATCAAATTTGGTCCTATTGGACATTTCGCAAACGCGTAAGTCCCACAGATCACATGGACTACTAACATGATGGATCGTAAATTATTTATACATGTGAAAAGTGCGCGCACATTACTTATTTTTACGGTAAGTATAGGTCTCGCCGGTGGATTTCTAGCAGTGGTGCAAGCGCGATATCTTGCTGAGATCGTGACGCAAGTGTTTTTGCGTCATGTTCCCCTTAGTGGTGTTTCTACTGCGCTTGGTCTACTTTTGCTTGTAGTTGTCCTGCGAGCTATTGCTGCTTTTGGCAGTGAGGCTGCAGCGGGGCAAGTGGCTGCGAAGGTGAAATCAGATGTGCGTGAACGTGTCTTGCAACATTTAGCCATTCTTGGACCTACGTATATCAAGAGGGAGAAGGGGGGAGAGATTGCACTTACGATAGTCGATGGCGTAGAAGCGCTTGAACCTTATTTGGCACGGTATCTGCCGCAAGTGGCGTTGTCTGCGTTTGTTCCGCTTACCATTCTTGCTTTTGTTTTTTGGAATGACCCGCTGTCTGGCGTGATTTTGGCGGTTACGGCTCCACTTATCCCGTTTTTTATGATTCTGATTGGGAAAGGCGCTCAAGCAGTGAGCGATCGTCAGTGGAAGACGCTGAGTTTGTTGTCTGCGCACTTTGTTGACGTATTACAGGGGTTGAAGACGTTAAAGATATTTGGCCGCAGTCGAGATCAAATTGAGGTGATTGCGCGAATCAGTAACGATTATCGTGTCGCTACGATGTCTTCTTTACGCATTGCCTTTTTGTCTGCGCTTGTGCTTGAATTGCTCACGACCTTAAGTACAGCAATCGTTGCAGTCACGATTGGTCTGCGTTTAATTGCAGGGGATTTGTCTTTTTCTCATGCGTTTTTTGTGCTGATTCTAGCGCCCGAATTTTACCTGCCCATCCGTTTACTTGGCACGCAGTATCATGTGGGGCGCGATGGGGTGACCGCAGCTAAACGCATCATAGAAATTCTAGAAATGGCCCCCCCTTTGAGCGAACATAAACAAACGACACTGCGAAAGCCAAACGTACTGGGGCGTATGGCATTTGATCGTGTGGGATACACCTATGCGGGCATAGGCCCGGCAACGTTGCATGATGTGACTTTCGTGGCTGAACCAAGGCAGATGCTTGCGATTGTAGGAGCCAGCGGTGCAGGAAAGACAACTCTTGCTGATTTGCTGCTCGGGTTTATTCAACCGACGGAAGGTCGAATTTTAATTGACGGCACCCATTTGCAAGATGTGCCTCTTGGGTGGTGGCGTGAACAAATCGCATGGATGCCCCAACGTCCACACCTGTTTTTCGGAACGATTGCCGATAATCTTAAACTTGCGAAGCCTCATTGCAGTGACGGTGAAATGATTGCAGCAGCGCGTAAGGCCGGCGCGGATGAATTTATCCGATCATTTTCTGAAGGGTATCAGACGTTTGTCGGTGAAAACGGGGGACGGCTCAGTGGCGGTCAATTACAACGTATTGCATTGGCGCGTGCCTTCCTGAAGGACAGTGAAATCTTGTTGCTTGACGAACCGACTTCTCAATTAGACGCGGAAACGGAATGGATTGTGCAAGGTGCACTTCGGCAGTTTCGGCAGAATCGCACCGTGATTGTGATTGCGCACAGAATTCATACGATCGAACGTGCAGATCAGATTTTAGTTATGCAAGAGGGTACAGTAACGCAGATGGGTAAGCATCGTGATTTGATGCGTGAACCAGGTCGATACCGCGAACTGGTTTTAGCGTATTCGAAAAGTTCAGGGGAGGGTGCTTGATGCGTATCTTATTACGTTTTTTACGCCCCTTCACATGGTTAGTCACATTGTCAATCGCAGCTGGTTTTTTTGCTGTTGCAGCGAACATCGGTTTGATGGCGACTTCTGGGTATCTCATTGCAAAAGCTGCCTTACATCCTGAAACGGTTCTCTTGTTGTGGGTGCCCATTGTAGGCGTGCGATTTTTTGGTATTTCGCGTGCAGTCTTTCGCTATATTGAGCGGCTTGCATCACATGATGTGACGTTTCGCATTTTGGCCCGTTTACGTGTTTTTGCGTATGAACGATTGGAACCGCTCGCCCCTGCACGATTGATTGCTATGCGGACGGGTGATCTATTGTCTACGCTTGTGTCTGATGTAGATACTCTTCAACATTTCTTTTTACGAATCGTTTCACCTTTTGTGGTGTTGATTCTATCAGCCGCGTTATCCTTTATCATCGCAGGACAGTTTTCACTGTGGTTAGGAGTTGCTCTTGTTTCGAGTCTTTTCTTGGCGGGTGTTGTCGTACCGGGAATCGCTTTTTTGTTAGGGCGTACAAGTGGTGAAGTGCTTGTGAACTTACGCAGTCAGTATTATGCGCTCACGCTTGACCTTACACAAGGTATGGCAGAGTTGTTGGCATTTGGACAATACGAGCAAACTACCACAAAATTGAGAGAGTTACAACAGGGAATCTCACAACGACAACGTTTCATGAGTAGATTACAGGCTGTGTCGACGGGGGTGCTCGTGCTGATCAATCACGGAGTTATGTGGATTAGCTTGGTCATCGCGATTCCCCTCGTCGCCAATGGGAAAATTCCAGGATACGATCTTCCTGTGATCGCCCTCACCGCATTGGCTAGTTTTGAAACGGCCACAAGTTTACCGCAGGCCTATCAATACCTCGGGCATACGCTTCAGGCATTTTCTAGGATTCGCGCGTTGGTTGAGGCGAAACCTGTAGTACATGAACAGGATCTGGCGCTTCAACAGGGTCAACCGCATCATTTACAAATGTACAATGTGCATTTTCGCTATGAATCCGGGCAACCAGAGGTTTTGCAAGGTCTTGATCTCGATTTGCCGTTTGGTCGACACGTAGCGATTGTTGGGGAGAGCGGGGTTGGAAAGAGCACTGTGTTGCAATTGCTGTTGCGATTTTTTGAGTATGAAATAGGCTCTATTCAATTGGATGGCAAAGAACTCCATGCTTATGATGCTTCGCACGTTCGCTTATGTTTTTCGGTAGTTGAACAAGCACCACATGTGTTCCATGCCACACTTGAAGACAATGTGCGTTTGGCGAATCGTTATGCAACAGAGGAACAATGGCGCAATGCACTTCACATTTCCGCATTTGATGAGGTGGGTAGTCAAATGATCGAAGGATACCAAACACTTGCGGGTGAATGGGGTGCTAGGCTGTCTGGAGGGGAAGCAGAGCGGCTTGCAATTGCGCGGGCATTGTTATCTGATGCGCCTATTTTTATCTTGGATGAACCTACACATGGTCTTGATGCGATTACCGCGGAGCGCGTTTTAACTGGGATTGAAGAATTTACGCGGGACCGAAGTTTGTTGCTTATTACGCATCGGTTGATTGGACTGGAATCAATGGATGAAATTATAGTTTTGCATGAGGGGAAAGTTGCAGAACGGGGCACGCATGGGGAGTTGATGAAATCTGGTGGAAGATATCGCACTTTGTTCGAACGGCAGCACATGGAACAGAGGGTAGACGAGATTCAAACGGTAAAGACATTCACTAGTGAGTTGGCTTAAAGTGACATTGTCTCTGTCAAGGCAACGGGTGAAGGGGGAATGAAAAATGCGACGCATATTTGTTCAGTTTGTCGCACGTATGGTACAGCGCATGGCCATACTCGATGAAATCGTCTTACACTATATTCAGACACGATTGAATCTATTCGCTGCGCTCATTGGTGCCTTGTTACTCGTTTGGTCCGCTTTTGCGCACAATGGATTTTTAAGTGCAGAGGTACTGTTGGCAGGAGCAATTGGTTATGCACTCGGATTTGTGCCGGCTATGATGGGTGGTATTTTTATTAATGGATTGGAGATTGCGCTACGGCATGGACATCCTTTGCATATTCCTACACTTCTTGTACAGTTTTTTGGCTGCTCCATGATTGCGTGGCTTGGGCATGGTCATCAAATGGCCATGCGTCAAGCGCGTGAACAGAGTCGTGAGTTGGCTGATGTCAGCATTCGGGCTCAAATTGTACCTTGGACATTGGTAAATGAAGTGCGGAATTCTCTTCTCGCGATGCGTCTGTTGTTATTTACAAGTAAGACAGATCGCAATTCGGATCCGCAGAATATGCAACTCGTTCAAGCGGAGCTTTTGCGTCTTGAGGCGCTCTTTAAGGAATTGCACGAAAAACAGATTGAACCAGATACTGTAGAAAAGGATCCGAAAACAAGGCTTCAAAAGAATGCCTAAATAAGTTTAGGGTTGCTCAAATGCTCTGATGAATCATGCGCGCATATACCATGTGTGGTATATGCTTTTTGGTTAGGCAGCATATCTTGAAATTCTATGAGATCAAGAAGGCGTCTGCATATGTGTCCACGTCAATGCAGGTCGGAAGTAGCGGATATGTTGAACGAACACGGTGATCATGGAGTCCGTTTGATGCTGAGTTATTTAGTCCAGTTTATATATATCTAAAGTCGCTAAAATAGTGTACAAAGAGAGTAAGTAAATAAATGCACGTTTGACGTTTTTCGGAGAGGACGGGAGGTGAGGAAAATCTATATTTTATCCGTTCACTTTGTGGAAACGTGGCTCGTAATAGCACAAGTTCTATCTACACGAGAGTTTTCAGAGGTGTTTGTGCGTCGATTTGTTGGAGCAATGGCACCTTATATTGAATTGGTATTCATTGCAGTGGGATTGATCGGTGACGTGGTGGCAATTGGTTTGCCCATTTCAGTTGGGACAATCGGTGTTATTTTCGTCGGAATCTACACTCTTCACACACCACGTGAAGAACGGATTTTCTGGAGTATTATTTTACTTTTTTCTACCTTTTTTATCGAAGTGTGGCGCTTTGGATTAACGAATCATGTTTGGAGTGCATGGGGACTATTTTTTGGTATTGTTGTGATCACGCCTATGACGATGCGATGGATTGCTGATGGGATTGGACTCTTCTTGTCTTATGTATTTGCAGTTTGGATCGACGTGATTTTTCAACAACAGGGAAATCATCCGTTATGGGCGTCTGCTGAAATGGCTGTCATGGCTGCTGTGATTATGGGGATTTATATTGAGTTTCGTTTGTGGTATGAGCGTCGCAACGCGCAAGCGTGGAAAGATGTAACGTTCGATGAGTTGACAGGAGCTCTTACGCGGCGCGGTCTTGTGCAGTGGCTGGACGATGGACGTCGAGGAAAAACAGGGATGATTCTGTTTTGCGATATTGATAATTTTAAATGGGTGAATGATACGTGGGGACACGACGTGGGGGACCGTATTTTATACGAATTTGCAGAGCGTGTTCAGCAGCACATGGCGAGCGTAGATGGGGTGCTTGCTCGTTTTGGCGGAGATGAGTTTCAAATTTGGATCTGTTGCGGTGGGAAAGCGGATGATGTTGCGTGTGCGGAAGGGATTCATCGCGCGGTAACTGAAGTTAGCTATGTGGTTCGGAAGGATCTCGCGCTAAAGGTGGGCGTGTCGATCGGGTATGCGATTGGCATTCTGGACCAGGACACAGCCACGGCAGCAGATTACGCTTTGCTAAAGGCCAAGGTGTGCGGGAAGAATTGCGTGGTTCCGGCTGAAACACCTGATATGGAGGTGGCAACGACTGTTGCCATGCCCCATTCGCGCACGCCAGAAATACACTGGTTGGTCAATATGGCAAATTTATTGTGGGAAGACACAGAGAACGCATATATTTTAACAGATGCAGAAGGTACGATTCTGGCTCTAAACGAACAGTATTCACGACTCTCAGGTAGATCTGAAAAGGAGTTGCTAGGAAAGAAGCCTGCGGTGAATAGTGCCAAAGAAACTCCATTTGCAGCGTACCGAGCGTTATGGGGGGCCCTCTCAAAACGGCTTCCTTGGCGCGGGATCTTGCTAAATGAACGCCCAGACGGTACAAGGTGGTGGGAGCTTGCAGAGTTATCGCCGATTTCACAGTATGGTCAGACGGTAGGGTATTGGGGAATGATGCGAGATGCGGCAAAAACGAGTGTGAATCAGTTTGTCTATGATGAAAAAACAGTAACAGGGCAATTTTGGCATGGTACAATTGAGTGGGTATTTCAACCGATTGTAGATATTACAAAGCGTGACGTGGCTGGCTACGAGGCCTTGGCTCGACCATACTGGGAAAATATTGCTGTTTCCCCGCAAACGTTCTTTGACTTGGCTGAGCAGATGGGGATGCGAATTCTTGCAGACTTTGAGTGTTTAGAAAGCCTTTTACACTGTATTGCGAACAACGCTTCATTTTGGAATGAGAAACGCTTGTTTATTAACTTATATGCGGGCACGTTATTCTACGATCAACGGATAGTCGATTGGGTGCATCGGTTAAAAATGAGTGTTCCAAGTCTACACTGTGTATTTGAATTTCTTGAGAGTCACGTAGATGAATTGACGTGTATGCAGTTTGCAAAAATGCGCGAGTTATTGCCAGATGTTGAATGGGCGCAAGATGATTTTGGTGCGGGTGAGCGCGATGTGATTCGCCTTGTGACATGGTGGCCACATTGGCTTAAACTGGACAGAACCCTTATTGAACAGGCGATGCGCAATCAAAGTTTGATGGAATTTATCGCGTTTGTTCAGACATCTGCAGTACAACGCAATACGCGTATCATCTGTGAAGGGATCGAGACGATAGAACAAGCGCAATGCTTGCGCACGCTTGGACTGCACTTTGAGCAAGGATATATGTGGAGTGTTCCTTTAACTGATCCGTCGACATATCTACTACCAGATGATCTATATATATCGTGAATGGATGAGGATTCTTTCACAACATGATGAGATGCTGATGGTGTAATTATGGTTGTTTTTGAGAAACACATGAGGGAAGGGGATTTTTTACATATGGCAAATATTTTAGTGGTAGATGATGCGGCGTTTATGCGGATGATGGTCAAAACGATGGTGGAACGTGCGGGGTATCACGTGGTTGCGG
>JAKACV010000039.1:10393-24106 GCA_021821085.1 Bacillota bacterium | reverse complement strand
TTTCTCCCTCACCACTCGATCTCGGCCCTTTTTCCCTTGATTTCTCGTATTATTTTGGGGGAAAGTTATTTTCCCCTTCACTCCGAGCCCTTGTCTGACAAGGCTTCCCGGACAACGCAAATAGCTCACAAAAAAACCGTTCCTTCAGTGACTGCCCTATCGCTGCCACTGAAGGAACGGTTCAAATCATCGTACAACTTTCACTACTTTTCAAATGTCATACGTGTTCATTAATCAGAGACATCTACAGCAACCGTTTCTAAATCACGTGTCTCAGTTATCGGAATAGAACGGCTATTGCGAGCGACCTCTGCGTCGACGATGTCAATATTGCGATACCTCGACATCCCAGTCCCCGCCGGAATCAATTTCCCAATAATGACGTTCTCTTTGAGACCCAACAGCCGATCCACTTTTCCTTTAATCGCGGCTTCCGTCAAGACCCGCGTCGTTTCTTGGAAGGAAGCTGCGGACAAGAAGGAATCAGTCTCAAGAGAGGCCTTCGTAATACCGAGAAGTGCCGCACGAGCTACTGCCGGTTCTCCGCCAGTGAGAAGAGCCGCACGGTTTGCATCCTCGTAGACAAAGAGATCTACATAAGTGCCGGGTAGTAAGTCAGTCGTTCCACTATCTACGATCCGCACCTTGCGCATCATTTGATGCACCATGACTTCAACATGTTTGTCATCAATGTCTACGCCCTGCAATCGATACACACGTTGAACTTCACGAAGAAGGTAGTTTTGGACACCGCGCAATCCCTTTACGCGCAACATCTCCTTTGGATCAACACTACCTTCCGTCAGCTCATCGCCAGCTTCAATCTCTTGCCCAACCGTCACACGCAAGCGAGACCCATACGGTACAGGATAAGCTTTGGTCTCCGTTTCACCCGCGATTTCAATCTCACGCTTATCCTTAACTTCGCGAATCTCAGTCACTTTCCCTGAAAGCTCCGTAATAATCGCTTGCCCTTTCGGATTACGCGCCTCAAACAGCTCCTGAATACGCGGCAAACCTTGAGTGATATCGTCTCCAGCGACCCCACCAGTATGAAAGGTACGCATGGTCAACTGCGTTCCAGGTTCACCAATGGATTGAGCAGCAATGATGCCGACTGCCTCGCCAATTTCAACCATTTTTCCAGTGGCAAGGTTTCGTCCATAACACTTAATACACACACCATGACGAGCGCGACAGGTGAGCACAGAACGAATCGTAATCCCCATTATCCCAGCATCGATAATGGCCCGCGCAAGATTCTCTTCAATCAACTGATTGCGTTCGACGATAATATCACCCGTCTCGGGATGCCTGATGGTTTCAAAGGCAATCCTACCGACAATGCGATCATATAGATCTTCAATAACCTCTTTGCCGTCACGGATCTGTTGTACAGGCAGTCCCCGATCCGTGCCACAGTCTTCACTGCGTACAATCGTGTCCTGCGCCACGTCGACCAAGCGTCGTGTCAAATACCCTGAGTCAGCCGTACGAAGTGCCGTATCCGCAAGACCCTTTCGGGCACC
Organism: Bacillota bacterium; assembly: GCA_021821085.1. Classification (GTDB taxonomy): domain Bacteria; phylum Bacillota; class Bacilli; order Alicyclobacillales; family SLC66; genus Sulfoacidibacillus. The sequence goes on along the minus strand of JAKACV010000039.1, from coordinate 22,577 downwards.
ATGAGTAGAAATAAAATATTCAAGAACACTCAGGCCTTCACGAAAGTTGGATTTAATCGGCAACTCAATAATCCGCCCCGACGGGTTGGCCATTAATCCACGCATCCCAGCAAGCTGCGTAATCTGCGAAACAGACCCGCGAGCACCAGAATTGGCCATCATGTAAATCGGATTAAAACGGTCTAGAGAATCCATCAACGTATTCGTCAATTGATCCTTTGCACTACTCCAAATACTAATGAATCGGTTATAGCGTTCCTCTTCAGTAATCAAGCCGCGTCGGAACTGCATAACAACAGTGTCTTCTTTTCGTTCAGCTTCACTCACGATATCCTCTTTTTGCTGCGGAACGTAAATGTCAGCCACAGAGATTGTAATTCCCGCTTTGGTTGAATAAGAAAATGCTAACCGTTTCACCCGATCAAGGATCTCAGCCGTTTGCGTGGTGCCATACCGACTAAAGCATTCTCCGATAATAGCTCCCAAAAAGGACTTTACCACCGCGCCCTTCACAGGGACTTTCGACACGAAACTGGAAATATCGGCGCCCTTATCAAAGATAAAATACTCATCAGGTGTACCGACCAGCAAATTCCGTGTGTCCGCTACATTAATAAACGGAAATTCCGGCGGGAAAATTTCATTAAATAAAATTTTGCCGCTCGTCGTAACAATAAGCGCCTTTTCTTGCGCTGGTGAAAACGACGTCTTCTCGAGCATCCGCGCAGGAATAATGATACGTGAATGCAATGAAATCTGATCGTATTGATAGGCGAGCAGCACTTCTTCCTTCGTGCTAAACACGCGCCCTTCACCAGGTTCGCCAGCCCTTTCAATGGTCAGGTAATAGGAACCTAAAACCATGTCCTGCGTCGGCGTCACAACTGGCTTCCCATCTTTTGGATTCAAAATATTATGCGCAGCTAACATTAACAACCGCGCCTCAGCCTGCGCCTCCGCAGAAAGCGGAACGTGCACAGCCATTTGATCGCCATCAAAGTCCGCATTGTATGCCGTGCAAACTAGCGGATGCAATTTAATCGCCCGTCCGGCAACGAGTATTGGCTCAAATGCCTGAATGCCTAAGCGGTGAAGTGTCGGGGCCCGATTGAGTAGCACCGGGTGCTCCGTAATCACTTGTTCAAGCACATCCCAAACTTCAGGTGATACACGTTCCACCTTACGCTTTGCACTCTTGATGTTATGAGCTAATCCCTGTCCAACCAATTCCTTCATAACGAAAGGTTTAAACAACTCAAGTGCCATTTCTTTCGGTAACCCGCATTGATACATTTTCAATTCAGGTCCCACCACAATAACAGAACGCCCAGAGTAATCAACGCGCTTCCCAAGCAAATTCTGACGGAACCGTCCCTGCTTGCCCTTTAGCATATGCGACAAGGATTTGAGCGGACGATTACCAGGTCCAGTCACAGGACGACCACGACGTCCATTGTCAATCAGTGCGTCAACCGCTTCCTGCAACATCCGTTTTTCGTTTTGAACAATAATATCGGGAGCGCCAAGATCTAAAAGGCGTTTCAGACGATTATTACGATTAATCACCCGACGATAGAGATCATTCAAATCAGAGGTTGCAAAACGTCCACCATCCAACTGCACCATCGGGCGCAGATCTGGCGGGATTACCGGAAGTGCATCAAGGATCATCCAACTAGGTTCATTCTTTGACTGTTTAAAAGCATCGAGTACTTCTAATCGCTTAATCGCCCGATTACGTCGCTGACCTTGTACTGTACGAAGTTCCTCGCGCAGGGAATCAATTTCCCGATCGATATCAATCTCAAACAATAGTTTTTTGATCGATTCCGCACCCATGCCTGCTTCAAACGCATACCCATACTTTTCACGATAGCTGCGATACTCTTTTTCAGAAAGCAATTGCTTCTTTTCAAGAGGTGTATCGCCAGGATCCGTAACAACATACGAAGCAAAATAAATCACTTCTTCGAGTGATCGTGGCGACATGTCAAGCACAAGACCCATACGACTCGGAATACCTTTAAAGTACCAGATATGAGAGACCGGAGCTGCGAGCTCAATATGCCCCATGCGCTCACGACGTACTTTTGCACGCGTTACCTCGACACCACAACGATCACATACAACGCCCTTATAACGAACGCGCTTGTATTTCCCACAATGACATTCCCAGTCACGTTGAGGTCCAAAAATCTTTTCACAAAAGAGCCCTTCTTTTTCGGGCTTTAACGTTCTGTAGTTTATCGTTTCTGGTTTCTTGACTTCACCATGCGACCATGAACGAATCTTGTCGGGTGAGGCTAGACCAATTTTCATAAACTCAAAGTTATTGACATCTAGCAAAAGGGGCCCCCCTCTTATGTCCTCTTTAAGAAATCCTAGTCTTCGCCCACTTCACGCATTTCCAGACTGAAATTGAGCTTTTCAGTTGTATCGTCATCTTCATCTGATTCGCGCATTGCAATCTCTTGTTCATCTTCAGAAAGAATCTTTACATCAAGTCCCAAACTTTGCAATTCCTTGATCAGAACCTTGAATGACTCTGGCACACCAGGCTCTGGGACATTCTCGCCTTTTACAATTGCTTCATACGTTTTCACACGACCAACCACGTCATCAGATTTGACCGTAAGAATCTCTTGTAATGTATAGGCGGCTCCATAAGCCTCCAGCGCCCAAACTTCCATCTCACCAAAACGCTGTCCGCCAAACTGCGCTTTCCCACCAAGTGGTTGCTGCGTAACAAGCGAATACGGGCCAGTTGACCGCGCGTGAATTTTATCATCAACCAAATGGTGCAACTTCAACATGTAGACGTATCCAACTGTCACACGACCGTCAAATCGTTCCCCAGTTCGACCATCGTACAGGACTGTCTTGCCATCGCGATCAAGTCCAGCTTCCTCGAGCGCGTCAAACACATCAGATTCATGCGCCCCGTCAAAAACAGGTGTTGCAACGCGAATCCCAAGCGCATGGGCCGCCATTCCAAGGTGCGTTTCAAGCACTTGTCCAATATTCATCCGCGACGGTACACCTAAAGGATTTAAAACAATTTGTACAGGAGTTCCATCCGGCAAAAAAGGCATATCTTCAATGGGCATGATACGCGCCACGACACCCTTATTACCATGTCGTCCTGCCATTTTGTCACCTTCAGAAATTTTACGTTTTTGCGCGATATAGACACGAACAAGCTGATTCACACCGGGTGGTAATTCATCGCCATTCTCACGTGTAAAAACTTTCACGTCGACAATGATTCCAGCACCACCATTTGGTGCTTTAAGCGATGTATCGCGAACTTCTCGCGCTTTTTCGCCAAATATCGCATGCAGTAAACGTTCTTCCGCAGTCAGTTCAGTTACACCCTTCGGTGTAACCTTTCCGACAAGGATATCCCCTGCAACAATTTCTGCGCCAATGCGAATGATTCCGCGATCATCAAGATTACGTAGTGCATCCTCACCGACATTGGGAATATCACGTGTAATCTCCTCTGGGCCGAGCTTAGTGTCCCTCGCCTCAGACTCGTACTCTTCAATGTGAATTGAAGTATAGATATCTTCCTTCACAATATCTTCGCTTAGTAAAATGGCATCCTCATAGTTGTATCCTTCCCACGTCATAAACGCGACAAGAACATTCCGTCCAAGTGCCAATTCACCTTGATCGGTGGCAGGACCATCTGCAATGATGTCACCTTTTTGCACCATGTCACCCAACCGCACAATCGGCCGTTGATTGATGCACGTCCCTTGGTTTGACCGCATAAATTTCATTACTTTATAGCGATCAATATTGCCTTGAACCACCTTACCTTCAACGATTTCCTGAGCGCGAATTTGAATTTCATTTGCCGTTACTCGCTCAATTACTCCGGATCGCTTTGCAAGGATTGCCACTCCAGAATCGCGAGCTGCTTTATATTCCATCCCCGTCCCCACCAAGGGAGCGTCGGTAACAAGCAGAGGGACAGCTTGTCGTTGCATATTAGAACCCATCAATGCGCGGTTTGCATCGTCATTCTCAAGAAACGGAATGAGCGCCGTCGCGACCGACACAACCTGTTTAGGTGAAACATCAATATAATCAACACGATCGCCAGGCATCGTCAGAATCTCTTCTTTATGTCGAACAATTTGCTCGGGATCCATAAACTTACCTTCCGGTGTAATCCTGGAACTTGCTTGCCCGACAACGTAGTTATCTTCCTCATCTGCTGTGAGGTAATCAATCCGATCCGTCAACAACCCCGTTTCCGGATCCACATGACGATATGGCGTCTCAATAAAGCCATATTCATTAATCCGGGCATAAGTAGACAAACTGTTAATCAAGCCGATATTCGGACCTTCTGGCGTTTCAATCGGACACATTCTCCCATAGTGAGAGTGGTGAACGTCCCTTACCTCAAATCCAGCGCGCTCACGCGTTAGTCCACCTGGTCCAAGAGCCGACAAGCGCCGCTTATGCGTCAATTCAGCCAGAGGATTCGTTTGATCCATAAACTGCGACAACTGACTAGATCCAAAAAATTCTTTAATTGATGCAATCACAGGTCGAATGTTGATTAAGCCCTGTGGTGTAATTGCATTCGCGTCTTGTATCGACATGCGCTCACGTACAACACGTTCCATTCGCGACAAGCCAATACGAAATTGATTCTGTAGCAACTCACCGACAGAACGTAAGCGTCGATTACCTAAATGATCAATGTCATCTGTGTCGCCTACGCCGTGCAGCAAATCCATGAAATAACTAATCGAAGCAATGATATCAGCAGGGACGATGTGTTTAACAGTCTTATCAATGCGCCCATTCCCGATTACTTTGATTGGTTTCCCATCTTCACGTTGACTAAAAATGCGGATCTCCTGGACATGAACAAGCGGATCTTCTGTCACTCCCGCTGAAGAGCGGTAGGCATGTTGGTTCAATCCCGCCTCCAAGTACGGCAACAGGCGATCCAGTAATCGCCGATCAACAAGTTGTCCAGCTTCCGCCAAAACCTCTCCAGTCTCAGTATCCACCAATGATTCTGATAACCTTTGGTTCAACAAACGATTCTTTAAATGTAACTTTTTATTGATTTTATATCGACCAACAGCCGCCAGATCATACCGTTTCGGGTCAAAGAAGCGCGAAGTCAGGAGATTGCGCGCATTGTCTATAGTGGGCGGTTCCCCCGGTCGTAGGCGTTCGTAAATCTCAATTAAGGCCTTCTCAGTAGAATCGGTATTATCCTTTTCAAGCGTGTTGCGCAGATATTCATCTTCGCCTAACAAAGAGAGAATCTCGGCGTCCGAGGAAAACCCCAACGCTCGCAGCAACACGGTAACTGGAATCTTGCGCGTACGGTCAATACGCACATATATAATATCTTTAGCATCAGTTTCGAGTTCGAGCCAAGCACCGCGGTTAGGAATGACCGTCGCGCTATATGTTCTTTTCCCGTTCTTATCTACCTTTGTATTGAAGTACACACTAGGCGAGCGAACAAGTTGACTGACAATTACACGTTCGGCACCATTAATGATAAAGGTTCCGGTATTTGTCATGAGTGGAAAGTCTCCCATAAAGACTTCCTGTTCTTTGACTTCGCCTGTTTCACGGTTGATAAGCCGCACCTTGACACGCAATGGGGCTGCATACGTTACATCGCGTTCTTTTGATTCCTCTACACTATACTTAGGATCACCTAGACTATAATCGACAAACTCCAATGTCAAGTTACCGGTAAAGTCCTGTATTGGTGAGATATCAGCGAAGAGTTCTCTCAACCCGTCGCTCAAAAACCATTCATACGACTTTTGCTGAATTTCAATTAAATTCGGGAGTTCATGAACCTCCGCAACGCGAGAGTACGTTCTGCGTTCGCGACGCCCGTACTTTTCTACGTGTCCCTGCAAATCGGTCACCCCTCATACCAAATCGCTGGCTTTCCACAAAAAAAGAAAGAAAGACAAACGGGTCAAGCTCGACCTCATTTCTCCCTTATTTTGAACGCGTAATATACTTCTATTGCCGAAACTAAGGCGAAATATTCATCTGTAGAGCATACAACCCCAGATTAATATTTCACATTACACTACGATAACACGGAAGAGTTTTCAAGTCAATACATACTTGACGGTAAAATACCGAAAGTGGAGAATGTATTTTTCAGCGGATAACTCCAACACATTCATAGATGTAGTAGCCAGATTCACGAGCCTTGATCTCAACCGTTTCAAACAGAGTGTGCAAATGACGTTCTGTCGATTTTGCCCCTTGTTTTTTTTGAATTACGACATAGAGGTATCCATCATCAACCAGAACAGATGCCGCCTCTTCATAAAGGCGCCAAACGGTCGCTTTCCCCGCGCGAATGGGGGGGTTTAACAAAATACGATGAAAGGTACACCCGTCAGGCAACGGTGCAATCCCATCACCCACAAACGCCCGAACAGGAACATGAGCGCGGGTTGCATTTAACCGACACAATTCAACCGCGCGTTCATTCACATCCACCGCCCACAACTCCACATCAGGTACAGAGAAGGCGAGCGCGATTCCCACGACGCCGTAGCCGCAACCAAGATCCAGCAATCGATTGCCACTTTCCACGCGAGCGGTTTCAACGAGCAATTGAGACCCGACATCAACCTGAGTTCGACTAAACACTCCGCGATCCGTGGTAAACTGAAAATGGTGTTCTCGTAGTAGGCATGTAATCTCCTTGCGCTGTGACTCACTCTGCGGATGCGAACTATAGTAATGATCCGCCATACAACTCTCTCCTCATTTAGCTGACCACGCAATACGTAAGTACAGGCAGAAAAGACAGCGGACCGCATAAGATATCGGCCCGCTGACACTGTACTTCATATCCCCAACACTACTTGATTTCTACTTTTCCGCCAGCCTCTTCAACTTTCGCTTTCACCGCATCAGCGTCTTCCTTGCTGACTTTTTCTTTCAGCGGTTTGGGTGCATTGTCAACCAATTCCTTCGCTTCTTTCAGACCAAGACCAGTAATTTCACGCACCACTTTGATGACATTAATTTTGGAACCGCCCGCTTCAATAAGAATAGCGTCAAATTCCGTTTGCTCCGCTTCTACTTCACCAGCACCAGCAGACACCCCCACCATCATAGGTGCCGCAGCAGTAACTCCAAACTCTTCTTCAATGGCCTTCACGAGCTCATTCAAATCAAGCACGGTCATTCCTTTAATCTCTTCAATAATTTGCTCTTTAGACACGTGTATCCCTCCACAGACAATCTATTCATTTCACTTCACTATCCAAAGCTCTGTTATCTTCCAAACTACCAAATGACCACTATGCATTTTGCGCTTCTTTTTGCTCCGCCACCTGTTTCGTTGCATAAGCCAAGTTCCGCATCGGCGCTTGGAGAACACTAAGCAACATCGACAAAAGCCCGTCGCGCGATGGTAAACTCGCCAGTTCTTTTACACCGTCCGCATCGATCAATTTGCCTTCAACTAGGCCGCCTTTGATCTCAAGCGCCTTATTTTTGCTAGCAAATTCATTCAGCAATTTTGCTGGTGCAATCAAATCATCCGAGCCAAATGCGATCGCCGTAGGTCCCTTTAAGTATACATCGAGCGCAGAAGTGCCTGACTCCGATGTAGCACGGCGCACCACCGTGTTTTTTAACACGCGAAACTCGATACCAGCTTCCCGCAACCGCTTGCGAAGTTCCGTAACCTCGCCGACAGTAAGACCTCGATAATCAGTGACAATCGTCGTTTTACTTTGCGAAAGCTTGTCTGCTACTTCTGCAACATGCGCTGCCTTCTCTTCACGAACACTCACCACTTACACCTCCTAGCAACAAAAAACTCCGCCGAGGCGGAGACTACGTCCAAACGTTTCAGCTAAAAGGCAGAAATACCTTCATCCGATCCGGTGGTCGCAGCCTCGGTAGGTATCATTAAGTCCTTAGGACGCCTACTGTCTACAGCTCGACAAACTTTAGTTATTATAGCACTACAATTCATGCGTTGCAAGTCACTTTATACCATCAGAAACTACTCCGTACGAGCACTCACAGTTAATCGCTGCAAATTCACAACAATGCTAGGTCCCATCGTCGTACTGACAGAAATACCACGAAAATACTGCCCTTTTGCTGCTGACGGTTTAGCCTTTTGCAGAGCATCTTGCACTACCTGAAAATTTTCAAGCAACTTTTCTGCAGGAAAAGAAACTTTACCCAACACCGCATGAACATTTGCACCTTTATCCAAGCGATATTCAATCTTACCAGCTTTTACTTCCTCGACTGCACGTTTAACATCAAATGTCACTGTTCCGGTCTTAGGATTCGGCATTAACCCGCGAGGACCAAGTATTCGACCCAAACGACCAACACTCGCCATCATATCAGGAGTTGCAATAGCTGCATCAAAGTCCATCCAGCCACCTGCAATACGAGCCACCAAGTCTTCGTCCCCTACCACATCAGCGCCTGCTGCTTCTGCGTCACGTGCCTTGTCACCCTTCGCAAACACAATCACGCGTACAGTACGACCCGTTCCGTGCGGCAAGACGACAGCCCCACGAATTTGTTGATCGTTTTTACGTGGATCTAGTCCAAGTCGAAATGCAACTTCAACAGTTGCATCAAACTTTGTAACAGAAGTCTTCTTTACCAATTCCAACGCTTCCGCAGGATCATAGAGACGATCCCGTTCAATCAACTTGACTACTTCAGCATATTTCTTCCCTGCCATAATCTCGTACCTCCCTAAATGTGGTTGACGGAGCGCTCTCGCAGATAGCAAATCCCACCTTACGCACCTCCCACTCCCCGCAACATATCGTACTAGTCTGCAATCACAATTCCCATAGAACGGGCTGTGCCTTCAACCATGCGCATTGCAGCTTCTACGCTTGCTGCGTTTAGGTCGACCATCTTCATTTCAGCAATCTCACGCACTTTTGCACGCTGCAGCGTTCCGACTTTCTTTTTATTGGGTTCGCCAGAACCGCTTTCAATCCCGACTGCTTTTTTTAATAAGACAGACGCCGGAGGTGTTTTTAATTCGAATGTAAAGGAGCGATCTTCATAAACAGTAATCACAACTGGAATGATCATCCCAGGTTGATCCGCCGTCCGAGCATTAAACTCCTTGCAGAACATCATAATATTGACACCCGCTTGACCCAGAGCTGGACCAATCGGAGGTGCCGGTGTGGCCTTCCCTGCAGCTACCTGCAGCTTCACAAGTTTCATAATGCGTTTTGCCACTTGAAAAACCTCGCTTTCCCTCACCAATGTGGTATGACGGGCGCAGGTGTGCACCCCACGACCTCCCACTACAGCACAACAATGCACGCACATAGTAGCGGATTACAACTAAACTGAGCACCGCATGTACATCTACATAACGGCGCTTCGTCTTATAGACTGTTCTATTATAGTTTTTCCATCTGTTCAAAATCAAGTTCGACCGGAGTCTCACGACCAAACATCGACACTAATACCCGCGCCTTTTGCTCAGGCCCTAAAATTTCATCAATTGTCCCGACGAAATTAGCGAACGGACCGCTGACAATCCGCACAGCTTCTTTTAGTTCATAATCAAAACGGGTCTTCACATCGTCAACACCCATTTGAACTAAAATCTGCCGTACTTCATTTGACAGCAACGGTGTCGGTTTCGAATTTCCACCACTTGATCCAACAAAACCAGCAACTCCCGGAGTGTTTCTAACAACATACCAAGAATCGTCTGTCATAATCATTTCAACAAGAACATAACCGGGAAACACTTTGCGTTGCACCGTTTTTTTCTTGCCGTTTTTTATTTCGATTTCTTCCTCTGTCGGAACTAAAATGCGAAAAATCTTGTCTGCCATATTCATTGATTCCAAACGGCGTTCAAGGTTCGCTTTGACTTTATTTTCATACCCAGAGTAAGTATGAAGGACATACCAATGCGTCTCTAATTGATTTTCCATAACGAGGGCGGTAGCCCGCACCTCCTAAAGTGTGATCAGGAATTCCCGATACCGAGTAACTCAAATCCCCGAGTAACAAGCAAATCAAATCCATAAGTAAGCAAAAACAAAACTGTACAAACCACAATGACTGTAATCGTATACGATGTCAACTCTTTTCGGGTAGGCCAACGAACCTTCTTAACCTCTTCCACAACGCCGCGAAAATAGCCGACAATGCTATTAGCGCCATTTTGCACATTCGCAAATAAATTACTCAAAAAGGCACCTCCAATTGCGGATGAATCCCACGAACATAGGAAGGCCGAAAACTACCTTGTTTCTCGATGCGTCGTCTGGGAATTGCAGTATTTGCAAAACTTTTTCATTTCAAGACGGTCTGGATTGTTCTTCTTGTTTTTAATCGTCGTATAGTTACGTTGTTTGCAATCTGTGCAAGCCATCGTTATTGTTACGCGCATGCAGAGCACCTCCTTTTACAAGGCCGAAAACACCCAAATACTCTAACACAAGCAATTACGTATGTCAATATTGCCCTTTTGGATCACGATTAATCACTGTGCTGAAAAATACAATTCCCATACGGAACTTCGCCCTTATGCAAGGCGATCCTCCAAGTGCTTTTCCAGCTTTCTCTTTACTCTTTGCAAAGCGTTGTCAATAGATTTCACATGCCGTTGTAGATCTACAGCGATCTCCTGATAAGAACGCCCGTCCAAATACAACATGAGAACATTTCGCTCTAACTCGCTTAACAGTTCCGCCATCTTGTACTCAATACGGCTAAACTCCTCGCGATTGATGATCAGTTCTTCCGGATCTGCGACGCGTGCAACTCCAATCACATCCATAAGTGTGCGATCTGATTCCTCATCGTATATGGGCTTGTCCAATGAGATATAAGAGTTAAGCGGAACATGTTTTTGCCGCGTTGCTGTTTTGATTGCGGTAATAATCTGCCTTGTCACACACAACTCTGCAAATGCTTTAAACGAGGCAAGTTTATCATCGCGAAAGTCTCTGATTGCCTTGTACAGTCCAATCATGCCTTCTTGGACAATATCCTCGTGATCCGCACCAATAAGAAAGTAGGAGCGAGCTTTGCCGCGAACAAACGTCTTATAACGCTGGATCAGACATTCCAACGCTCGATCATCGCCAACCTTTACGCACTCGACTAATACTTCGTCTGGGATGTCGTCAAGGCCTCTACCGTGCTCGACCGAAAGTTCAACTGCCACCGTCATCCCCCCGGGGACTCTATCATCGCATTATAGTAAGGCAAGTATACATGATAGTTTCCGAGAGGGTCAATCTAATTTTGTCTGTGTGAGCAGGATAAGTTAGGAAAATATCCTACCTTGAAAGGCGTTGGCGAAGAATCTCATACAAAATAATCCCTGTAGCGACACCAGCATTCAAGGAATTCACTTGTCCCCGCATCGGTAGGCCAACGAGTAAATCGCAACGTTCCGAGGTCAAACGGCTAATTCCTGTTCCTTCAGCACCAATCACGAGCACAACTGGCATAGAGTAGTCCACTTGCCAATACATTTGCTTCGCTTCCGGTGCTGCTCCAACAACCCAGAAGCCCGCTTCCTTGAGACGCTCCAGCGCTTGACCGATATTACCCACGCGTGCGACATCTACATGTTCAAGTGCACCAGCAGATGCTTTAGCCACAGTCCCCGTCAAAGGTACCGCGCGTCGTTTGGGTATGATCACTCCAGCTGCACCGGCGCCATCAGCTGCTCGCAAAATAGACCCCAAATTGTGCGGATCCTCAATCCCATCCAACAGGACAAGAAGTCCAGGCTTCTGACTTTTCGCCTTTTGAATCAATTCTTCAAGTTCGACATACTCTTTTGCAGACGTATAGGCAATGACACCTTGATGGCTACGTTCACCTACGACTTCATTCATTTTTGCCTTTGGAACTTTCTGTACGATGACGCGTTGATCCCGTGCAACTGCTAAAATTTCATTTAGACTGCCACCCGAAACGTCCTCTTGCAGAAGTATTTTATTGAGCGCTCGCTGTCCCTTCAGCGCTTCCAAAACAGCCCGCCTTCCAAACACGAACTCTTCTTGCAAAGCTTCTTGATCATTCGCGGGACTTACACCAAAATTTGTACGTTCCCTGTCTCTTCGCGAACTATGCTCAGTACGGTAAGTTCCACTGCGTTTTCCTCCTCGGCTCCGCTCAA
>JAKACV010000039.1:0-10293 GCA_021821085.1 Bacillota bacterium | reverse complement strand
TCCTCCTCGGCTCCGCTCAACACGCGGCTCCCCGCTGCGCTCTCCTCCTCGGCTCCGCTCAACACGCGAAGACTCTTGCTGATTCCCCATCCCATCTCCATGACTGTTCCTACTCATCCTATTACCACTTGCACCTTGCGTCCGCGCGCGTAGCGACAATCGCTTTCTCAACATTCATCATTCTCCTCAATATGCAACAATAATTGCAATACCTCTTCCAGACGTTCCTGAGCCCCCGCTATATATAGATAGCCGAGTAGCGCTTCAATCCCCGTACTCGCACGATAGTCTGCTACCGTTGCACTCTTCGGGATAGAGGGTGATTTTGCATTTCGCCCTCTACGTACCACATCACGTTCTCGATCTGATAGGTGCTTACTAATCTGATACAATCGATCTGCTTGAGCTTTCGCTCGAACCCGAGATACAGCTAACCGATGCAGACGTCTAGGCTGAGTTTCGCCACTTGCTACTAAGTGATTACGAACAGACAATTCCCAGACTGCATCTCCAATATAAGCAAGAGTTAGCGGTGGCATGCGATATGCCTTTTCTTCTCGATCCATTATTCCCGCCACCATCTTACACCTTGAGCTGTATCCTCCAAGTGAATTCCCCGTTCTAAGAGTTTAGCCCGAATAGCGTCGGCTTTTGCAAAATCGCGACCTATGCGCGCTTGCGCTCGCTCTTCAATCATTTTTGTCACGTCTTCCTCTGGAAATTCAGACGATTTTTTCTCCAGTCCAAATAATTGTAGCCAAGATTTCAACTTTTCATATCTATCATGTAACCCCTCACGATCAATATTTCCTTCATGAAGATAACTATTAGAATCACGGACAAAGTCAAATAGAATACCAATCGCATCTCCCGTATTCATATCATCGTCCATAGCCTCAACTAAACGCTCTTCCCATTTAGACGAATCAAAAGGTGTACCTTCCGGCAAATAAAGCATTTCCATTTTCGCCGATAAACTATCGCAACAAGAATCAATTCGTCGAATCGCAGCCACCATCTGCCCCATAACCTCATCAGAGTAGTTAATCGGACTACGATATTGCGCTGATAATAGAAATAAACGCAAAGCGCGAGAATCATAACGTTTTACGAGTTCATGAACGAAGATGCTGTTACCAAGTGACTTCGACATTTTTTCATTATTAATATTGATATACCCATTATGCATAAAATACCGAGCGAGAGGTTCTCCGAGCAAAGCTTCACTTTGCGCAATTTCATTCTCATGGTGTGGAAATAGTAAGTCATGCCCACCGCCATGAATATCGATATGTTCACCAAGATGCTTATGAATCATCGCGGAACACTCGATATGCCAACCTGGACGGCCGCGTCCCCACGGACTATCCCACCATGGCTCTCCTGGTTTCGCCGTTTTCCAGAGAGTAAAGTCAGTTGCATTTTGCTTGAGATCAGTTACTTCTATACGGCTACCCGTCTGTAATTCAGCTAGAGATTGTTTGGAAAGTTTTCCATAACCCTGAAACTTCGAGGTGTCAAAAAGGACATCTCCTTCAGCCACATAAGCATACCCGGCATCGATTAGTCCTGAAACAAACGAAATAATATCATTCATCGTCTCCGTTACGCGCGGGTGTACATCCGCTTGCTCAATCCCTAAGGCCGAAGCATCTGAAAAATAAGCATCAATATATTGCCCTGCCACCTGATCCACAGTAGTCTCAAGCTCATTGGCTCGCTTAATCAGCTTATCATCCACATCCGTAAAGTTTTGTACGAATTTGACTTGATATCCGCGATAGCGCAAATACCGCCTAACCATATCAAACACCACAAAAGCCCGTGCATTACCGATATGAAAGTAATTATATACCGTTGGGCCACAAGAGTACATTTTCACAACGCCCGGTTCTAGAGGTTTAAAAACTTCCTTTTCTCCTGATAAACTGTTATAAAGGCGAATCGCCATGCAATTTCCCCTCTTCAATGACGTAATTTTGTCTGGGCTGCCTCAAGTAATGCCACATTGCGTTCTAAAAACTCAATTCGATCTTGCATCATTTGCACCATCTCCGAAACTGGATCAGGCAAATCCACCTGATTCAATTCATCAACTCGACGCCCATCAATAGCTACCACGCGTCCCGGTATACCCACCACAGTTGAATTGGGCGGAACGGACTTCAGAACAACTGAACCGGCGCCAATTTTGGCATAGTCGCCAACAGTCAGCGATCCCAATACCTTTGCCCCCGTCGCAATCAGAACGTGATTCCCAATCGTCGGATGCCGCTTGCCTTTTTCCTTTCCAGTCCCACCAAGCGTGACGCCTTGATAAAGCACCACGTAATCTCCAACTATCGCCGTTTCCCCAATCACAACTCCTGTTCCATGATCAATAAAAAGCCCCTTCCCGATCACAGCACCAGGATGTATTTCAATACCCGTTAGAAGACGCGCAAACTGTGAGATCATACGCGCTACCGTATACCATTTGCGCTGATACAACTTATGGGCAATTCGATAAAAAGCACCCGCATGCACTCCAGAATAGGTAAGGAAAACCTCCCAACGTGAGCGCGCAGCAGGATCCATTTTCATTATAAAGTCAATGTCTTCACGCATGCGGCGAAACATGTGCTCCCCTCCTCCAAACACAATGAACCGCCTCCAGCATAGCCAGAGACGGTGACCCGCGATTCCACTCTGATTCTACCCCACCTTTTCTTGGTAAAGCAGCTCTTATGTCTGCTATAACGGGCAGTTCCCGACGAAGTTTACTAGGAATACTGCGTAAGCAGTCCTCCGTTCCTTTCGTTCGCGTTCAGCGCATTCAGCAACCCGCTAACCACCCTTTCTCACAGCGCCATAAATCCGGCAAAAGGGCTCTCTGAGGCAGCAGCTTTGCATACTATTCCAAACGACCGATCTCATAAATTATTGTACATAAAGCAAACGAGCCAGAATACGTTCACGTCCTAAAAGCGCAAGGGATTGATTTAAATCCGGTCCATGTAATTGACCCAGAACAGCCGCTCGCAAAGGCATATATAGCTCTTTTCCTTTGTGCCCAGTAGCTGCCTGCACAGCTTTTAGAGTTGCTTTTGCAACATCTGCATCCCAAGATGTTGTGTTTGCCACTTGTTCTGCAAACTCACTTAAAACCGCGCGCGTCGAATCATCTGCAAGCAAGGCATTTGCATCCTCGTCTGGAAACAGAACATCTGACAAAAACGGTGATGCCATCTCTGGTAACTGAGCCAGATAATTTAGCTTATCTTTATATAGTGAAATCAACTTAAGAAGCCAAGGGTCAGATTCAAGCCACTTACTTTCTTTATGGTAATTCAAAAACATATGTTTGACAAGCGGCAATAATTCCTGTTCTGAGCGTTCACGCACATAATGTCCATTCATCCATGCAAGTTTAGCTGCGTCAAAAAACGCCCCGCTTTTGTTAACACGGTCAAACCCAAATGCCCGGATGACTTCATCGCGCGCTAAGATTTCTTGTTTTTCTGAAGGGGTCCATCCAAGTAATGCAAGAAAGTTAAACATCGCCTCTGGTAAATAACCAAGATCTCGATATTGTTCAATAAATTGAATGATTGATTCATCTCGCTTACTCAGTTTTTTTCCATTTGCCCCAAGTATTAAAGAAACATGCGCAAAAGTCGGTGGTTCCCAACCAAAGGCTTTATAGATCAAAAGCTGTCGCGGCGTATTTGAGATATGTTCCTCACCCCGAATGACGTGGGTAATCTTCATCAAATAATCGTCAACTGTACAGGCAAAGTTATACGTTGGAATCCCATTTGATTTTACAATGACGAAATCCCCACCGGTCGCCCCCGCATCAAAAGTCATCTCACCGCGAATCATGTCAGCAAAGTGGATAACCTCATCATCAGAGACGCGAAAGCGCAAAGCAGGCTTACGTCCTTCTGTTAAAAACGCCTTACGCTGTTGCTCAGTCAAATGTCGACAACGTCCGGAATAACGTGGAGTTTCTCCTCGCACAATCGCCATCTCGCGATGTTCCGCCAATTCAGTTTCCGTACAAAAACAATCATAAGCATATCCGCGTTCGCGTAACAAGCGAATATGTTCGTCATAAATGGAGAGTCGATCTGTGCAAATGTAAGGGCCGTATTCACCACCGACATACGCACCTTCATCCCACTCGACGCCAAGCCAGCGCAACTGTTCTGCAAAAGCTTCTGCCGCATGATCCACATTGCGCTCCAAATCAGTATCTTCTATACGTAGTATAAACGTTCCGCCTTGATTTTTTGCAAACAAATAATTAAATAATGCTGTTCGCGCCCCTCCGATATGCAAATGTCCGGTAGGACTTGGGGCGTAACGCACACGCACAGTCATCACGTCACCTCAATCTTCACTTGAAAGCAGTAAAGCTACAGCCTCAACTGCAATCCCTTCACGTCGACCAACAAACCCCATCCGTTCCATCGTTGTCGCTTTGATACTTACATCCTTTTCACCGATCAGCAATTCACGCGCCAATAATCTTACCATGTTTTTCTTATAAGGAGCAAGTTTCGGCTGCTCCGCCAACACCATCACATCGATATTACCTATTCGATATCCACATTCCTTGAGCAAAAATGCTACTTTTCGTAACAACGTGACACTTGACACACCACGATATTGTTCATCTGTATCTGGAAAATGGTCTCCAATGTCCCCAAGCGCCGCCGCCCCGAGCAATGCATCCATGACTGCGTGCAGGAGAACATCTGCGTCTGAATGCCCCTCAAGTCCAGTCTCGTCAGGAATCAAGATCCCCCCCATAATGAGCGGTCTCCCTACCTTAAAGCGATGCACATCAAACCCTAATCCAACCCGCACGAAACCGCCTCCCATAAACGCATATACGCCACATCCTCTGGATCTGTCAGTTTGACATTCCATTTAGAACCATACACCAACGATACTGACTCACCCATCCGCTCAATGAGCACCGTGTCATCCGTTCCATGATAATCTTCTGTTTGCGCTGCAACATGCGCTTTATATAGCCACGTTCGTAAAAATACCTGTGGTGTCTGGATCGTCCATAGTCCAGCCCGATCAACATGCTCTGCCACTTCCCGCGAGACATCCACACGTTTTAACGTGTCAGTTACAGGATGAGCGAGCGTTGCAGCACCTGTCGAAAGCGCCGTCTTAATGACTGCCAAGAAATCATTTTCTGTAAGAAATGGGCGAGCTCCATCGTGAACCACGACAAATTCCCGTTGCGCTAGCTGTAACCCGCGCCACACCGATAGCTGTCGATCCTCTCCACCTATCACAACTTTTACATGCTCTAATCGACGCGTTGTCACTTCCTTCTGCACACGTTCATAATCGTCCTGGTGAACAACCAAAATACATGAGGTCACACCAAACGAAAGCAATTGTTCCACGGTAAAAACAAACAACGGACGACCACAGAGCGAAAGCCATTGTTTTCGCTCTGTAGCGCCCATTCTCGCCCCCGTCCCTGCAGACATCACAAGAACATCTAGTTTGTCGATCATCATTTGATTGTATATAACTTCCAACTTATGCCTCTCCCGTACTGATAACGCCATCGCACATCATAATGCAACCACGTTCAGTCATGTACTTTGCAACTATTATAGCACGGGAGATACATAGCGTGAACTTCTCTCATAACATAGAGTACTAAAGTGCCTTTTCAAGAATCTTTGGTTTCGCAAAAATCATCCGACCTGCAGAGGTTTGCAATACACTCGTTACTAGCACATCTAGTCGATGACCAATAAACTCACGTCCACCCTCAATGACAATCATCGTGCCGTCATCGAGATACCCAATTCCTTGGCCGTACTCCTTGCCGTCCTTAATAATCTGAACAGTGATTTCTTCACCTGGCAAAACAACCGGTTTAACAGCGTTTGCTAGATCATTAATATTTAAGACGGAGACACCTTGCAATTCAGCCACTTTGTTCAAATTGAAATCATTCGTGACCACCTTGCCTCCTAATTGCTTTGCCAATTTTACAAGTTTGCTATCCACTTCAGCCAATTCTTCAAAGTCTATCTCAAGCACTTGAACCTTAACCTTCAGTTCTTTTTGAATGCGATTGAGGATGTCAAGACCTCTGCGTCCGCGATTGCGCTTTAGCACATCCGAGCTATCTGCGATATGCTGTAATTCACCGAGAACGAACGAAGGGATAATCAATACACCATCAAGAAAGCCAGTCTCTACGATATCTGCAATCCGTCCATCGATAATTACACTTGTATCTAAGATCTTCGCTTCACCAACGCGATGGGCAGAAGCCTGCGCTCCTTTGTTCCCCTTGTCGCGCGCCCCCTTGGATAACAAGGACGGGATCAGTGAGAAAATTTCCTCGCGGCGCGAGAAGAAGATACGAAAACCCAAATATCCTAATAGAACAGAAGCAAAAAACTGAATAAGAACTCCTACAACGGGAATATGTCCAATCGCTGGCGTCACGACAAATGCAATTCCAAGTCCGATGACAAGACCAAGAACACCTGACAACAGGTCAACAAGCGGAGTGCGAATTAGCTTATCTTCCAACCAACGAAACCATTCGACAAATGGATCGACCACAAATGTAGCGAAAAACATCGCAATAAGGCCACCCACCACTGCCGAAGTGACATTCTCCCAAGGAAATAAAGGAACATGAATGAGTGCGAAAACGCGTTCTCCATATGCTCCTCCAAGCGCCAAACCGATGACAAAGAAAAAAATCTGAACCAATCTACGTACCAATATCTGTCACCTCCTTTACTTTATTATAGGCAAGCTGAAATCTTTTAAACGTAATCACAATTAGCTTATCACGCAATTCCCGAACAGGTCAATTGTGAAAACTCCTTCAATTCCAATAAAATACACAAAGATTATTGGTGTGTAGAGCGAAAGGTATCTCGTCTCCTCGCTCGCCGCTTACGAAAAGCCTGCACGTCATACCAAATACCATATCCACCGTACAGCGCTAATACACAAAAAATGATCCTTGCGACTAGATCACGGTGGTAAATCATCACACCAGCAACAACAATGGCAATCGTAGGTACAACGACATAGGCAAACCGGGGAACCGCCAAATGTTTGAAGTTTGGATACCTTGTCTTACTTACCATAAGATAGCTGAGAGCGACCGTTAATATAGGGAGCCAAAATGGTGGAATAAGTCCATGATACAAAGCAAAAGTAGCAAGAATACCTCCGGCCGCAGTAATTGGCAATCCAACAAAATAGTGTTTTTGCCCCGATTGCACATTAAACCGCGCCAATCGCAACGCTCCCGCAACAGGAAAAGCGCAAGCAATCACAGTGCCTAAGATACCCAGATCGCGCAATACCACATCCCACATGATAATCGCTGGCGCTACGCCAAATGTAACGATATCTGAAAGCGAATCAAGCTGCTTGCCAAAATCACTGGAGATCCCAAGCGCCCTCGCAACCCGACCATCTAATCCATCAAATACCATTCCTACAATCACAAGCAGCGCAGCAACTTGATATACTCCCTGGACAGACAACATTAAGGATGCCATCCCGAGTACTAGGTTCAGAAGGGTGAGTAAATTTGCAAGTGAGTTGCGCATATAATCCTCCTTCATACCATCTTTATCCACATTGTCCGCATTCTAAACAGCTATCACGTACAACAGCTTGACATATAGCGGAATTAGTCTACAAATTTCTTTCAAGAAACGCAAGTTCTTGCATACGCTTCAAACCCTCTTTAATGGATCTAGCACGCACAGAGCCAATTCCCTCGACATCGTCTAATTCCTCAACTGTCGCAGATACAATCTTCCCAAGCGTCGTAAATTCCTCTGTCAAATTTTCTATCACCGGTTGCGGCAATCGCGGAATCTTATGTAAGATCCGATACCCCCGTGAAGCAATATTTGCCTCAGCCAAATTAGCAATTCCAGAATACCCGAGCGCATAAACGATTGCCTGCCCATTCAATACATCTTCTGTATCCAATCCGTGGATTTCCGTCAGAATTTGATGTGGCGTCAACTCCTGATTGCTCGCTGAGTAGTCCTTGACTAACAAATAAGCCTCTTCCTCGACGCGTGAAACCAATTCGTCCATTTGCATTGAAATCAAGCGGCCTTCTGATCCCAATTCTGTAATATATCGTTTAATCTCCGCTTTGATGCGCAGAACCATCTCAAACCGCTGAATCACCCCAACAACGTCTTGTAAAGTTACAATTTCATCCATTTCAAGTGTGGACAAGTTGGATAGAGTCGAATCAAGAACGGACTTGTATCGCTCAAGCGTTTGTAATGCCTGATTTGCCTTTGTAATAATGCGACTGATATCATTTAGCGCATACCGCGCAGTGGACTGATACAACGTAATCACATTACGTCGTTGTGAAACGCAAATGACAAGCTTCCCTGTTTGTTTGGCCACTCGTTCAGCCGTGCGGTGCCTGGTGCCCGTTTCTCCTGTCGGAATCGAAGGATCTGGATTTAACTGTGTGTTCGCAAATTGAATGCGTTTTGCATCTTCACTCAAAATAATCGCGCCGTCCATCTTAGCGAGTTCATAAAGCCGCGCTGGACTAAAATCACAGTTAATCGCAAAACCTCCGTCAACGATCGCCTCCACCTGCTCATCAAATCCAACAACAATAAGTCCGCCCGTTTTCGCACGCAACACATTATCCACACCCTCACGAATCGGCGTGCCAGGCGCCACCATGCGCAACACTTTCATCATCATCGCTTCGCGTTTGCCGTCGTCTCGTTCGCGCATACTCTCATCCTCCTAGCGCTAATCGCAAAGCCTCCTGCAGTGAACTAACCCCAATCACCTCAACGTCTAAAGCAATTGCTAAGTCGATGCGTTTCATATTGCCAGATGGAGCGATGACACGCGAAAAACCAAGTTTTGCAGCCTCTTGAATACGCTTCTCTAGATGCGTCACTGCCCGCACCTCGCCTGTAAGTCCAACTTCGCCAATCAGAACAACTCCAGGCTTTATTGCATCATCTCTGAAACCAGAAGCGATCGAAGCAGCAATACCAAGATCCACGGCCGGTTCATCCATCCGTACGCCGCCCACTACATTCACATATGCATCTTGGCTTTGAAGATATAACCCAACGCGTTTTTCTAATACGGCCATTAATAACGAAACGCGATTGTAATCTACACCAGAAGCCATTCTACGCGGCGTCCCAAATGCTGTAGGCGTTATCAAAGCTTGCACTTCGATGAGTATCGGACGCGTACCTTCAAGGCTACTGACGACAGCTGACCCGGCAACTCCGACTGAGCGCTCAGCCAAAAACATCTCCGATGGACTCAACACGTCGATTAATCCACCAGATTGCATGTCAAAGACTCCAATCTCATTCGTAGATCCAAACCGATTTTTCACCGCACGCAAAATACGAAACCGTTGATTGCGATCTCCTTCAAAATAGAAAACAGCATCAACCATATGTTCCATGAGACGTGGTCCAGCTATCGTCCCGTCCTTTGTCACGTGACCCACGATGCACGTGGCCAGATTCGACTCTTTCGCAAGACGTATCAACGCCATCGTAGACTCCCGCACTTGCTGGGGACTACCTGGGGCACTCGGAATGTGTACGCGAAACATCGTCTGGATAGAATCTACAACAAGAAATTGCGGGTTCAGTTTTAGCACATGCTGTAAAATCACGTCAACATTCGTTTCAGCTAATACGTAGAGCGTATCGTGGAAAGCGCCCAGTCGTTGTGCGCGCAAGCGCACTTGCTGTACAGACTCCTCCCCCGTGACATACAGCACCACATAACCCGCGCCCGCAACAAGCTGGGCAGTCTGTAGCAGTAATGTCGATTTACCAATCCCCGGGTCTCCTCCTACGAGAAACACTTCCCCCGGAATCATCCCCCCACCGAGTGCACGATCAAATTCCACACTACCAGTCGAGAAACGTTCAATTTCCGTGGTCATAACCTGACTTAAACGGATGGGGGTATTCGCTTTTTGCGGCAGATGTAGATGATCGCCATCCTGCATCGAACCTCCAGCAACCACTTCTTCAGCCATAGTTCCCCAACCGCCACATCCGGGGCATTTCCCCAACCACTTGGGACTTTCAGTCCCACACTCAGCGCACACAAATTTCGTCTTTGACTTTTTCATAACGTCTCCACTATACATGAGGATACAAAAATTGGCTAGTTAATTAAAGAGCCTGTTCAAAAAGGGTTGAGGTAAGATGCAAGCAGGGGTTTGGTGAAGTCTGGACATGCGCGCGGAGTGTACGA
>JAKACV010000097.1 GCA_021821085.1 Bacillota bacterium | reverse complement strand
GGCGCAGGGCTTCGGCTTGTGCTGGACATGCGTGCTCATGTACCACCTATCGTACACTCCGCGCGCATGTCCAGACTTCACCAACCCCCTGCTTGCATCTTACCTCAACCCTTTTTGAACAGGATCTCAAAATCACACGTTTAATAATTTTGAAGTAAGGATGAACAATGCATAGTGATTGACCTAAATAAACAGATGGCGATGTGGTTCACCCTAACAGAAGAAAGGTATTTCGTGACGCTTCACTGCATAACTAATTATCATGATATTGATAAATATCAGTTATTAAAGTATGATCATTTTGCTTTTTCCCATTCAAATCTGCTTGGAGGTGTAACAAAACGTGACAGAATTAACCAGTCCACAACTTAAGGAGAAGAGCCATTGGGCATGGCGAATCATACTCTTTTTAATCATCCTGCTTGTTGGGGAATGGTATGTAAAGTGGAATCCCTATTATCACAAGGCGTTTCTCGCAGCTGCCAAACATTCGATTGGCAGTTCCATTGTCAGCGGTAGCGGGGATGTGGCCCCCGCCGTTGGTCTCACGGCCGCTTGGCACTATGCAGTTATGTATTTTCAAGCCGTTTGGCAGGCTGTCATACTGGGCGTTGTGGTAGGTGCGGCTGTTCAAGTCCTGATTCCAAAGAACTGGATTCTAAAGGTACTTGGTCACCGAAAGGCATCATCTGTGCTCGTTGCGAGCACCTTAGCAGTGCCTGGTATGATGTGTACCTGCTGCAGTGCTCCAATCGTTGTAGGACTTCGCAAACAAAATGTAGCCACCGGATCAGCATTGGCGTACTGGTTGGCCAATCCTGTGCTCAATCCCGCAACCATTATTTTTACTGGATTTGTCTTGGGTTGGAATTTTGCCTTGGTTCGAATTCTTTTTGGCCTTCTTTTAGTATTCGGTGTCGGATTGTTTGTTAACCATTTTTGGACAGATCGAGAAGTGCCAAAAGATGCTCAAACGGCGGTGGAAAAAGCTTTTGAATCAGATAAACGACCTCTGTGGTTACGTTTTTGTGTCCAACTGGGCAGAATTTCATTTTCCGTGATTCCAGTCTACATCTTGCTGGTTCTCGTAGTCGGCGCACTGCGTGGCTGGTTATTTCCAGCAATCGATTTCACCCATGCCAACGGCTTTTTGTGGGTATTGGGATTGGCATTTGCCGGTATGTTATTTGTCATCCCAACTGCCGGCGAGGTTCCCATTATTCAAACAATGATGCACTATGGACTGGGATTAGGTCCAGCGTTGGCTCTTTTAATCACATTACCCGCAATCAGCGCGCCTTCGATGGCCATGGTCTGGAGACAGTTCCCCAAAAAAACACTGTTTTTTACAGCAGCAGCCACTTTTACAGTCGGTCTAATCGCCGGATTGGTTGGTATGGTTTAAGACAATACGCACAATATTACTAATATTTTCGAAGGAGAACGCGCCTCTTTACACGTTCTCCTTCGTTCGAGATCGTTATTGTCCATTCTCTTGTTCCTTTCAGGTATAATCGAGCTAATGAATAGAATTAAGGAGGCGCCCATGGATATTAAATATTTGGATACCTTCCTGAAAGTATGCGAATTAAAGAGCTACACCTTGGCTGCGGAGAGACTAGGGTTGACCCAGCCTGGAGTCAGCAAACAAATGCAGCGCATCGAAACAGAACTAGGAGTTACAATATTTTGTAGAGATGATCATGAATTGGCATTGACGGAGTCTGGTCGATATGTGTATCAGACTGCTCAAATCTTCGTATCTGAGTGGGCGCTATTGCAAAATCGCCTGCATCAATTGAATGGGCCATTGCATGGCGTTCTACGTATCGGAGCCAGTTCAATTCCAACTAAGCACTTCTTGCCACGGATATTACCTGTATTTCATCAGGACTACCCCTTCGTACAGGTGGTGGTTCACTCTCATGATTCTGAACGAGTCCTCAGCTTACTACAAAAAGGCGAAATTGATATAGCCATTCTAGGAAGTAAACCGGAATCAGCAGAAATCTCATCTATTCGAATCGCCACCGATCGATTGGTAATTGTGGCAAATCCAACGTACTGCAACCAGGAGGAATGGGCCAGTTACCCTCTTATTTGGCGCGAGACCGGGTCTGGAACGCGACGCGCTGCTGAAGAAGCATTGCGCGATATCGGCATTTCACCCCATGGGATTTCTTATACTTTGCAGGCAAACGACACGTCACTCATTCTGCGAATGGTGCGAGAGAGTTTGGGGCTTGCAGTTGTATCCAACCTAGATGCTTATGAAGCGGTTGCATCCGGTGATGTACATATCATTCACGAACTCAGTGCGAGTCGGCATTTTTACCTGGCCTATCCTCGCAAAGAGAAAACAGCCGTTCTGATACAAGCCTTTTCTCGAACTGCCATTACTCAAATGGATATCAATCAAGACTCAACAGACTCCTGACTTCACCCTCAATGAACTTCCCTCGTTCGTTTTGCGGAGCTAGCCGTTTCTGGGTGACAACTCAGAGGTTGAGCGAGTGAATAGTGAATAGTTAAAAGCAATTAACACGTATACTAGGTCCGTCGCGAGTTTTGCGCAGTCGTGTTTGAGCAGGGGACCCGTATGCGTGACCGCCCGTGGCACAAATTTGCTCAAAAAGGGCCTTTGAAAGGTCTCGTTTCTGAAAAAAATGAGGACAGCGCAAAATGCTCTCACGTTGGTAGACTTGATTTAAGTGTAGACATTATCTATACTATTGTTTGTAGTTGTTGTGGGTCATTAGCTCAATGGTAGAGCATCCGACTCTTAATCGGCAGGTTGAAGGTTCGAGTCCTTCATGGCCCATTATCTAATCAGAGTAGTGCAATTGGATCATGCGGAATCGCAACAAATCATCTATGATTGATGTGCTGAACGATCGTGCATTATTTGCTTTTCCACATTCCATTAACAAAAGGGGCCATTCCAGACCCTTGATCTCGTCAAAATCACAGAAACTCTTGTCAGATACGCCACCAAAATATTGAGTGGCTTTTTTTGTCGTATGGTATATAAAAAATATGCATACTGCCGCTGCGGATTCACCATCGTCGCCGCAACGGCACGTAAATTAGCTGAGCAATCCAGCGAGTCTGCACATCATATTAGTACCTTAATTACCCGAATCCAAAATGAAACGACCGACACTCTCCTTCGTGCTGAAATTAGACCAGAAAAGGTAAATGTGGACATTCATTCAGTTCAAGACGCAGGAGAGGTCTTTCGGAAGATTTCGAAAGCTGTTTTTCAAGCCGCCGCCACATGCAAGAAGTTACACTACGTGCACATCAATTGTCTAGCTTAACGAACAAAGTCGTCCATGTGACTGATGTGGTCAATGATAGCCAACTCCATTCCGCTGACAAAGTGCGGCGTTTATCACAAACTACAATAGAGGTAACTAATGGTAATTAAAGAAATTATAAGTACCTTCATGCAACTTGTTTAAATGGTAGAAAACCCCATGCTCCTTTTAGCCATTTTCCCCTCTGGATTAAGCAAAGATACGCAAAAAAAAGTGTGTCTAAGCGACTCGATCAACGCTTCGACACACCGCATGTCTAGTCAATGAATTTGGGGTACACTTGACTTCATGACAGCTGTCAGTATATTAGCACATCTAAAGTTTTCTATCAATATAGAAATATAAAATGATTGTGTTGAATCGCTGTCATATGTCATACTCGGCAGGGTATGGTCACATCGCCATCCACTGCATCGTTGAAGGAGGATGTTACAATGAACTACCGTACTTTAGGAAAAACTGAACTGCAAATCAGTGAAGTAAGTTTCGGAACATGGGCAATAGGCGGTTCTTGGGGTTCTGTGGACGAAAAAACAGCACGAGATGGATTGTCTCGCGCCATTGATGCTGGTGTTAATTTTTTTGACACAGCGGACGTCTATGGAGATGGACGCGCCGAACGGTTGCTGGCACAGGCAACGAAAGGGCGTGAACGGGAGATTTACATCGCAACAAAGTTTTGTCGACAAGGCGATATTCATTCGCCAGAGACTTACTCAGAGCGTCAAGTTCGTTCATACTGTGAAGCTAGCCTAGCGCGCCTGCAAAGAGATGCGATCGACCTCTATCAAGTTCATTGCCCACCACATGCTATTTTGCAACAAGGCGAAGTCTTTGTGGTACTTGATAAATTAAAACAAGAAGGCAAAATTAGACACTATGGAGTGAGTGTCGAAAGTGTCGCAGAAGGTCTAACTGCAATCGAGTATCCGGGAGTAGAAGCGTTACAAGTCATCTTTAACTTATTTCGGCAAAAACCTGCCCAAGAACTATTTCCCCAAACTTTAGCCAAAAATGTAGGTGTACTCGTGCGTTTGCCACTAGCGAGTGGCCTTTTAACAGGCAAATTTAAACCAAGTGACGTATTCGCACATGACGACCATCGCAACTTTAATCGAGACGGTCTGGCGTTTAATGTAGGTGAGACGTTCGCCGGACTTCCGTTTGAAAAGGGAGTTAACCTTGCGGAACAAGTACGCTGGATTACAAATCAAAGGCAAACGATGGCACGCGCCTCGATGCGCTTCATACTCGATCACGAAGCGGTAACCTGTGTGATCCCAGGATTCAAGTCACCCGCACAAGTCGATGACAACTTAGGCACATTGGAAGTTCCCTTCTTCACGGCCGCAGAACACGCAAAACTGCGTGCCTTTTATGAGACACAAGTCCATCCGTTTATCCGCGGATCCTACTAAATAACAAGCTGATTTCCCCTGCAAACGGAGGATAAAGCATTCAATCGATGCGAAATCGGTGGGGAAATCAGCCCCTTCTATCGATCTTCATTTCTATGTATACTGAAATGAATAAGTTTCATTCTAGGAGGACTTAGTGTTTAAGCGCCGCGTACGTATCCCACTGTTTTGGTTTATATGGTTCTCGTTTATTCTCATCTCGCTTATTTCAATTGTGATTTCAACCTGGATGAACATCGGAGACACCGAATCTGTTTTTATGAAGAGCTATTTGCGTTGTCCGGGAAGCCTTGTCAGACAAGGGCTCGGAGTGAAGGGGAAAATAACTTTCCCCCAAAATAATACGAGAAATCAAGGGAAAAAGGGCCGAGA
>JAKACV010000038.1 GCA_021821085.1 Bacillota bacterium | reverse complement strand
GAGATCGATGGATAATTATGCAAAAAAATATTGAAAGCCTAGAATAAACAGAACAAAGACTAGAAATTGGAACAAACAGGATGGAAAGGAGTCCCGCCCCGATAATCCATCGGACGGACTCCTAGTGTCTTTCGACTCACTGCCACTTGTGGTGCAAGTTGCTTTAGTGGCAATAATTTCGTTCGAAGAAAATAGGTTCGCAACGCCTCATCGTGAGCCACTAAGCGTGCAGCCTCAAGCGCATGTTCCCGTGCATCTGTATGTTTTGGACTTGATTCCATTAAATCGTTAAATTGAATCCCATAACTCCCCAACTCGTCTGCATAGCGCTGTATTTCTTCAGCACGCCTTGCCGCCTCCTCTTCATGTCGATAAGCATGAAGAGCTGACGCGACCTCAATCGCATTTTGTACATTACCTTCTTCATCTGTCTCATCAAACGTCGTAAACGGCAGTTCACGCCTGCGCTGATTCACCCGAAAGGAATCAATTAAGCGACGACGCATGACGGTCTCCGCGAATCGTATAAATGTCCCACGCGCCGTCACATAAGAGTCAATCGCCTCATTAAGTGCCAAGAGGGCAATTTGAAATTCGTCATCCGTTCGTGCAATGGCGCGCCCACAAGTGTGAGACGCAACACGTTCGACAAATGGCAGATAGCTTTGCAAAACCTGTTCGCGCGCATCCTTTTCTCCAGCGACCGCCAGCGCAACAAGTTCTTCCAGCGTATCAGGTAAAGCTGCCTGCTTTCGTCGCAATGATAGACGAATCACCGGCTGCGCCACCTTTCCACATCAATTCGCTTAAAACTTCACGCTTATGTCCGTCACTATCAATCTGATGCACCTGGATATCTTTTTCCGAAATGTGTATACGCTTGCGCGGTTACTTCGCGACCGCGTGGAGTTCGCTTGAGCAATCCCATTTGCAGAAGATAGGGTTCGTACACATCTTCAATCGTTCCTGCATCTTCTCCTACTGTAGCGGAAAGTGTGTCAAGTCCCACCGGTCCACCACCGAACTTCTCAATAATTCCAAGCAACAAGCGATGATCCAGTTCATCTAACCCATACGCATCCACATTCATACGAGCTAACGCTTCAATAGCCAATGCATAGTCAATATGCCCATCCCCGACCACTTGCGCAAAATCTCGAACACGTCGCAGCAACCGATTAGCAATTCGCGGTGTCCCCCGTGAACGGCGCGCAATCTCTGCTGCCCCATCTTCATCGAGAGGGACGACAAGAATCGCTGCTGCACGAACGATAATTCGCTGCAAATCGCTAACTGGAAAGTAATTGAGATGCGAGACAACCCCGAAGCGGTCCCGCAGTGGGGCTGACAATAATCCCGCCCGCGTAGTCGCCCCAATCAACGTAAAAGGTGGCAACTCCAACCGCAGCGAACGTGCGCTTGGGCCTTTGCCGATCATAATGTCAACAGCAAAGTCTTCCATAGCGGGATATAAAACCTCTTCCACGCTCTTTGGTAAACGATGAATTTCATCGATAAAAAGAACGTCGCCCTCATTCAAGTTAGTCACAATGGCCGCAAGATCTCCCGCGCGTTCAATCGCAGGACCAGACGTCACGCGAATATTGACTGCGAGTTCATTTGCAATAATATGCGCAAGCGATGTTTTCCCAAGGCCTGGCGGGCCATACAGCAACACATGATCTAGCGACTCCTGGCGCAATTTTGCTGCATCGATATAGATTCGCAGATTATCCTTTATGCCTTGTTGACCAATATATTCGTGTAGATAGCGTGGACGTAGCGTCTCTTCTTTTCCATCATCCTGGATCTGCACAGCATCGACAATGCGTTCATGCACGAATGTTTCCCTCTTTCCTGCTTAGGGTCGCGTTACCGCGCCAACACGCGCAACGCTTGTTTGACCCCTTCACTGACACTCTTATCTGCAATTTCGTCGCCGATGTCATGTAGAACAACTGCAATCTCGCGATCCGTGAATCCTAGTTCGAATAATGCCGCCCGGATGTCGTTGAACGGATCTTTCTTACCACCTACCGCTTTTGTCTTAACTGCAGGTGCTTCTATATTATCTTCTGAATCGGGTAAAAGATCGGCTACGCGGTCCTTTAATTCCAAGATCAGTCGCTGTGCCGTTTTCGCTCCAACACCAGGTACTTTTGTCAATTGAGCGACATCTCCATACTGCAACGCGCGGGCAATTTGCACTGGGCTCATGTGATGAAGAATTGCAAGCGCCACTTTCGGCCCAATTCCACTTGCGCTTTGTAAACGTAAAAACAGTTTCCGAGCCTGATCTGTGGTGAATCCATAGAGTAAAATGGCGTCCTCGCGAACATGCTGATGCGTATATAGACGTGTGGTTGTCCCCACTTCCAATTCGTTCAGCATAGAACCCGGCATATACACGCGATAGCCAATGCCGCCAATTCCCAATACTACAGCATCCTCCTCAATTGTATCGACAATGCCATCAAGTAATGCAATCATCGCCGACCCTCCCCACGTTCACGAATGACTACACCATCCACGCGGGCTGCAATTCGATAACTGTGTGCATGCGCAATCGCAATGGCCAATGCATCTGCTGCATCGTCCGGTTTAGGAATCACAGGCAATTTTAGCAAGACACGAACCATTTCTTGCACTTGACGCTTATCTGCACGCCCATAGCCTACTACCGCCATCTTCACCTGCATTGGAGTATAAGAATACTGTTTTACTCCAGCCAATTCGGCTGCCAATACAACGACACCGCGCGCTTCTGCCGCAGTGAAAGCGGTCGTTACGTTACGGTTAAAAAATAATTGCTCAATCGCAACTACTTCTGGACGATACCGTTCAATGACATCTGTCACTGCCTCGTAAATATCGCGAAAACGAGATCCATTTGGCGTATGTGCTTCTGTCTCAATACATCCATATTCCATAGCCTTAAGCGATTGTCCTGCTTCGATAATCCCATAACCTGTACGTCCAAACCCTGGGTCGATCCCTAAAATTCTCATCACTCACTCCTCAGAACCATATTCTTCAGGCAATCGTACGTTTGTGGACACGCTTTGCACATCCTCATGTTCTTCTAGCATACCAATCAAGGTCGCAACTTTGTCCGCATCTTCAATCGGCACGTCAACCCAGGTGATTGGAAGATATGCTAATTCCGCACGCTCTGAATGCATGTCCGCCGCAAGTAAGGCTTCTTCCACTTGTGCAAGGTGTTCGGGTGCCATATAGAGTAGGTATTGCTCC
Source organism: Bacillota bacterium (assembly GCA_021821085.1). Classification (GTDB taxonomy): domain Bacteria; phylum Bacillota; class Bacilli; order Alicyclobacillales; family SLC66; genus Sulfoacidibacillus. Next base: position 21,054 of record JAKACV010000038.1, on the reverse strand, counting down.
TCATCAATTTCAACATCATCTATACCTGCATCAAGCATGACTAACGTAAAATCATCTTCTGACATCGCCACCTGATCGGTTGCGACTGTCATGACCCCCGTACTTTTGAACATCCACGCAACACACCCAGATTCCCCAAGTGATCCACCGTATTTTGAAAACAAATGGCGCATCTCCGCCGCCGTTCGATTGCGATTGTTCGTCGAGAGAGCAATCATAATCGCAACTCCGCTTGGCCCATATCCCTCATACATTAAATCCTCATAACGTACACCTTCGAGTGTACCTGTGGCCTTCGCGATCGTGCGTATAACGGTATCATTTGGCACACTCGCAACACGAGCTTTTTCTAGCGCCATCTTCAGGTGGTAATTCGTATCTGGATTTGCCCCACCACGTCGTGTAGCTGTATAGATATCTCTGCATAATCGAGTAAAAAGTTGTCCCTTAGATGAATCTTGTTTCCCTTTACGATGCGCTATATTTTTCCATTTAGAATGACCTGACATAGCAACCTCCATCTACATACCCCAATCACGCGAATACCGAAAATCGACTCCAATGGTTCGACTTGAAAGCTTCGCTATGATGGGCATGCGCCTTTTATATTGATTTTGGCGAATCCGACGTGTAATACTCGCCACAACATTCGCGTTGAATCCTTGCTCTATCACCTCTCGTGCATGAAGACGCTGATCGATCAACAAGTGCAAAATCGCATCCGCTTCCTCATATGTAAATCCAAATTCACCCTCATCAGTTTGATTTTCCCATAAATCGGCTGAAGGCGGCTTTTCAATAATCGACATAGGAACAGCGAGGAGATGAGCAAGACGGCGAATCTGCGTTTTATACAAATCTCCAATCGGATTGAGTGCAGAAGCAAGATCGCCAAACTGTGTTCCATATCCGAGTAACAGTTCTGTTTTATTACTTGTACCAAGTGGCAACGCCTGAAATAAAGCAGATTGATCATAAATGATCGACATCCGTTCACGTGCCATTTTATTGCCCATGCGTAGTGGTGTCGCATTCTCCTGCTGAGCAAAATACGCGTCAATTTGTGGTGTGATTTCAATCAACGTAAGGGGCAAATCAAGATCTGCAGCAACTTGTTTCGCATCTGCAACACTCGCGGCGCTACTTAATTTATATGGCATCATAATCGGATGTACGCGAGTGCGACCGAATGCTGCGACCGCAAGATAAGCCACCACAGTTGAATCAATTCCACCTGAAAGGCCGAACACCACGTGATCGAATCCTGCTTTTTCTACCTCTTGGCGCAAAAACTCTACAAGAACAGGAAGGGTCCCATCCACATGCTCCTCTAATGTTTCACAGATCTTTGTAACCCTTTCTGACTGCATCATGATTGTTCCTCCAGCACTCGCTCCAACGTGCGCAATGTCAAATACGCATCCTCATCTCGCAAAAACGGAGATTGATGTCGTTCTTTGCGAATCTTTGATAAATCTAGTGCATACACTTGCAAATCTTCATCATGTGAGTCAATCATCCCGATCAATTCCCCATCCGGTCCCGCAATCGCAGAATGCCCAAAGAAAAATAAGCCATCTTCAAATCCAACACGGTTCACAAATACAACAAAACAGGTAAAAAGTTGAGCATATGTCCGTAGCAAACGCTCCCAAAATTGTTGTGAGCCAGAATTCGGTTCACTGCTAAGCGCTCTCCCAGGTCCTGCCGAAGGAATATAAAGAATATCCATTCCAGCTATGGAGAGCAGATACGGCACAGAGGGATGCCAGGCATCTTCACAAATTGCAATACCTGCTCGATGGTTTGCACATGCAAACGAATGAATGTGCTGACCTCTTGCAAAATGCCGTCCTTCTTCAAAAAGACCATACGTAGGCAAGTAAATTTTGCGATGCACATGCAGAATCCGTCCCTGCGATGCATATACAGAACTTGTATAGAATTGATGGTTTTCGGTTTCCTCTACAAAACTAAACAGCACATCAATTTGTGCACTCGCTTCGACTAGCGCTTGTACTTCCCGATCTGCCAACGTGCGCGCCACATCAAACGTTAAATCGCGTAAAAGATAGCCAGTAAGTGATAATTCCGGAAAAACGATCACATCTGCTTCTGCCTGAACGGCGCGATCAATAAATTGGAGCAGTTTGTCTCCATTTGTCTGTAAATCCCCTAGTTTTGGTCGAACTTGTCCCAATGCTACGCGAAGTGACTTCACCTCATGGCCTCCCAAAGCGTGCCGCAGACTCCGTGCCTGCGGCACCATCATCAAGCGTAGTATATCATGTGCAGGCATGCAATCGCTCTTGCGTCAAACGGTTTACATAGCGAATTCTCATCGCAACGCGTTTTTTAGCACGAAGAGTGCTGGCTTCTTGCAATTCGCCTATTTCTCTAAGCAAAGGAGTAGGAAATTCCAACAGCTGTCGTAGCAACTTCTGCTCTTGCAAAGCCAGCGGATGAATCAACAAATACGCATAAAGTGTTTCGTCTACCCAATTCAGTGATCCTGTGCGATAGATCATATGATCGAATATCTGATGCAAATCATACAGCGGAGAGTCAGAACCAGCTAAATCAAAATCGATGAGAACAGCCGGTGTTCCTGCTTGAACAAGGATATTGTGCGGAGCGAGATCGCGGTGACATAGCACCCCTTTTGAACGGTGTTTTTTTGTGAGCAGCCGCAACTCCTCTTGCGGCAAGTTTCGTAATACGTGCTCTGCATGATCGCGATAGACCTCCCACTCCTTGTATGATAGACCCATCAATTCACCTGACTCGACCACCTCTGTCGCTTTACGCAAGCGGAATAAAAATTTTTGTATCAGTGACTGCCCATTTTGAAATCGCATTGGTACATCTATCTGTGCATGATGTAACCGCGCAACCGCCTGTACCGCACGCATTCGATCCGCACGAACTGAAAAATCAGCATGCTTACCTGCGATCCACGGCTCCAGTGTCAATACATCACCGTCAAACTCAACATACCCACTCCCCATTCGCGTGCGAGCATAGGATGGGCACAGTCCGCGCAGGGCCAACTGATCCTTCAGCGCGACGAGTGCTTTTATGCGTTCAAATGACAATCCCTGCTTTTTTCCATAACGTTTGCAAATAAATCGTCCGTGATCCGTCGCTAAACCGACGACACTGCGCATTGGCAGTGTCGCCCAAATTTTCATCCCGTACGCCTTTTCTATTTCATGTGCAACAAACTCTTTCATCCATCTTTCCATCCGTTTCACTCCCTGACGAACAAGCGCGTCGCCATAAAAGACGGCGCACCACAACATCAGATAGATTCACGCGTCAGCGCGATCCCGAATCCCGAAACCAAGACGACTCCATCTCCCAGAGCGAAGAGCTCTCGCGCAACTTCGTTTCTTTCTTAATCTGTATCTCCTTCATTGCCCCCTGCGCAGTGAATGGCGACATCATAGAAGATTCTTGAGGCACAGGAATTTCTGGCCCCTTCCCTGTAATAATCATATTCGAAGGCAAATACGGATCTTCGCAAATAATCATTTCACCATGTGCTTTTGGGGGATAAACGACCTTTTCCTCAATGACTTGATCTACTTCCTCCACGTACAGTTTGGCTACACTTGGAGGAGCCACTTTCATTTTGGGTGGTTTCGGAATCGCTTTGTGTGGCATCGTCTGCTTAAAATATTCCGCATCAAATGATGCATTTAAGCCGAATCCAACAGGTGGTGTACCTCCTGTTGCAGGCTTCATTGGTGCTGACTGTGCTAAGTGCGGTGGAGTGGGTGGAATTGGAGGTGCCACGGGGGTCTGCTGACCATAAGGTCCCATTTGAAATGGCGCTGGTGTCTGCCCAAGAATCTGTACAACTTGCCCTGGAAAGATTTGATTAGGATTTACAATCTGCGGATTAGCCGTGATAATCGATTGCAACGGAATACCGACTTGTTGCGAAATTTTCCACAGAGTATCCCCCTTTTTCACAACATACGGCCAAGTAGGTTGTGGCATTTCATAGCCACTAAACCCATCTCCTGCAAACGACAGATCTCCCAGATCCACCGGAAGATAGAGTTGATCACCTATTTGAAGTACATTCGGATCAGAAATTTGCGGATTGACATCGATCAGCGCCTGTGTTGCAATTCCATATCGTTTTGCAATTTTCCACATGGTATCGCCTTTTTGCACCGTGTACAGTTTCACCCATTTCGACCTCCCAGGTCAGATATCTGTAGCAATATATGCAGAAGTGGGCAAAATGACAGGGTCTGTGCCAAACATGGGCAAACGACACGATAGAGTGGATGACAAGGGGGGGCTATATGCTAAAAAGAACTGCAGAGATCGCTACCATCGTGCGTGGGGGGGGAAATAGGCACATAGTGAGCGCTCCTTGCAATTCTTTTCAGTTTAAAATAAGTTGTGAGGTCATTATAGGTGTTTCGACTAATTCTGTCAAATTTCTTATTTACACTCAACAAAACAAGGATAGCTTCCTAGATTCCGTACAGAAAAACCCTGAATCATAGAAATGTCCTGAACTGCCTGACTCACAATGAGATCATCCTTGACTCCAAGTACGTCGATATAAAATTGGTAACTGCCTAGCCCCTTTTTCGTGGGTCGAGATTCAAGGCGTGACAGGTTGAGTTCATCTTTCGCAAATACTTTTAACACATCATAGAGCGCCCCTGGATGATCATCGCCAAGCTGCAATAACAAAGAAGTTTTATGCACGTCCGATTTGTGCATCCTCATCACGTTCAACTTACGACTTTCCTTCGCAACAAGCACAAAACGCGTCGTGTTTTCTGCAATATCTTGTGCATCCATACGTAGCAATTGGAGTCCAGCGGCACGCCCTGCCGCTACACTTCCCACGCATACTTTTGTTCTATCTCCCTGCTTTGCCACACGATCGACTGCCTCCGCAGTACTGTCAACATCCACATGTTCGGCCAAAGGAACGAATTCAAACAATGTCTGTCGGCACTGGGCAAGCGCTTGAGGATGTGATAGGACCTGTCGGACCTGCGTTTCATCCGTACCAACGAGTCCAAAAATCGCATGGCGAATAGGCAATGCGACTTCTGCTACGATACAGAGGGGGGCCGCAGCCAAGCGATCTAGCGTTACAAGAACAGATCCTTCTAACGAATTTTCAATGGGGACTGCCGCACTCTCTGCTTCTCCCCGTTCTACCGCATCAAATACGCGTGAAATAGAGGAATAAGAACGAATAGATGCTTCATCTTCTGCCAACAGCGAGGCAAAGAATTTCGCTGCTTGTTCCGTATACGTGCCACTAGGACCTAAAAACGCGATCATGCAGTTTCTCTCCTCTTTTTCTCGCGACCACTCCTCACCTTACTTCGTAAGTCCTGATTGACTTGGCGTCGCAGGAAATGTGAGTTGGGGAGTTCCAGTACCGATAATTGTGCTTTGCGGTACATTGCCGATAAATACAACATACGCAATTGGAATCTTCGTCTCTACACGAACAGGTGTTGTGATAAAAGGAACTACGACACTTACCTGGGCAGTAATATGCAAATAGAGGATGTGAACGGTTTGATTGATTCCTGCTGTTTCTACGATCGGTTCAACTTCACTTTGGGCAGAACCGAGAGGTTTAATGTGCAACGGGATGGATGGACCAAGTGTCGCCAAAATCGCACTTCCCATCGCCTGCAACGCAGGGACATAAATCGTGCGCTCCTCTAAGCGGGTGAGTACGTCTTGAACACGCAATGTCGTCATACTTTCAATACGTGCAACTTCCGCAAAATTGAAGTGCGCACTCGTGACGTGCCCAGCCTGATCCTTCTCGACGACGAGAAGTTTTGCGTACTCAGCATCTTCTGCCACGCGCTTCGTCAGAGCCTCATTAATCGCCTGCGTCGCCATTTGACGCGCAATGCCAGTCGCCATCGCCATAAAGGGTGGACGCATACTGCGATCGAGCATTTCGATGCTCCACACGAACGAAATGATAGATACACATAAAAAAATCACACTAACCATGGTATAGCGTCGAAGTGTTGATGGCGCCCGCCTCGTTCGAAAGCGCATCGCCAGCCCCCCTGCTCACACGTCATAACGGCACGCCCTATTGTTTTCTGTGATGTCTTCAACTCAGTAAACAGGGACACGCTCTGTTAGCAGTGTATGCGGCAAGAAGCCTTCAATCACACGTTTTAAGCGATAGTCAGTCGTATAAATTTCCGCTTACCCACCTGGACAACCATCCCTTCTTCTGGCAAAAGCATATGTGCCGAATCACTGATTTGCACACCATTCACGCGTACACCGCCACCCATAATTAACCTGCGCGCTTCTGAGTTACTTGGCGTAAGGGACGCTGCCACCATAAGTGCAACGAGAGAAAGCTCAATCTGTCCTACTGCAAATACAGGAATGTCTTCTGGAAGCGCACGTTTTTGAAACACCCGTACAAACTCTGCCTGTGCTACATCTGCCTCTTGTGAACCTTGAAAACGTGACGTGAGCAGATAGGCTAAGCGCATCTTCGCATCACGTGGGTGCATCTCACCCGCCTGTAAGGCGGTTTCGATATGTCTCACCTCATCCATAGTGAGCCCACTTAATAAATCAAAATACTTAACCATCAATTCATCAGGAATTGACATCGATTTCCCATAAATCTCTTTTGCGGGTTCCTCGACGCCAATGTAATTACCAAGACTCTTCGACATCTTTTGCACACCGTCAAGACCCTCAATGATCGGCATCGTGAGCGCAATTTGCGGTTCAAGACCATATTCCTTTTGCAAAGTACGCCCCATCAGCAAATTGAACGTCTGATCCGTCCCCCCGATCTCAATATCAGTCTTAAGTGCTACCGAATCATATCCTTGCATCAGTGGATAGAAAAATTCGTGAATACTGATCGGCGCACCTTGTGTAAACCGTTTCTGGAATTCATCTCGCTCGAGCATACGGGCCACAGTCAATGTGGACGCCAATCGCACAACGTCAGAAAAAAGCAATGGTGCGAGCCAAGTGGAATTGAAGTGAATCTCTGTACGCGCTTGATCGAGCACCTTACCTACTTGACGCTCATACGATTTCGCATTTTCCTTGACCTGCTCTTCTGTGAGTTGTTTGCGCGTCTCAGACTTCCCTGTAGGATCACCTATACGCCCAGTGAAATCACCAATGACTAACTGGACAATATGACCCAAATCTTGTAGTTGGCGCAACTTCCCAAGTACGACCGCATGCCCCACGTGGATGTCTGGGGCCGACGGGTCAAGTCCTAATTTGACTCGCAGCGGCTCTCCTGTCTGCAAACTCTTACGTATTTTTGCAACCAATTCTTCCTCAGGGATAATCTCTATCGCACCGCGTTTTATCACTTCTAGTTGCCGTGCAATCTCTCTTTCAACATCAGCTACAACATGGTCCATATCCTCTCACCCAATCCTTCCTGTAATCGTGTAGGAGGAGGGCGGTTAGCCCCCGACTCTCACACCACCACCGTACATGCGAGTCCGCACACGGCGGTTCATAAAGCACTACGAAGTTGTAAATACCCTCCTCTAACCTCCTCAGACCTAGATATTCAAAATACAACTTTATTCATGGCGTTATTTGAGATAACGCGCCATTTCCCATGACCCACGCCTTGAATTCGTCATCATAAATGCAATCCAGTCAGGTAGATTGTCACCAACCCCCGCTCGGGACTTTCACCCTATAGATTTCGCCCATGCTGGGCGTACATATAAAAACTCGCCCCTAAGAAGGGACGAGTTTACTCGCGGTACCACCCTTGTTGATGCACATGTGCATCCACTTCACATCGATAACGGCGATGATTCCGGTAGATTTACATGGCTCGAACTGGGTATTTTCGTGACAAGTCGCCATTGGCTCACACCCTCCGCCAACTCTCTAAATGCAGCCCTTGCCACTACTGCGAACATCCGTATCGCCTCAGTTGTCACTGCCAATATGATTTGGAAATTTTATTTATTCTACGCGAATCATCGTGAGTTTGTCAATTCTACCTAAAATGATCTACAGGCCCGTTGTCGAGAATGCTCTATCGATGAATGGAACATAATACCGCCCATGAGGTGATTTTCCATGACAAACAAGGGTCCTCGTTCTACTACGATTCCGTCCAGGCGACAACGCGAACAACAACGAAAACTCATCCGTCACAAAAGACGGGCGCACCTCGCCATTGCCCTAGGTGGTTTAGCAGTTGTCACCTTTTTTGCTGTGGGTTTTAGCACGTATCTCCTGCGTAATATCCCGCCTCTTCGATTGTCTGACTTCGTGGATCTCTCTGCCGCATCACTCGTATATGCGCAAGATGGTAGTCTACTTGGCCGCTTTGCAAGCGAAGGGGATCGGCGACCACTGCGGACGCTGCAAGACACAGGAACCATTTTACAAGAGGCTTTTATTTCAGCAGAGGACAAAGACTTCTACCGCCATTTTGGAATAGATCCAATGGCGATTCTCCGTTCTGCATGGGATAATCTCCATCATCAATCCATTCACAGTGGCGGTTCAACAATTACACAACAAACGGTGAAACTCGCTATGTTTCCACACCAAGAACGCACTTTGCGACGCAAGGTCCAGGAAATGATTCTTTCCCTGGAATTGGAGCATAGACAGAGCAAACAGCAAATTCTCTTAGAATATATGAATGCACTCTATTATGGACGCATCCACGGTGTGCCTCTCTACGGGGTAGAGAGTGCAGCATTGCATATCTTTGGAAAACACGCAAAAGACTTGTCATCAGCACAAGCTGCCGTGCTTGCGGCTATTCCAAACAATCCAACCTATTTTGCACTAGGAGAACACACTCCACACGTCATCAGTAGGCAGCGTTTTATTCTTAGTCGGATGTATACGCTTGGCTATCTTGATAACGTCACCTATCACAAAGCGTTGATCGAACCTGTTTTGAAAGAACTACGTCATGATCAGCTTCTCTTTGCTCCCTATGAAAGCAATAGTCCATATATTATTGCACAAGTCAGCCGTATCGCTCCACGTCTCATCGCTCAAAGCGAAGGAATTCCAGCTAGTCAGGCCGAAATGGAATTAGCATCTCGCGGTTATCGCATTTATACATCCATCAAACCAGAGCTACAACATCGCATGGAACAAGTCATAAAAAACACACGCGATTTTCCTCCTGCAATTCACATCACATCGGTACAGAGACACAACCATCACTCACTCCAGGCAGAGGAACAAGTGGGTATGGTGATCATGCAAAATTCCACCGGCCGCATTGTCGCCATTGATGGTGGACGCAATTTCGCAAAAAGTCAAGTGGATCATTCACTTTCAAGACGCCAAGCTGGATCTGCGTTAAAACCACTTGTCGTGTATGGACCTGCCTTAGAACATGGACTCATTACGCCAGGGACGATCATCGATGATGTTCCACATGAGTATTACAATCCACATAGTCCAACGCGACAGTGGTTTCCCCTCAACTGGGATCATCAATTTCACGGTCTCATGACTGCACGCGATGCGCTGATGCAAAGTTATAATTTACCTGCCATTGAACTGTTAAGTCAACTGGGTCCACAGGTTGGCGCGCATTATGCATGGGAACTTGGCCTGTCTGGGATTGAAAAAATGGACGCAAACAGCTTAGGTCTTGCGATCGGAGGTACACATGGAGGGGTCAATCCAGAAGATCTTGCAGCCGCTTATGCCACATTCGCACATGGCGGAGTATTCACGGAACCGACATTAATCGATCGCATTGATGATTCCCTTGGCAAAAAAATCTATCATCGCCAAGCACATACGCATCGTGTGTTTCGGAGCGATATCGCGGCATTAGTAACGACCATGCTAAAACAAGTCATCGAAAATTCATTTGGTACTGCACACTACGTCGCAAAATCACTGCCACATACAGATATCGCTGGTAAGACAGGCACAACAGATGAAAATAAAGATGCGTGGTTTGTCGGATACACTCCATCCTATACGATGAGCACGTGGGTAGGATACGACCTCCCACATGCACTGCTTACCAGCAAACGTTACGAGGAACCACTTCGGCCACAAAAATTATTTGTGCAGATTCTTGGTCCTACAATCACCCTTCGCAAAGAGCAGTTTACGTTACCCAAAAACATCCATCCATATATCATTTGCACAAAATCAGGACTACTCGCAAGCCCTCTATGCAAAGCAGCGCATGACACTGAAGTCGACTATTTTATTACGGGGACAGAGCCGACGGATATCTGCCATAGTCACCAAGTCGTATTCACAACACAAATCAATGGGGTTCACGTCCTTGCCACTGAGTTTACTCCACTCTCAGAAATCAAGACGGAGATTTTGTTTAACCGTCCTCCCGTTGTTCTTGATCCAAACCATCGATATGATGAGCCGCTCGACGCAAAAAACGCCATCCCGACTGATGCCGATCCGCGCGGTGGTTCCCCACTCTCTGTGATTCAACCAAGCTCGACGACAGTGACTCCTCCACCGCCTTCACCTTGACCACCTAATCGAACGCTGTGGATACTCGGATGATGACGCAAGTAGGATTGCAGGCCTTGACGCAAAGCACCCGTTCCTTTGCCATGAATCAACGAAACTTGCTGATAGCCGGCGAGAATCGCGCGATCTAAATATTGGTCAATTTCCCGAATCGCCTCCTCGACATTCGTTCCGCGTAGGTCTAAGGATGGCTTGACATCAATCACTGTACGATGAAAGGTCGGCATTGGTTTATCCATCGATTGAGCTTTGCGAAGAAGTTCTACATTTTCGCGATCGACCTTCATTTTCATCGCGCCGACGGCCACAGTCAATTCTAAACCACTAGACGCAACATCGATCACAGTTGCCTTTTGACCCGCCAGTGTGAGGACCCGTACCTCATCCCCAACAGCCACCGACTTTTGCTTTTTAACCGTGGCAACTGTCCGCAACGTCTCGTCAGGCACTAATCCTTCTAAACGTTTGCGAGCACCCGTAAGTTCGTGATCCTTCAGTTGCACGATCCCTTTTTCACGAAGTTCTCTCAACTCTAAAAGAATCATATCGGCCTCCCGTTCCGTTCGTTTGATGCGCATCCGCAATTCAGCCTCTGCCTTTTTATGGCGTACTTCCGAACGCATTTGCTCCTCTCGCTGCGCTTCCTCTAACTCCTTCCTTAGTACTTCTGCCTGTTCATGTGCAACCTTCCATTTGAGTTCTTCATCTTGTGCTGTTTTCACACTCAATTGTAGCTTTCCAATTAAATCTTCCACACGAATATCTTGAGTAGATAACTTTTCATTAGCTACCTGCAGAACGTTCTCAGAAAGTCCTAACCGCCTGGCAATCGCAAACGCATTTGACCTACCAGGAATTCCTAATAAAAGACGATACGTAGGAGATAAGGTATCCACGTCAAATTCCATACTGGCATTCAGCGTTTCTTCTGTCGTATAGGCATACGCCTTCAGTTCAGAATAGTGCGTTGTCGCTACGACGCGAATACCCTCACCGTGAAGATAATCGAGAATTGCCATAGCTAGCGCCGCACCCTCAGTTGGATCTGTCCCGGCTCCAAGTTCGTCAAACAACAGCAGGGAGTGGCGATCTGCCTTCGTTAAAATCCGAACAATATTTGTCATGTGGCTTGAAAAGGTAGATAAATTTTGTTCAATACTTTGTTCGTCACCAATATCCGCAAATACCTCTGAAAAAAAGCCAATTTCCGTTCCCTCTTCAGCAGGTAAAAAAAGCCCGGATAGAGCCATCATGACAAAAAGACCAATCGTTTTTAAAGTGACTGTTTTCCCCCCTGTGTTTGGACCCGTAATCACAAGCGCAGAAAAGGAATCTCCTACCTGTACATCAAGCGGCACGACACGGTCATGATCTAACAGCGGATGACGACCTTTGCGAATCTGCAAATACGCTGTATTTGTAAGCGTCGGCTTGGTCGCTTTCTTTTCATGCGCATAACGAGCCCTCGCCAAAGCAAAATCAAGATCTCCTATCGCCTCAATCGCCGCTTGTAATGACTCCGCATATTCACCTACAAGCGCAGATAAACGCGTTAAAATACGTTCAATTTCCCGCATCTGTGCAGTTTCTAATCGCTTTAATTCATTACTCAATTGTGCCACTCGTTCTGGTTCAATAAACAGCGTCGAACCCGATGCAGATACATCGTGAATAATACCGCGCACCGCGTGTTGACTATCTGCCCGCACCGCCAGGCAGTATCTTTCACCACGCACCGTCACAATTTGATCCTGCAGATACTTTTGCAATCCAGGCGATCGCACCAACTCATCAAGTGCTCGCTTCACTCGCATTTGTACAGTACGCATCTCTTGACGAATGGTTCGCAATTCAACGCTCGCGCGATCTTGAATCACTCCATCTTCATCGAGGCAAAAGAAAAGATCATCTTCGAGTGTCTTCTCAACAAACAGTTGCTCTGCCATTGTCGCAAAACGCATTGTGCCATCCACTTCTGTCGCCATGATCTCAATTTGTCTGCGCATCTGACGCGCGCCACGAGCCGTTTGAGCAATGGCTACAAGTTCTACGGCGGCAAGGGTACTTCCAAGTTTTGCACGATGCACTGCAGGTCGAACGTCTTTCGTTTGTACAAAGGGAGGTTCACCTTTCAAACGATAAAATGTAGCCGCCTCTTGCGTAATGGCAAGTGCGGCTGCAACCTCTTCAAACTGCTTAAGCGGTTCCATGGCTGCCACCCGCTCCAGTCCATACACCGTTGAACAATGTGCTGTCACTTGGTTTTGAATTTTGTCAAACTCTAAAATTTTTAGTGCGTGTTGATTCACGTTTTACATCACATCCCCAAAATGAACATTGACTCGATTTCATGATTCCCTGTCAAACGGGAAACACTACACACAGTGAAACGTGGAGGTGAGAGTACATGCTTGGAACCATAGTACGATTTGTCGTTTCCGCTTTAGTATTATTGTTTATCGATTTGATCGTCCCAGGATTTTATATTGCAGGATTTTGGACGGCTCTCTTTGCCGCCGTCGTCATCGCCGCACTCGGTTGGGTGATCGAGCGCTTATTTGGTCAATCCATCTCGCCCTATGGTCGTGGGCTTGTCGGGTTCATCTCAGGTGCAGTCGTCATTTTCTTAGCGCAGGCGATCGTCCCAGGTATGCATGTAACCATTCTTGGCGCCCTGTTAGCATCACTGATCATTGGGATCGTCGATCTCTTCGTCCCCACAGCAATGCGCGGTCGAACTGACTAACTAAAAAGGGCGAGAGGAACGTTTTTTCGCGTTCTCTCCCCTTTTTATAATCTACTTACGATTTTGTCCAACTCATGAACGGGTCCATTAAACAGCGGGACAAGCGACGAGTGCATAATCTGTGTTTTAAGAGGTGAAACTGGGACATACGATAAAATGCTGATCATCACAGTAATAAGCGCAATGGCAATGACAGATCCGGCAACTAATCCAGCAAAACGATTCACTAACGACAGAACGGGTAAACTCATTACCGCATTTAGCAAGTGCCCGACATACCGAATAATGAGCAAAGAAAGATAAAAAACAATCCCAAAAGCAAGAGCATTCCCCATCGCGCTGGCAACATCTGTACGTGTGGGCTGAGTTCCGAAAAGAACGAAAAGCGGACTCGACGTCACTGAGTGAACGTTTTTTAATACAGAACCTTCAAGAAAATTAGCAATGGCAGGCGTCAAATACGCATGAAATTGCCACGCACTCACATAAGCTAGTACAGTACCCAGCAGGCGTACTACTTGTGCAACAAACCCTGTTCGATAGCCGTCCCATGCACTAAACAGTAAAATCGCGATAATAACCCAATCGGCGATATCCACGCTCTTTTCCGCCACCTTCTACAATCTACTTCTTAATTTCAAGTTCGAGCGCAGAGAGTAGCGCTTCATACTCAGAAGAGATCGTTTCATACTCCTCAACTACATTTAACGCAGTGAGCACAGCCAAGGTTTGAAAATCCAAACGGGCATTTTGCGCAAACAGTGCATTCATCTTTTCATCGACAAGTGCGGCTAACCGCGTAAGCCGTTCAGACGAGCCAGACCCCCGCAATGTATACGATTGTCCGAATATCGTGACCTTGACGCGATTCTCTTCGTCATTCACGACCCCCACCTCCGCAGTCTCCTTCACTTCATTATCCTGATGTACTTGTTCATTATTCACGAAGAACCGCTCCATGCACAGATTTTACATGAGTAAGGATACGATTTATTGTCGTCTCCATTTCGTCGTCTGTCAATGTACGAGACAAAGATTGAAAAAACAACCGCAATGCGACACTCTTATCTCCTTCTTCAATACCATCACCTGTATAAATATCGAAAACATTCATTGCATTCAGTTCTTCACCGGCAACCTCTTTGACGGTCGCAAGCAGTGCGGAAACTGCAAGTTCGTGTTTGACAACAAGTGCAAGATCCCGCACGACTCCAGGGAAACGGGGTATTTCCGCCACGTATAATTCATTCGTAGAAGCTTCCACCAAAGCACGCACATCAAGTTCAAAGTAATAGCAATCAGGAAGGTCATAAGCGTTAGCTACCGCTTGATGAACGCGCCCGACTCTCCCGCAAGTGACACCCTGAATTGATAGGTCTGCACTTTGCCCACCATGAAAGTAAGGGGTGGCAGCGCGTTCAAAAACGACCGGTGCATGTATCCCAGTTCGGGCAAGAATACTCTCTGTGATGCCTTTGGCATCATAAAAATCATACGCTCGCGCACGATCATACGGATGTTCAGGATGTTTTCGCCCAAGCAGGAGTCCTGCCAACATCAATCGCTCATCTGGTTGTTCAAGCAAAGGCAGTTGCTTTGACCAATACACTTTACCCATTTCAAACAAACGCAAATCAAGTCGCCTATAACTTACATTCATCTTTGCCACCGCAAGCAGCGAAGGGAGCATCGTAGTACGAAGCACGCTGTGATCATCAGACAACGGGTGCAAGAGGGGGATCGATTGCGGCCACTCATGATCAGGTTCAAGTCCAATCCGACTTAACTCCTCTAGTGAGACTAATGAATACGTAACCACCTCTTGAAGTCCCTGCGCAATCAAGTGATCTGTAATGATACGACGTACATATTGTTCCTTTGTCAAATGTCCTGCGGTCAACGGACCTTCGATCATAGTAGTTGGGATGTGCTCATATCCAATGAGTCTTGCAAATTCCTCAATCATGTCCTCTTCAATGGTGATGTCCGGACGCCGTGATGGAACCTCCACAACGAAATGATCTGCTTCCACTTCCACCCCGAATTGTAGTCTGTTGCACACATCTAGCATCTGTCTTGCAGAGACAGAAAAGCCAAGCAAACGCTCTACTCGCGACGTGCCAACGACTACCTTTTTGTATTTCATATGATCGAACGCATCTCCAAGCAACACAGGAGATGCGGCTATCCTCCCGCCCGCATAGTGCACCATCAACTCTACCGCTCGCGCCAGAGCGGCCGAAATAACCGTAGGATCAGGCCCCTTCTCGAAACGCAATCCTGCTTCCGAGCGCAATTGTAATGTTTTCCCCGTCCGCCTTGTCTGTAAAGGGTCAAACAAGGCCGATTCAATGACAACTGCGGTTGTATCGGCAGTCACTTCACTGTTCTGCCCCCCCATCACACCGGCAAGTCCAAGTGCCTTCGAGGGATCGGCAATCACGATCATTGCTTCTGTCAATGTGCGCGTCTGTCCATCTAATGTTACTATTTGTTCGCCCGTAACAGCTTGACGAACTATCACCTGTTGACGATCAATCACCTCGTAGTTAAATGCGTGTAATGGTTGACCCCACTCAAACATGACATAATTCGTAATGTCAACCAGATTATTAATCGACCTCATGCCGACTGCGAGCAATCTCATCTGCATCCACATTGGAGCCGACCCAAGCTGTAATCCCTCTACGACCTGTCCCGCGTATGCTGTACATAGATCTGTCTCAATACTTACAGAGAGATCTCTCACGGTCACCTCTAAGGTTTGCAACTGCGGATTGGGCATGCGCACAGAACGTCCAAAAAGTGCTGCCACCTCATATGCCACACCACGTAAAGACAAGCAATCCGAGCGATTAGGAGTTAACTCAAGTTCCATCACCATATCGTTTAGTCCAAGATATACGTTCATATCTTCACCAACTGGAGCGTCTTGAGCCAAGACAAATATGCCTGTTGTTTGTTCTTTTGGAAATAAATATGGATCAATCCCTAATTCTGATACCGAGCAAATCATTCCTTCGGAGATAACGCCACGCAATTTAGACTTGCCAATTTCCATACCAGGTAGTTTTGCACCTACAAGCGCCACTGGAACGCGCTGCGAAGCTGCGACATTATGTGCGCCACAAACAATTGTCAAATGTGCCTGCGCCCCAACGTCAACCGTACAAATGCGTAGACGGTCAGCATTTGGATGTTGTTCTACATGTACCACTTCGCCTACAACAACGCCACTAACCCCATCTACAAAAGGCTCCATATGCTCGACTGGGATGCCCGCATTCGTCATCTTCTGTGCGACTTCCTGCGGCGTAAGATCACTGACATCTACGTAGTCCAACAGCCAATTCCACGTAATCTTCACATTACCTCTCCTTTATCCGATTCGGTTATCTTCTAACGTGTCAGCGTAGCAAACTGTTCCAACAACCGCACATCATTTTGATAAAACTGTCGAATGTCCTCCACTCGATACATGAGCATCGCGATCCGCTCCACCCCCATACCAAACGCAAAACCGCTTAGTTCCCGCGCATCGTACCCCTGCATCTGAAGAACATTCGGGTGAATCATGCCACATCCGAGGATTTCGATAAACCCTGTCTGCTTACACGTACGACATCCGCTCCCACCACAATAGATACAGCGAATATCGAGTTCTGCACTAGGTTCTGTAAACGGAAAAAAACTCGGACGCAAACGGACTTCCTGATCCTCTCCAAACATTTCCCGCGCAAACTGCAATAGCATGCCCTTTAGATCGCTCATCCGCACCCCGTGACCTACAACCAGACCCTCCACTTGCATAAAAGCGTGAGAATGCGTTGCATCATCATCATCTCGTCGATACACACGTCCTGGTACAATCATGCGAATATCCGTTGCTGGATAACGCTCTGCAAGCATGCGTGCTTGCATCGGGGAGGTGTGCGTGCGCATGAGAATTTCCTCGGTAATATAAAAGGTGTCTTGCATATCACGTGCAGGATGATCTTTAGGCAAATTGAGCGCCTCAAAATTATAATAATCTAATTCAACTTCTGGCCCCTCTTCGACAGTAAAACCAAACCCAAGGAAAATATCCTCAATGCGACGAATCACCTTATGCAACGGATGCTCTGCACCAAGCCATGACTTTCTTCCAGGTAAAGTCACGTCAATCGTTTCCTTCGCTTCCCGCTTTCTCATCGCGGCAATTTGCAATGATTTTTCCCGAGTCTGATAGGCAGTTTCTAGTTCAGCACGAACATCATTGGCTATCTGACCAACAAGTGGACGCTCCTCAACTGACAGTGTCCCCATCGTACGTAAAACACCTGAAAGTTCTCCCTTTTTCCCAAGGTATCCGACACGCCATGTTTCTAATTCCTCAAGTGCATCCACCTTCTCTATCTCCGCAAGTGCCTGTACCTGTAATTCGAGTAATCGCTCTCTCACCATGCCACCTCATTGTGATTGACTTTTTCATCGCATCCCGAAATGGAACCACAAAAAAAGCCTTCGCCAAGGGACGAAAACTTCGTGGTACCACCCTCATTTAGAAGCCGCCTGAACGACATGCGCCTCAAGCACACCTCATACCTAGGACATCCTTCCCTCTTCGCCCACTATAACGCGTGGATCGCGGATCAACCTACCTTCACATCCGTTCAATTGATCTCCTCGCGAGTGAACTTCCCTAAAGATCTGCACGCGATGCTCTCAGCCTCGACATCACGTCCCTGTATGCAAAAAACAATAGGTACTCTCTCGGTCATTAGTTTCTATTATGATACAGCACAAAGAGTATTCTGTAAAGTTACACGCATTCCGAGCCAGGCCCCACGCAACTTTTTTCCAATTCGACTGACCTGAAGAAGCGATTGAATCGTCAGTACGCCTCGTCGACAGAATATGGGTCTGTTCGTCATTTTTCGCGTACTCAGGTACACACCTTGCCCAACCCAGCTTCTGTCGAATACGCGCAACCCGATCAGGACTACCGTCATCCACTCCTCTGTGCATGGGAGTGGAAACGCGAACATGAACAGAGGAAGCAAAGAAGACACATGCAGAGTAGTGGTGCCAGGCTCACCGTCATCCACCGCATCTGTTCCTTCATTTCTTGGACCACCTCCGTCAGCGGAATCTTCCACTTTCGAAAGTGGTGCAGATGCCCGTATACAAATCCTGAAATATTCATAGCCCAGTGAAACGATCATCAAGAAGGGTAAAAACGGGAAGCTGACGGGGGATTTCAATCTCCATTTGGGATTTCCGGGTTCAGATCCAAGATGTTCATGGCAAACTCTCGCACTTGAAGCCCACAAGTCATCGTGCAGAGGAAAAAATGAGCGCATTTGTCCCTTGTCCTTGCTCGATTTCTTTTTTTAATTCTATAGACGCCCCTCTTACTCAACCAAAGCGAGGTAAGCGGTTGATGTTTTGTAGCGTTTGCACAAACTCCCGTCGATACACACATGAACTGCATCATTTCCACGTCCAGTAACGCCCCGAATGCACAAGCTTACCTGCGATTTTGATCAACTTGTTTCGCAGGGTCTCCATCCGACTGGCTTTCATTTTCTCCGGCAAACACAATCGGAAAACCCAGTTATTTACATTGCACGCAAGTATGGCGATTTGTAGTTTCACAACGTTGGTCTCAAACGAGGTGCTACTCATCGTTTCGCATGCGAATCCACGTTTCGCTTCCTTGATGAAATTCTCCATATGACCGCGCTGGAAATAAAAGCGAAGAACGTTCTTCGGCTGCAGTGTCATGTTGGTTACGATAAAGGTAAAGTGAGTGCGACTTGAAGTCGAATGATGAATTGTTTTAACAGACTGCCTCCTCCGTTTGAGGTATTCCTACTGTCACATGCGGCGAGGGTAACTTTGCGGTGTGAAGCTGACAGGACAATGTGAAAAGCAGTCCAACCAAAGGTCTGTGTATTGCTAGGAAAAGCTGTCCTATGGTTAACACATGTGAACTGATGCAAGAGTCGTCACCTTTGCTGAGCGAAACTTGGTTGATACGCTCTACCCAAAACGGGGCGGAATTCGTCATTAACCACTCCATTTGGGTTAATGAAAACGGACGCAGAATTTCCGGCTTATAGTCAGAACCTAAGGGATGGTACATTATTCATCACTCGGAACAAAGTAAACCCTATGAACTCTCGGTGTGAGTAGGTCGACCGCAAGGAAGATACAACGTTCAGAGGGCAAGGGATATGGGAGGAAGCGAACGGTGTCCTGTAATGGGGCGCATAGGGGTTCAAACTTTGCCCTGTGCTAAAAGGCAGCAGACTTCCCGTAGGTGTTCAATCGTAATGACGAGAGGATAATGAGGAATGTCAAGGCGTCAACTGCATGTACCCCGGGTACACGAGAACCTGACAGACAAACAAGCCGCCCAACAGTGGAACTCCATCGACTGGAATCAAGCGGAACAGTTTGTTACGAGAATCCAAATCCGAATTACGAAAGCCGCAATCGCCAAGAAATACAATCTTATGAAAAGGCTACAATATCTCTTGGTGCATTCATTCTACGCCAAAGTGCTCTCGGTAAAACGAGTGACTGAAAACAAAGGGAAACGCACGCCCGGTGTGGATGGGATAACGTGGACTACAGCGGCATCTAAAATGAACGCGGTGTCCATAGTCGGCCAACAAAGTTATCAGAGCAAACCGCTAAGGCGTGTCTACATTGAGAAATACGGGAAGAAAGAGAAGCGACCATTAAGCATCCCGACGATGTTCGACAGGACGGTGCAGGGACTTTACCTATTGGCTCTCTCCCCCATCGCAGAATTGACTGCGGATTGGACTTCATTCGGATTTCGTACCTATCGAAGCACGCATGACGCCATGTCTCATATCTTCAACCTGCTGGCAAAGAAAAGTGCGGGTACGTGGATTCTCGAAGGAGACATCGAGAAGGTTGCTTTGATAACATTCAACATTGCTGGCTAATGGAACACATACCCATGGATAAGAAAATTCTCAGCGAATTCTTAAAAGCCGGGTATGTCTTCGATAAAACGCTATTCCCCACAGATTCCGGGACTCCTCAGGGGGGATCAATTTCACTAACTTTGGCGAATCTGACACTAGACGGAATGGAACAAGCTATCGCACAGAGATATTGGACAAACAGCCGTGGGAAAGTGGACAAGAAACACAAAAACCACAAGAAGATTAATTTCATCCGCTTTGCAGATGACTTCATCGTGACCGCAACCGACAAGGAAACGCTCGTTGATATCCAGCGGATTCTTGAAGAATTTCTCGCTCAAAGAGGGCTTCCCCTATCCAAGGAAAAGACACTCATCACGTCGCTCTCTACCGGATTCGATTTCTTGGGCTGGAATTTCATCAAGCGCAAAGAGAAACTGACTATTCCCCCGTCGAAAAAATCCCTGCAGAAGATAGTAGACAGTCTCCGACAGGTGATTCAATCGAACAAAGAGGCAGAGCAGAAGGAACTGATTCGGAAACTAAATCAGCGTATCGTCGGATGGTGCAATTACCACAAACCAGTCTGTGCCAAGGAGACGTTCAAAAAGCTGAATCACCTCCTCTGGAATATGCTGTGGACGTGGTGCAAGCGAAGACACCCCAACAAGGGGAAACATTGGATTGTCAAAAAGTATTGGAAAACGGTGCAGTCAAGACAGTGGGTGTTCATGCATGAACAAACTCGACTGATTGACGCCGGAGACATTCCCATTGTGCGTCATATTGCACTGAAATTGGACAAGAACCCATTCCTGGATAGGGAGTACTTTGAGGCGAGAA
>JAKACV010000096.1 GCA_021821085.1 Bacillota bacterium | reverse complement strand
AATCTCGCCTGTGATTACTGCTATTACAGTCATTGTGGCGGCCAGCCGAAAGAGATTTTGCGAATTGAACCGCATGTGCTCGAAACCTTCATTCGAGACTATATGCATCTGTCCGTCGGATCTGCATCCTTTGCTTGGCAGGGGGGAGAGCCTTTACTGGCTGGTTTGTCTTTTTTTGAAGAGGTGGTCGGCCTGCAGGCTCAGTACGCGCCGACTGGCACGTCCATCGGCAATGCAGTGCAGACTAATGGCACGCTCATCACCGAGGAGTGGGCGCGGTTTTTTAAACAGTACAACTTTCTGGTCGGCGTGAGCATTGACGGTCCAAAGTCTATTCACGATGCGAGGCGCGTGACGCACTCGGGGGCCGGCTCGTTTGATCGCGTCCTGCGCGGCGTCGCCCATCTCAATCGGCACCAGGTGGAGTATAACGTTCTCACCGTCATCCATCCCGGCAACGTGCGGCGCGTACGCGAATTGATGGATTTTTATCTGGATAATGACTTTCGGTGGGTTCAATTCATCCCCTCCATGGCCTTTTCTGCACAGGAGGTCCAGCAGAGTGGATCCTACGAGATCACGCCCGATGAGTATGGGGATTTTCTGTGCGAGGCGTTTGAATATTGGTACGACGAGGAGTACCCGCGTTTCTCAATCCGCATGTTTGACAGTGTTCTGGCTCTGTACATGAACCGCGATCCGGGATTTTGTGTGCTGTCGAAAACCTGTGGGCAAACGCTGGTTTTGGAGCAAAACGGGGACGCCTATCCGTGTGATTTCTTTATGGATGCGGATTGGCGACTGGGAAATGTGAGGGAACAGTCCATCGCAGAGCTTCTCGAAAGTCCTGCGATGCGTCGTTTTACAACTCTGAAGCCGACACTTCCTGCGGCCTGTCAGTCGTGTCAATGGAAGAGCGTCTGCCACGGAGGCTGTCCGCGCAACCGCATATACGGCGAGGGCGGGGAAGTGGCGCCGGATTATTTTTGTGCGGCGTATAAACGCTTCTACTCGTATGCGCAAGAGCGTATGCAGAGGTTGGCTCTGCGACTGCGCAAACGTCTCTTTGAGGAACAAAGCGGTCGGGGACGGGATGTGGGGAGAAACGATCTTTGTCCCTGTGGCAGCGGGCACAAGTACAAGCGCTGCTGCCATCCGCTGCAAGAGACGGGCTGGCGATTCGCAAACTAACGTACAGGCGCGTGTTGCCCGCATGTTTCACGATGTATTGCACAGTCTCATAGAGCGTATGGAGAGGTATCATCCTGAATGTATGGATATCATTTTGTTCATTCAACAATTGTATAGTGACGGGTTAGATGTTGAGGCTATAGCGGAAGCTTTAACATCTAAGTATGCATTTATTGCTGAAGAACAGGTAGCTGTCATTACTGCTCCATCACAGCCCCACCAAATTATTGGTGAAGACATCATATATTTTTGGAGCCATTAGTAAGAGAAGTGGAGAATACCCGAAAAGATAACGATCGTCTACACGAGCAAATAATGGCACGCTTAGAGGAAAGAGATCAAGCTCTCATTCTAATAATGCGTGCTGTTATGGATGAACGCAAAGAATCAATGAAGCCGTGGTGGAAGAAATTATTCGATAGATAACAAGTCTAAAAAAGAGTGATTTATAGTTCACTAATACCCGTTTTGTTGCAATCCCGCAACATCGTTCGGCAGTGTAGATTGCATAAATCTATCTATCGAGGTAATTTCTGCTGCCCATCTATACCTTGCTGGCCATACGTGCTTGGCGACCCCGCAGTTGCTGAGTTGTCCACAATACCGATGACATGCCCATTTGCATTGACAACGGGGCCGCCGCTTTGACCTGGTTCATCTCCTCCAATAAACTCTAGTTCACCTTTCATTTGTCCTCCTGTGGTATCTATCGTTTGCGAAATAGCGGTAACGGTATGTGGTTGAGATATCCTTAGACTTTTCCCTAGAGCGTAACCCATGTAAATCAGTGGTTGCCCGGTGGTGATCCCCCCAACTCCCCTGAGCGGAGTCCCTTTATACATCCCGACCCTTAGCAGCGCCAGATCATACGATTTGTTGTAAGCAACCATGTCCGCAGGGTAAACGAATCCTCTCGGGGAATCAATATGGAGCAAAAGTCAGTTATTGTGAACTACGTGATAGGCGGTTAAAACATAGTCGCCATAGACATAAAACCCGCTGCCCCAAGTCATGGATTTGAGACCATCCATACCAAACACCTTTACGGTAGACCGTTCTGCATTACTTGCAATCTGTGACCAATTCACATTTTGCACAGCAGGTTGACTGCTACTTGTTGTGGTTGTAGTGGTTGTAGTGGTATCAACAGTTGCCCGATAACATATTCAAATATGATGATCGGCTGTTGTTGGGCTGACCTTTTTCTCACGCAGGTGCGTGGAGGGGCTTGAGAACGGGTCCCCTTATCGGCGTGAACACTTCTCCCATTTCGGTAAACCGTCATCCCAAGAGAAGTGTTCAGACTCCACTCGTACCACACGAGCGCTACCAGACAGTCACTGGCTGAATGATAGACCTAGGCTGTATTTGGCAATGGCCTGCGTCGGATTTGGTTCATCCGTACGTTTTTTCTTTCGCGGATAGACGAAAGTGCCATTCCACTTTCGGTACAGGTTCATCATGCCCACAAAATCAGCATCCGCATGGTACGTGTGCGCTGGATTTTGGCAGGTGAAATGATGATCATTTCGATCCCCTTGTGTATGACAATGAGGGCACATTTGCGATGTATATGCCGGGTTGCGTTCGACTGTTAAGATGCCTTCGCGAAACGCTAAGTCACGCACCCATTTCATGATCTTGCCACGGAGCCAATAGGCTCGTTTGTGATTCTTACGACCCGATCGACTCATCCGTTCCTTTGGCGAGCGGTACCCGCGCAGGTACTCCAAAACGATCACTTCGGCTTCGTGAGCAATGACGGAATCGACGATTTGACGAGCAACCTGCCGCGCCGCATCCTCATCGATGTTTCGCACCTTTTCCCAGAGATCAACGTTATCTTGCACATTCGCTTGAAGCCTGCCGCTTCGGCTACGTTTGTTGGCAATCACGTTCAACAATTGATGCGTTTGTGCAATTTGTTGTGCAATCTGAGCATCTGCTTTTCTCCCGATCCAACGTCTCA
The DNA here is from genome assembly GCA_021821085.1 of Bacillota bacterium. Lineage (GTDB taxonomy): Bacteria > Bacillota > Bacilli > Alicyclobacillales > SLC66 > Sulfoacidibacillus. The sequence goes on along the minus strand of JAKACV010000096.1, from coordinate 1,982 downwards.
AGATTACATTCCTCTCCTACTCTTTGTCTACTAAAAGCATACACGAAAACAACGCCAGCTGTTTTGTATTTTGGGTAGGGTATATTCGAGATGAGTAGATCATGGAGACAGTGTCATTAGTGAGACAAGAAACAGCAGCAAGGCAGGAACAGATTTTGGCATTCATTAAGCAATGCGTGCAAACGAAAGGGTATCCCCCGTCCATACGAGAAATCTGTGATGTTGTGGGACTCATGAGTTCTTCCACTGTACATGCGAACTTGCAATTCCTAGAGCAGCGAGGACTCATTCGCGGAGATAAAACCATACCACGAGCGATTGCAATGGTAGAGGAATAACAAGAGGCGCCTATATCCACGGTGCCTCTTTTCGGAAAAGTCACTGCAGGCATGCGATCACGGCGAGGGAGGACATCGTGAAGCACCTCCCGGTTTCATCCTTCATTTAACACAATGACCATCTATTTGCTTTGCGCGTAGTCGGTGAGAGCATGATCGATGCCCCTCTGTATTTGCATGTGGGCTATATTGTTTATATGTACACACAGGAGGCTACTGCCATGAAAAATGTAACCATGACTATATGAATTTCTCCAAAAACAAAAGAACGCTTGGAAGCATTGACCGAGGCAACCGATCGTTCAAAAGACTACTTGGCAGTTCAAGCCATTGAGGGATTTATCGACATGCAGAAATGGCAAATTCAAGCCATTCAAGAGGGAATACTGGCTGCCGATCGCGAAGAGTTTGAACCCGCTGAAAAAGTAAAAAGTGCATTTCAGCAATGGGGTGTAGATGTTGAACATTAAATGAACGATAATATTCCACGGGCGTCCCCATCGCTGGCACGACGATGGGGGGATGAGGCACCGCGCTGACTTCTCCTTTTATGCGACCATTCAAGCGCCATGTCGCATACGCTCGACTTGAGCTTGGTTATACGTGCCAGTTGCTGAAACGGCTCTGCTTGTCTGTCAAAGTGGAGGGTATGTTTTATAGCCATCGCCTGACCTTGCGTTTGTACAGAAGGTATTCTTCGGCAAATTTGCGTTCCAAATACAGTTCCTCGCGCCGAATTACCCCCATCGTAACTACAACCACACAAACGAACAATGTGAGTAGGATCCAGATGGAGTTTACAGCTATAGCCATTCCCAATTGAATGATAGACAGGGAGAGATACAGTGGATTTCGGCTAAAGCGAAAGGGTCCCGACTGGACAATTGTCGTGGCCGGGCGCTCAGGATTTACATTTGTGCCGGCAAGTCGCATCGTTCGCATCCCAAAATAAATAACGATACAACCAATTAAAATCAATAAAATTCCAAACAGCGCAATGTACCCCTTTGAAATGAAATGAATCGGATACAGAAGTTGAATCACCCACCCGATTGCAATACCACCCAAATAGATCAAGGGCGGTGGCGCTATCACGCCCGGTCGATCATGATTCTTATTATTCAACAGTAATCCCTCCCATTACATCACAGTAGCCAAAACGATCCTCATGTGCTGGAGTTTGCGACTGGGCAGCGAAGAGTCTGCTGTCATTCTCGTAAATTTTCGTTCATAGTGGCGGCCGCTAGGTCCTGTAAGTTTCTTGCATGCACTAAACAGATCTCTCTATGAATGTCGCTTTGACCCAGGCCACAGTGTCGCGAATGCTCTCTTGCAGTGGGATCGGTTCCCATCCCAGTTCTGTTTTGGCTCTGCTGTTCGAGACACTTTGTTCCCTGTAACCATACTCCTTAATAAATTCACGGGTTGCGAACCGAGGCATATTTGTGAGCTTATTCCCCAACCAGTCCAATAACGGCACCATCTTAAGCAACCCATGGGGCAGAGTCCTCGACGGTATTTTAATCTCCGGATCGATTTCCTGAATCATCTTGTAGAGATCTGCCATCGATAAAGAAGAATGGGAAGCGATATACCGACCAGACGCCCGATCATTTTCATAGGCCAAAATGTGCGCCCTGGCGA
>JAKACV010000037.1 GCA_021821085.1 Bacillota bacterium | reverse complement strand
CCGCCTGCGCCTGACCCTGTTTGATCAACAAATCCAATGACATGAGCAGCAAACGAACCATCTGGATACACGCGTGCGTACGTTTTATAAGGATTGATATCGTTACCTATATTCATCTGATTAAATAAGTGGAGCACGCGCTCCTTAGTAGAAAGCGACACATGTACAAAATAGGGATAAAAGCGCAACCATACAACATGTTGACGAGTGAGCGTCTGAGCCACGACATCTGTTGGGGCACCTACAATGTTTCCGAGTTGTGTAGCCAGATATTGCAGTTTAACAGAACCCAATTGTTGAATTCCCGGTAAATATACGTCCAAATCATATGCAGGCATTGAAAATGCCAAGCGATCCCCGTTCGCGTCATAAATCGTACCACGGACAGGAGATATCGACTCTTCTGCAGACCATTGATTTTGTTCAATACGCGCCAAAAAATGATCAGAGGTTTGAACATACCCAATCCGAATTAAAACGACAGAAAAAAGGCCAACTACACCGATGCGCACAAAACCTAGACGTGTTAAACGGAACTTTCTTAATTTCAATGGCTACTCGTCCCGACTTCAACCGGTGTAGCTGGCTGCATTTTTAATACTTGCTCAGCGATATGCAGGATTCGCGTGGGTGAAGCCAGTTCATATACGGTAGACTGCAACGCCGCCTCGCGAGCAACTTCATGCGACAACGTGACTTTTAAACGTTCTACTTTGTAATTCGTCACGATAAGACTCGCATACTGTGCCACGACGAAAATAGCTATCCCTGCACAAAAAAACAAAGATAGAACTAAGCCAAGTCGATCTTTCGTTTTTGGATCTGCGGCAACACGCTGCCTTTTCCCTGGGGTTATCTGCTCCGTCCCTTGACGAACTGAAGTCTTTGCTTGGGCTTTATAGGAGGAAGTCGTTTCGCGAATAGGATTTGTAGCAATCATTCAGTTCTCTCCTTCTTCTCTTGGTAACCTTTCGGCCGCTCGCAATTTTGCTGAACGAGCACGTGAATTGACTTCAATTTCTTCCTCTGTTGGAATGATCGGTTTTCTCGTAATGACTCGCATAGTTGCTCGATGTTTACAAACACAAGTCGGGAAATCTGGAGGACAGATACAATCTTTCGCATAATCGGCAAACGCCTTTTTAACGAGCCGATCTTCTAGAGAATGAAACGTAATAAAAGCGACACGACCTTGTCCCAAGAGTAGTTTCGGAACTTTCACCAGCAACTCTGAGAGCGCCGCCATCTCCTCGTTGACTGCAATACGCAGTGCTTGAAAAACGCGTTTAGCCGGATGTGGTCCATCCTTACGAGCAGACGCTGGAATTGCTGCTTTAATAATCGCAACCAGCTCTTCCGTCGTTTCAATGGGAGATTTGCTACGTGCGGCGACAATAAACTGAGCGATCCTCTTACCCCAGCGTTCTTCTCCATATTGAAAGAAAAAATCTGCAAGCTCACGTTCTGATCGAATATTAACAAGTTCTTTTGCCGTAACTGATTGCCGGTGATCCATTCTCATATCAAGAGGAGCATCGTGTTGATATGAAAAACCACGCCAAGCATCATCCAATTGTGGTGATGACACCCCTAGATCACACAGAATTCCATGCACGCCCGGCAATCCAAGACGTTGCACATGCTGATCCATCATTCGGAAGTTGTCATGTACTAAAATCAGTCGTTCACCATAGGGTGAACGCCACTGTTCTGCGTTTCGCAACGCCTGTAGATCTTGGTCAAAAGCAATAACGCGACCGTGTGGTGCACATGCATCTAACAGAGCTTGCGTGTGCCCTCCACCGCCAAGTGTTCCATCAATGTAAATTCCACTCGTGTGCGGATCAAGTACGCGAATCGCTTCATCGCGCAATACCGTATGATGAACATACCCTTCTTCAGACAAAAAGCACATCTCCCTATCGTCGCACGTTCTAGCGTAACCTATAGATCGAGATCGACAAGACCACTCGCCAAGTCACTAAATTGATCTGCAGCACTTGATGAATAAGATCTCCATGTTTCCAAATCCCAAATCTCGACCCGAGCGCCCACACCAATCACCACGCACTCACGAACAATTTGTGCATAGTTGCGCAAATTACTAGGCAGCAACACTCTTCCTTGTTTATCCAATTCCGATTCGGCGGCTCCGCTAAAAAAGAATCGCATAAATTGTCGTGCATCCGCTCGGGACAACGGCATCGCGCGTAATTTAGACTCTAATATTCCCCAGTCACTGTGCGAATACACGAACAGACAGTGATCGAGTCCGCGCGTCACGACGAATGAAGCACCCAACTCTTCGCGAAATTTTGCTGGAATGGTAATGCGTCCTTTATCGTCAAGAGCATGTTGATATTCTCCCATGAACATGAACGCTCACCCACTTCCCCTGCAAAATTCCCCACTTCGCCCCACTCTATACCACTTATACGATATAATTCGCCCTCATCAACAAAAATCCTGCCTCCTTTGTAAGCGAGACAGGATTTTTATTGTTGAAATTTTTCCTTTGTATTTGAACTAAAAGAGCCTGTTCAAAGAGGGTTGTGGTAAGATGCAAGCAGGGGTTTGGTGAAGTCTGGACATGCGCGCGGAGTGTACGATAGGTGGTACATGAGCACGCATGTCCAGCACAAGCCGAAGCCCTGCGCCGCAGAGTTCTCGACCCTTTTTGAACAACCTCTAAAAGCGAACAAACGTCGCTGAGGTTGCGGAATGTTCCAATTCAACTAATGACAAGAACCATGACATACCATACTTAATCACCAATGACAACGGGGACAGCAAGCGTTCTTGCTCGGTTTGATTGGGCCGCAACCATGAAGACAGTACGGTCGCGGAGTACACCATGCCTTGATTTTTAAGTTCCAGTGCTCTCATACTGCGATTCTCCAAATGTCTTACACTACGACTGACCATTTCTTGTGCTCGTTCCAATGAAGAACGAAGTGTTGCGTCAATATCTAGAAAATACGCTTCGCGCGAAAGCAATTCCTTACGCATTCTAACTTCCATCTCTTTTAGCACTGCGTCAAGTGATGGAACCAGATCACGCATGAGCGACTCCTTTAATAAGTCTCGTTTCAATCCATCCTCCAGTCGAACACCCAAATGATCCAGTGCTCGCGTCACAGCTGTCGGTACCGTTGTAACGCGCATGCGCAATTGCATAATCGGCATGTGTCTCCCAGCTTCTGAAAAAATCTCCCTCATCATCCCGTGATACGCAATTTCTGCAGGCCCCCCCACATAGGTCAGCACGGGTAGTAAGAAATCCTGTACAACGGGGCGATATAATACACCTGAGGAAAAATCGGATGGATTTTCTTGCAAACGAGCTAGCAGTGCTGTCTTCGTATAATGCAAATCAGAGTCCCGTAGCCTAAAATGTGTAGGGTCTTCACGATCGACATCAAGCGCATACCGCCGCCCCTCATCAACTAAGAAGAGCAACGAATGATCTGGATGAACTTCCACTTGGGGAGAGAATCCCTTTTTCACAAGCATTTCCGTTCCTGTGTGAGCCGCCTCAATAAATGCACGAGGATTTTTTATCACCCGCGCGAATGCTTCTTTCACGAGTACCCGCAAATTATGGCGAATAGGATTTAAAAATAGAATGGGTACCTCTTTTAGTAATTTCGTCATGAGACGAGCAAAAGCATCTCCCATATTATCTGTAGTACGATACGATTCATCAATCGCTTGTAGGAGCTCCGCTTTGTACATACCTTCTGGCAAATCGACTGTCAACTGTACGAGCATTTTGTCCAATTCAGCTTCAGATACGCCATGTAAGCCAACCGGAACGCGCCCAGTGGGTCGTTCGCGCAAATGCACCTTATCAAGTTTCGCATCTTTTGTAACATAATAGGCAGCTGCTACTTCGTCAAAATCGTGATCTTCTGTAGCAATCCAAAACACAGGCACAATGGGACGACACATCACTTGTTCATACTGTTTTGCCAACGCGACTGCAGACAGCGCTTTGTACACTGTATAGAGCGGTCCCGTAAAAAGACCCGCTTGTTGCCCCGTCACGACAACCATACTGCGATCGTCAGCTAACTTATCCAATAAAGCCGTTGTATGTGCTCCAAACTGACCCAATTCCTTCGCATAGTCACTAAGCGCTGCCACCAATGCTATCCGATGATTGTGTTCAAATGTATGATCAACCGTGTGACATCGCCGTTTAAGTGCATCTGATTGATGAAGGCCAAACTCAAAACGATCGCGAATCCTTGGATCGCCCTGCAGATACGCATCCGTGAGCGCATTTCCTGTTAATCTCTCCGTTTGCCAGATCTCCATGGTATCGCGAACCCCTCACATCTCTCTTATATTGTAAAAACAGCTTCATTTTCCTGTCCACTGCACACAGCCCCTGTAACTCGTTTCACTTTTTTAATCACATGTACGTCCTTGAGACATATGGGCACTTGATCTCACTATGGTGTACAAATAACAAATCCCTTCATAAACTATAGCTGTTATACTTAATAAAGTAAAGTTTCTAACATCCGTTAAGCATGCCGACGATGCTGCCGAACAACGTCTCCCGCACGTACTAATTCTTGCATCACATCAACCATTGCCTGATCGTCTAACATCTTTGCCTTAATGTACACTTCACCAGCATCACTCGCACTATACTGCGGTTTCAAATGATTTAACGCGATTGCTAAGATATCGTTTTGGCAAAGTTCACAGGTACAACCGTCATATCCACGCTCGATCAAACTTTGTAACGCACGACGAGCAACCATTTCCATCACGTTGATCAACATCTTCTGACCCCATTTCAGTAAGTCTCTAACGTTGAGACCAGTTTACAGTATCACAAATCGGTAAAATTGAGCAACTCTTGTGTATATGCAAGCCTTTCTTGCTATAGGAAGATCGAAATCGGAGAACGAAAGGCGGCTCACATCTAGATCCGGAATCAACGGACTCATTTTATGGAGTGATAAAAAACGGGCATACTACACATGCGCAAGGAGGAATCCCATTGACCGATATTCGCTGTTTACGACGCATGCGCATTCACATCCCAGGACTTCAGGATCCGAACGCACGCGAACTGTATCATTCATTGCTACATATGATAGATGGAATTGTATCCGTTAAATCCAACCCAATTTCAGAACGCATCCTTGTCATCTATGACGACCGCAAGATTGCGATGTGGCAGATCACTGCGCTTACTGGTCGGATTGGCACATCCCCAGCATCTTTTTTACCTGCAAGTAAATACACGCTTCGTAGACAACAAATGTATCTCACAATCCCGCTCGCTCTTCTTGCCGGCTTAGGAGTAAAGCGAATGATTGCTGGCAAACCAGAATTTGCGGATAGCTTAATCGCATATGAAATGGCAACTACTGTAGCCGTGTTTACAGGTTACCCACTACTCCGCACTCGTGTAAAGCAATTTTCTGAGAAAATAGGCATTAGTGATGATTTACTGCTTAGTTCTGCCGCACTTTTCGTAGCCGTTGTGCGCGAGTCGCTACTCGTCTTTATTGCACTCTTTTTGCTTAGTTACAACGCATATCGCAAACGCAATAATACGTTGTCTGCTGCAGCTAAGGCAGGTGAAGTCGTCGCCTTGATCGATAGTGAAAATCGCGAACCTCGAAGTGTTTTGCACTTTGCCGATCAGACGTCAAAACTTGGATTACTGCTTGCACTTGGGTCATTCGTACTCACGCGCGATCCTCTACTCTTTAGTACTCTACTCGTTGCAGCGAACCCCCGACCAGCAGTGATCGGCGCTCGTTATGGACTCAATCATGCGGAAATCATGACACATGAGGATTGCCGTTACATCCCCATGCATACAGGAATGGATCTGTACGATTTACTGGACGCCAAAGAAATCATTATATTACATGCACAACAGGACAGAGATCATCCGAACGTCTTTCCTCCACTTCAGGAGTTTGCACATACTCACAACATTCGATATGTAGAAGTCACCCACATTCGCGATTTTACAGAACCCGTTCCATCTTCGCGCAAAAGATGTGCAGATCGTTCCATCGAACAACTTATCCTTGTTTCTGAGGATGTGACGTATCCACCCGTTCATCAACGTCAAAACCATCTCATTTTTCTACGCGGCGATCAAGCTGCTCTGCTTGAAACACTCAAATTAAGTACTCGTGTTCGAAATAACATCTCACAAAACATCTTACGTACAGGGGTATTCAATGTTGTGTTAACCATCTTTGCATTCGCACGATTGCATCCTGGAAAATTGAATTTACTTGCCGATAGTTTTGCGATCGCTACACTTGGCCTCGCCGAAGGAACAAGCTTGTATAGAAGTGCAGAACAATAGCTGAAGTTTCATGTACAACGAAGTAAAAAACGAAGTAAAAAACGAAGTAAAAAAGCGTAGGCGAAATTTCTTCACACCACGCTTTTTTGCTCATCACAACCTAATGGAATGCTTCAGGGTAACCATGGTCACTTCGCTTTGCATCCTCTTGAATAAGATCCACAACACGTTCGTATTCGGGTTTAAACTCCGCCCCAATCTGTTGCACATCACCTGCAAATTGCAATAGTGCTTGTGTGTTTTTTACAGCAAAGTCGGGCGGCAAATGCACTGAACCATGCTTTGACTGCATCGTTGCTTCTTTCGATCGCGGCATCAGATGCGGCGGCAATCGATGTCCTATATCCTCGTCAATTTGCCCCATTTGTCCAACCTCGACACTCTGTGCTCGCTGTGCCCCAACTAAACTTGCGCGTCGTCCAAAGAAATCTTTTGTCCCTTCAATCACACCATCTGTCGCACTCATTGCCGTTGCAAGACCGCCCACTACCGCATTTCTTAGTGTTGGCTTCGCATGAACAGCTTCTGGTTGCCACTGTGTGGATTCTGTATGGTGAAGTGTGTCGTCTCCAATGCGTTTTGCATCCTCAGGAGCTGAGTTTGGTTCGGAATCAACAGTCCATTGCTTTAAGCGATCACCAAGTGCCATAACTCCTACCGCAGTGTTGACAGTCGATTGCCGAATCAACCTTCGAACAGATGGAACCGTCAATAAGACAGCAACCCCTACTGTAATCCATCCCACAGGATTGTCCACTTTAAACGGACGACCCCAATCTTTTATGGCCACGACGTCCCCTCCTTTTCATGCCCCTAAGACGTAGCATCCCCAAGTAGGAAAACTGCATGCGAAAACAACGACTTCAAATGAATGAATCGCATGAAATCGTGGAAGGGTATCAAAGAGGTCAATAAAGAATGTGGTACCCCAACCGAGTTGTAGGAGGATCAATGCTGTGAGAAAATCATATAGTTTAGAAAGTATTGCTATGGGAGTTGGCATTGGGCTTTTGGCGACGATTCTGCTTCCTGTGCTAAAAAAACAGATCCGCCCCGCCACAGGTGCTGTAGCAACAGGTGCCACTGCTTTAACGCAAGGTGTGCGCAAATGGTATGAGGTAACAAAAGAAGAAATACAGGATATTGTGGCAGAAGCACAATTCGAACGAATGAAACGCTCACTTGACCAAGAAATCTCAGAAGAAGAACCGCACTACCCTCTTATGTAAATGCGTCGCACAACCTCCCCTTGGCTTTGGCTAAAGCTAGGGGCTTGCGTCGGTCATAACCAAAAGACGGTAGTCTACATCACTGAACGTCTTTTGGTTACCGACTCTCTATTAGACTGGATAAACTGCATGCTTACGTCGTGAAAAAGCAATATCCTTTCCTTCATATTGCTGCAATCGCGTGACTAGTTCGGCACGAAGGTCATCTGGATCGACAATCGCATCTACCACTAATTCTGAGGCCAAGCGATAGACATCAATATCTTCACGATACTCCTCGCGTTTTTGTTGTACAAAAGCTGTCTTCTCAGGTTCTGCAAGTTCAGCAATCTTATTTGAATACACCGCATTTACGGCAGCTTCGGGACCCATGACTGCAATTTGTGCACTCGGTAATGCAATACATACATCGGGATCAAAAGCAGGTCCAGCCATCGCATATAATCCAGCACCATACGCTTTACGAACAATCACTGAAATTTTCGGTGTGCTGACTTCGGCCATCGCTGCGATCATTTTTGCTCCATGGCGAATCATCCCCGCACGTTCAACCTTCGTCCCAATCATAAAACCAGGAACATCCGCAAGAAAAATGAGTGGAATAGCAAAGGCGTCGCAAAGGGTAATAAAACGCGCCGCTTTATCTGCCGAGTCTACAAACAACACGCCACCTTTTACGCGCGGTTGATTCGCGACGATCCCCACTGAACGTCCATCGATACGGGCCAATCCTGTAATTAACTCCCCCGCAAACAAACGCTTAATTTCAAAAAAGCTCCCCTCATCGATCAACTGCTCAATCAAATCATACATATTAAATGGTGCATTTTGATTTTGCGGGATGATTTGGGACAACTGTTTCCCTGTTTGCGCTACCGAACGCGCTTTTGCACGCGGCACCGGGGACGCGTAATGGGCTGGGAAATAGGATAAATACGTACGCGCAGCTGCAATCGCCTGTTGTTCATCGGTCGCCAGGACATCCCCGCAGCCACTTACAGAACAGTGCATACGAGCTCCGCCCATTTCTTCCAATGTCACTTTTTCACCTATAACCATTTCAGCCATTCTTGGGGATCCAAGATACATACTCGCGTTGCCTTCTACCATGATGACAATATCGCAAAAAGCTGGAATGTAGGCTCCCCCCGCAGCAGAAGGACCGAATAACACACACACTTGCGGAATCATTCCCGACATTTGAACCTGATTATAAAAAATCCGTCCGGCACCACGCCGACCTGGAAACATCTCGATCTGATCTGTAATACGAGCACCTGCAGAATCGACCAAATATACAAGTGGAATTTGCATCTTGATCGCCGTTTCTTGGATGCGGATAATCTTTTCAACCGTCCGCGCCCCCCACGATCCTGCTTTTACGGTCGAATCATTCGCCATCACCGCAACTGTCTGCCCATGAACACGTCCTAAACCAGTCACAACACCATCAGCCGGTAGATCCCCTGCTAACGCGTTGGCAAACAACCCGTCTTCTGTTTCCAATTCTTCATCAAACAATAGACGCAAACGTTCGCGAACAAACAACTTCCCAACTTCTGCATTTTTCTCGTGATATTTCTGTGAACCACCCTGTGTAATCGCTTCCGTCCAGTCAAAGAGAGACTTCTTTTCTGTGCTACTCACTGCTTCACCTCATTGTCCGATATAATTGGGCTTGCGCTTTTCGGCAAATGCCTGCAACCCTTCCAAACGATCCTTCGTCCTTATCACTTCTTCATAAGCTGAGATTTCCACTTGCAGAGCATCAGATAGCGCAAGATCCACACCTGAGACAATCGCTCGTTTGGCCGCGCGCAGGGCAACAGGCCCCCCTTCGCCAATCTGTGCTGCAAGGTCCACTGCCATTTGCTCCACTTCTGAAGTGGGCACCACATACTCAGCAAGCCCTACAGCAAATGCCTCATTGCCATTTACACGACGGCCGGTGAAAATGAGATCTTTTGCACGACTGAGACCGACAAGTCGCGTAAGGCGCTGTGTTCCACCTGCTCCTGGAATAATGGCGAGTCGCGTTTCCGTCAGCCCCATGACAGCTGTATCTGCCACAACACGCAGATCACAAGCAAGTGCAAGTTCAAGTCCACCACCAAGCGCAACACCACGTACCGCTGCAATTGTCGGCATGGGCAGAGCAGCCACAGCCTCAATCACGGCGCGAATTTGTGCGACCGCCTGACGAACTTGATCCTCATTCATCGTGCGTCGCTCTTTTAGATCAGCCCCCGCACAAAATGCGCGCGCTGTTGCAGATGTGACCACAACAGCGCGTAAGGTAGAATCGTCAGCTAACGCCTGCACATGTCTCAGCATTTCCTCTAACAGGTTTTGCGATAATGCATTCATCATTTCTGGGCGATTCAGAATAAGTATGGCAGTATGCTGATCAAAACGTATGTCACACAGTGGCACAACTCTCTCCTCCTTGTGCAAGATGAACCTTACTCGCATGGCTACTCAACGAATGTCCCACACTCTTTTGCAAAAGTTCCAGTGATTGTAGTAGTTTTCCTTCTTCTACTCCAGTTTGAATCCCACATCCGTGCAAGAGGTATAAAACATCATCTGTTGCGACATTCCCGGATGCACCCGGAGCGTAAGGACATCCTCCTAATCCCCCAAGCGCGCTGTCTACGTGCGTTATCCCCATCGTAAGTCCAACGAGTATATTGGCAAGCGCGGTACCGCGCGTATTGTGCATATGTAGCGACAAGCGATTTGCGGGGATCTCTTGCAACAGACGACTGAGCACTCGCTCAGTCTGAAGCGGTGTGGCGACGCCAATCGTATCTCCCAGTGAGATCTGATCTACGCCGTCCTCTACCAATTGCAAAGCCACACGCAACACGTTGTCAATCTTCACATCACCTTCATACGGGCAGCCAAAAACAGTAGAGACGTAACCTCTCACATACGAGTGATGCGCTTTTGCTGTTTGTGTCACAGAACGTAACACAGGGAGAGTTTCGTCGATTGTCTTGTTAATATTTTTCTTGTTGTGCATCTCACTTGCCGACATAAACACAGCCACGGCTGTAAGCCCCACTCCCAAAGCACGTTCTAAACCTTGCTCATTGGGAACTAATGCGCTGTACATGACACCGGATTTCTTTTGAATACCCGCAAACACCTCCGCTGCATCAGCTAATTGCGGGATCCACCGCGGACTCACAAAACTCGTGACCTCAATGTGACTTAATCCCGTGTCAGTTAGGCTGTTAATCCAAGCGATCTTCTGTTCCGTAGACAGGTGAATAGGTTCGTTTTGTAAGCCATCGCGCGGCCCCACTTCCCAGATGGTAACCTCATTCGGTAAGTTCATGGCCTACTCCAGTTCCACAAGTGCATCGCCTTCATTTACAAAATCACCCTCACCGACATGCACCTTCATTACTTTTCCAGAGAACTCCGATGAGATGGGCACTTCCATTTTCATCGATTCCAGTATCACAACGTCCTCCCCTGTCTGAACTTCTTGTCCTGTCGTCACTACAACCTTGAACACTGTACCAGCCATCGTCGAAGCAATCGTTTTCATCATAAAACCCCTTTTCTTCTCGAATTCATGTTCAAGCAAACTAACTAAAGCGCAAACTGCTCCTCGATGAAGGCAGTATGCGTATCTCCCTGTGCGAATGCAGAATTCTCCAACACGCGCTTCAGTAGGATAATGTTCGTCTTAATTCCGACCACACGATACTGCGCCAGAGCTGCCAACATTCTTTGCCTTGCCTCTTCGCGATCCTTTCCATACGCGATAAGTTTAGCAAACATCGGATCGTAATACGGAGTAATCGCATCTCCTTGACGAACACCTATTTCATTGCGTATACCTTCTAATTCAGGCACTTGCAACTCAGTAATTGTACCTGGCGATGGAAAAAAGCGCTCAGGGTCTTCAGCACAAATTCGGCATTCAATTGCATGACCCGTTTGTTTGTATGCCACGACCTCGTCAGACAATGGTTCACCCATGGCGACACGCAGTTGCCACTGTACTAAATCGACACCCGTTACTTCTTCTGTGACTGGATGCTCAACTTGCAATCTCGTATTCATTTCTAAAAAGTAAAAATCCCCTGCCTGATCGAGTAAAAATTCAATCGTCCCGACCCCCGTGTACTGCAAGGCATGGACTAGCGCTAAAGCAGCTTGACCCATTCGTTGACGCAAAGAAGCATCCACCGCTTTCGACGGAGACTCCTCGACAATCTTCTGGTGCCTGCGCTGGATACTGCATTCGCGTTCACCTAAATGAATCGCATGACCGTGTTGATCTGCAAGCACTTGGATCTCCACATGACGTGGGCGCTCGATATATTTTTCAATATACATCGTGCCATCGCCAAAATAAGAGAGAACCCGCTTGGACGAAGCAGCAAATGCGGACCGCAAGGTAGTTTCATTTTTGGCAACTACCATACCGATGCCACCTCCGCCTGCTGACGCCTTCAGCATAATCGGGTATCCCATTGTTTCGGCTATTTGTACAGCCTCATCCTCGTCTGCAACCGCTCCTTCTGATCCAGGCACCACAGGCACTGCCGCTGCGATGGCAACTTGTCTTGCCTCCACTTTGCTACCCATGCGAGCGATGGCATCTGATTTGGGACCAATAAAAACAAGTCCTGCATCTTGACACGCTTGTGCAAAGATAGCATTTTCAGATAGCAATCCGTACCCCGGATGAATCGCATCAGCCTTACACGACTTTGCTATCTCAATGATTTTCCCCACTTGCAAATAACTCTGTGCTACAGGGCTTGGTCCAACCACGTGAGCTTCATCTGCAAGTTTTACATGCAACGCGTTCGCATCTGCCTCGCTAAAGATCACAGCTGCCTCAATACCCATTTGGTGACATGCGCGAATGATGCGACAAGCGATTTCTCCGCGATTGGCAATCAGAATTTTTTTAAACAATGGCACTCCATCTCCTCGCGAGTAAAGTTCACCAATACACGTATAACGATGCGGCCATGCGCCACGCTGTAACCCTGACGCTAACCTATGCTATGATCATGCACAGCACCATTTTACCACGACAGACACCAAAAGTAATTGTACAGTTAGGAGATCACCATGCCAAACATTCAGCCATTCTCAACCACACGCCCACTTTCCGGACAAATCGCCATTGTCACAGGTGCATCACGGGGAATTGGCGCAGAGATTGCGCGCACCTTAGCAAAAGCCGGAGCTTCTGTATGCGTCAACTATTTAACGCAGCACAAAGCGGCAGAAGAAGTCGTGACAGAGTGTCAGTCTCATGGTTCAAAAGCAATTGCGCTGCAGGCAAATGTCACGGATCAACAAGCCATTCAACAACTCGTCTTAAATACAACCATTTTACTTGGTGCCCCAACGATTCTGATAAACAACGCAGGACGCGCTCTCGCTGAATTATTCTTAGATACAAAAGAGCGTACATTTGACGATCTCATGCATGCCAATCTTAAAGCGCCTTTCTTTTGTACGCAAGCCGTTTTACCTTCAATGATTCGCGCGCGATACGGCCGCATTGTGAACATCAGTTCCATATGGGGCATCGCCGGCGGATCATTGGAAGTCGCCTATTCTGCATCTAAGGGTGGGTTGATCGCGTTTACGAAGGCTCTCGCAAAAGAAGTGGCGCCTTCTGGCGTGACTGTCAATGCAGTCGCACCTGGCGCCATCGAAACAGATATGTTAAATCAATTCACACAAGAGGATCTCGAACAACTTACACGAGAGACACCAGTCGGCCGTCTGGGAACTCCACTTGACGTTGCAACCGCTGTGCTCTTTCTCGCTCATCCCAATGCTTCATTTATGACTGGACAAATTATTAGTCCAAACGGCGGACTCGTGATTTAAACCTGAACATCTTGAAGCGAAGATTGTTTTTGTGCTCGCTCACGTTCACTCTTGTTGAGTACTTTTTTACGCAAGCGAATCGCCTTTGGAGTGACTTCACAATACTCGTCATCCGCCAAGTATTCTAGCGCCGCTTCCAGAGAGAGAATACGTGGAGATTTGAGTCGGGACGTGTCCTCTTTCGTTGCCGAGCGCACATTGCTCATATGCTTTTCACGACAGACGTTGACGACGAGATCATTGTCACGCGAATGTTCTCCGATCACCATTCCTGCGTATACTTCCGCACCTGGCGTGATAAAGAGCACACCGCGTTCTTCGACGGATGCAATTGCATAGGCAGTTGCAGTCCCTGCTTCGCTAGCGACCAGTACGCCACTTTTGCGATCAGAAATCTCACCTTTATACGGTTCATAGTGCAAAAAGGTATGATGCATCGTCCCATAACCGCGCGTTGCCGTTAACAACTCAGAACGAAATCCAATCAAACCACGAGCAGGCACGTGAAACTCTAGACGCGTGGAAGAAGTGCCTGGCACCATCTGCACTAATTCACCGCGCCGACCCCCTAAGCGCTCCATGACTGTACCCACATGTTCCTCCGGGACGTCAATCACGACATGTTCAATCGGTTCCAGCAATGTGTTATTCTCATCGCGCCTAAAAATAACTCGCGGTTTTGAAACTTGCATCTCATATCCTTCACGCCGCATCGTTTCAATCAAAATGGACAAATGCAACTCACCACGACCGGAAACGAGAAATGCATCTGGCGAGTCCGTATCTTCCACACGTAAACTCACGTCCTTTTCTAGTTCAGCGTACAGACGAGAACGCAATTTACGCGACGTCACGTGCGTGCCTTCAAGTCCCGCAAACGGACTGTCATTCACCACAAAGGTCATCTGTAATGACGGTTCTTCGATCGGAATCGACGGCAATGCCTCAGGCGCATTGATGTCAGCTACCGTTTCGCCAACTGTCAAATCTCCAAGCCCCGCCACCGCGACGATTTCACCGGCACTGGCGGTTTCCAATTCTACTCGGCGCAATCCGCGAAATCCATATAACTTTGTCACGCGTTGCTGCGAGGTCTCGCCGTTTTGTTTCAGCACAACGACTTGTTGACCGAGGCTAATCGTGCCTCGAACAATGCGCCCAATCCCAATCCGACCTAAAAATTCACTGTAGTCAAGAATACTCGCCTGCCACTGAAGTGAGCCAGACACATCATCCATGGGAGCTGGGATGGTTTCGATTATCGCATCAAAAAGCGGACGGAAATCTGGACTTGATTGATCGACATCAAGCGTCGCTGTGCCATTTACTGCAGACGCGTACACAACTGGAAAGTTAATTTGCTCATCAGATGCTCCAAGATCCATAAATAGTTCTAGCACTTCATCCACAACTTCAAGAGGACGTGCCATTGGGCGATCAATCTTATTGATCACCACGATCGGAACCAAATTTTGATCTAACGCTTTGCGTAACACAAAGCGCGTCTGCGGCATGCACCCTTCAAATGCGTCGACGACAAGCAGTACACCGTCAACCATTTGCATAATGCGTTCCACCTCACCCCCAAAGTCAGCATGTCCGGGTGTATCTACAATATTAATCAAATAATCTTGATATTGAATGGCTGTATTTTTCGCGAGAATAGTAATACCGCGTTCGCGTTCCAGATCGTTCGAATCAAGCGCCCGCTCCGTAACTGCTTCGTTACTCCTATATACTCCTGATTGACGCAACAATTGATCGACCAAGGTCGTTTTCCCATGGTCGACGTGAGCGATGATTGCAATATTACGCAAATGTTTCACCTAACGACTCGTTCCTCTCCGTCTTTCCCATTTTGTTTGACAGTTTATTGTATCACATTCAATACGGTTACGGCTAAATTCATGAAAATTTCCTTTTGATTTCATCCAGCTTCGTAACCATTTTGAATCGCAAACCATAAGATAAATACAAAAGATGAAAGCAGTGAGTACGCCCCGAGACATTGTGCGTCATCGCATTTTTACATAAAGGGGCACACTCCGATCTCCCCTTTTCCTAAGTCCAATTGTAGGGTGATGAGATGAAACAAAAAAAACAACGCACATGGAATATACCGCCCGCCATTCGACACCGCATATTGGCAGAAAGTCGCGCACTACATGTCTCACCAGAAGAGTATCTCACAATCGCAACAAAAGTCGCGGAATCCATTCGTGGTGCCGTCTTTCCTGAAGGGATAAAAGATAGCACCATGTTGAAATCCATTGTACAAAATCCGCTGATGCTTCAAATGGCATCTGCGCTGGCCGCCACTTTATGGAACCAACTACAAACTTCGCAAGATGGTGAATCTGCCAAAGAAAATAATACAACTCAAGACATATCCAGTTCTGAACCTGCAGCTACAATTACGCCAACACCCAACACAACACAACAACCGCGTCAATCACAACCAATCCCATCCTTGGTTGTGATTGATCCCATGACCGGTCAACGCATAAGAATCCCACCTCATGCACCACTGCAATAACGATCATTGAATTTCAGGAGGATCAAGTTGAGTTCCCAATCGCCTGATAATCACCTTTATGTGAAGCCTCGTTTGGACATTTGGCAATTGCTGATGCCAATCATACCGTTT
The DNA here is from genome assembly GCA_021821085.1 of Bacillota bacterium. Lineage (GTDB taxonomy): Bacteria > Bacillota > Bacilli > Alicyclobacillales > SLC66 > Sulfoacidibacillus. Next base: position 8,412 of record JAKACV010000037.1, on the reverse strand, counting down.
CATCGCATCATACGTTGGAAACTGCCCTCTGGCATACTGAAAGTACCCAAATGGATCAACATCATAGCGACCATACATGTCGTGAATTAGCAAATTTTCTTCCTTGCTCATCGCGGCCTCCGCCTGTTGCTCCAGTCGCTCTCGCGCAGCAAGCGATAGAAAGGAGGCATTTGTTTGATCGCCGAGCAACGATGCTTCAAACACCTGCGTGATCGTTATGATGGGATGTTTTCCGGATAAGTTTACGTGAACATCTTGCGGTTGTGCATCATGTACCATAAGCGTAACAGGAGCAGCCGTTCCCACTGGAGAAGACACGACAACCAATGCACGATGTAAATTTCCTGAGAGGAGTTGAAGATAGCGTGAATGCTCACCGTCTAGAATGACCTTCATCCGATCGCCACGAAATACCGCTGTCCCCACACATTCAATGGGATTACCACCAGCTCGATTCATATGACCAGGTTCTGTCGTCTCACTTTTTTCACGAAGATAATCTGTAGACCCAGATGTCTTTTTCGACTCCTTGTCCACCTGCTTATTGTCACTTAAAACAGGAAGCACTGGATCTGTGTTTGGCATCTCAAGTGCGTTCATGAAAGTGTGCACTTGGACCGAGGGCGCATAACCTGTACGTGTACTTGATTCTTGTAGATCTTCGATTACCCTCGTCGCTGAACTTTCAAGAACGGGCTTATCATGCACGAAAATGTCTCCTAAACTACCCTTTACGACATACAAATAAAGTGTGCGACGGAATTCCCGATAGCGAACAAGTGCGCGCATATATGGCAGTACTCCCTGTCGTGCAGCTCGCTCACCAAACATGATGGCTGAGAGATGAGACAAATTAAGACTGCGCTCCACCCCCGAATTCATCACATTAAATGCCTCATGCATACTCTTTCCCGTAGCCGAAACAACAGGTGTATTGGTCAGAAAATCACCACTCGCACCGCTGCCACTCCCTCCGCTTGACCCGGAAAGTTTACTTGGCACTGCAATTCGACCCGCGACAATGACGTTGCCTCCTTTCACTTGTTTATCAATTCCCATCGTCACCAAAAACGCCTGTTCTTCAAGTTCTGCCCGATCATAGCAACCTGTTATAAACAGACTGCCAAATATACATAGAAAAATATAGAAATGCCATTTTTTTCGTTTCATTCCCGCAACTCCCTCCATCAGTCATTTATAACCTGTATAAGAACGCGTCAGCTTATGTATGAAATCCTCACGAAATGCGCAAAACCTCAGTCGCAATTGTGTATAATAATACTGAAATGACAAGGAGGGAAGTCTGTGAAAAACGTCGTCCGCTTACAAATTAATTACCATACATTAGCAGAATTTAAGCGATTTACGGAAACCGGTTTAGAAGAACTGTCGATGTTGGATGAATTACACGAAAACATGGTCGAGAACCAAATAGATAGTCCGTTTTATGGAATTTATGAAGATGGTACATTGGTTGCGCGCATGAGTTTATACCCAATAAGTTCTAAATACGATCGTTACTTTGATCCACCGCGTGATTATCTAGAATTGTGGAAACTCGAGGTATTACCTGGTTCGAAAGGGAGAGGACTCGGTACAGCCTTAATTGAGTACGCAAAGTCATTAAATTATGCCATTAAAGTAAATGTGCGCGGACAATCTCATCCATTTTTCCTACGACTCGAATTCGCTCCAGTAAAATACGATGCAAAGCGGGATCGCGGGGAGAATCCCTACGTCTGGATACCGAACGAAGAGAACTAATACCCGTCTGACGACTTCCCGATTGACCTTGTTGCTCAGTGTTTACAGTTGTCTTTCTACTCCGCTCAATCTGCGATCGTTTTTCGCTGCGCTACACGCGATCCGCGCTCATTGTGCTATAATAGAAGTGAGTTCTACCGCGATGCAGCGGTCGACTGCTACATAATCGAAAGAAGGAAGGGACTCTTCATGGCATTTCAAACACCTGCACTCCCCTATGCGGCAGATGAACTCGAACCGCATATCGATGCAAAAACAATGACTGTTCACCACGATGGACATCACGTGGCTTACACCAACAACTTGAATGCAGCTCTGGAGAAGCACCCGGATTTGCAAACAAAGTCTGCAATTGACATTCTCAAAGGCATCAATGACGTTCCAGAATCCATCCGTGCCACCGTTCGCAACAATGGTGGTGGGCATGTCAATCACACACTGTTTTGGACTGTGTTAAGTCCAAATGGCGGCGGTGAGCCCACAGACTCACTCGCAGATGCTATTCATAAAGATTTTGGAAGTTTTGTGAAATTTAAAGAAGACTTCGAAAAAGCTGCGGCTACGCGTTTTGGTAGTGGTTGGGCTTGGCTCATTGTCGATCAATCAGGAAAGCTCTCGATTACAAGTACCGCCAATCAAGACAGTCCTTATATGGATGGTGTCACGCCAATTTTGGGACTTGATGTATGGGAACATGCATACTATCTCAAGTATCAAAATAAGCGCGCAGATTATATCGGGGCTTTCTGGAATGTGGTAAATTGGCCGCAAGTTGCAGAAAATTTCTCGAACGCGAAATAAGCAACTTCATAACAACACTTGGTAGTAATCAAGAGAGGCGGACTGAGTATGTACTCGTCCGCCTCTCTTTATGAAGTTCCTTCATCTTTACCGCCTGTAATATGTAGGCTCGTATCGTTTGAGAAACGAGAGTCACCTAATTGCCGTTTGCGTGCCCGATCGACGATTTCAAGAAGGGCTTTGTAGTCCTCATTGATCATCTGATATTCGCCTGACAATTCATGTAATTGCTGCGACAAATCTACTTTGTCTTTACGCAACTTATCAACTTCCAGGCGGGCAGCATCCACATCCCGCTCCAGTTGTTTCACACGATTTTGCAGCGACATAAAATCACGTCGATACTGCCGTAAAAATTTTAAAACCTCATTCCATGTCAAGGCGTGCGTTTGCAGTTCTCCCACCTCACCCACAGTGCCTTGTGGATGTCTCAGCCGTTCATCACGATGCTCTCTGCGCTCAAGCTTTGCAAAGTCAATCGCAGCCAAAAATTGTTTCCGAACGCAGGCATTCCAGCGATAACCACAGGCTGCCGACGTGCGTTTAAGGATTTCTGCCCCTTCCTCGAATGCAGCCAATTGGGTACTGCCTTCCCGAATATGACGCAAGATAATTTCTGCCAACACTGCATCATCTTCAGGAGTCCACGCATCCTGCCTGATCGTCTTCATGCCCGTATACCCCTCCAAATACCGAGGCTTCTACGGGTATATATATGCACGCATGATAGGGAACCATCACTATGAATTCCACAACTTTATCAGGAAATCTGATGACTTCTTATAAATTTGGACGCCGTCTCGCTAACAGGACAAAAAAACGATCACCAAGAGCTCCCGGCATGACAAGTTGCTTAAGCTTTTGCGACAAATTCAAATCTGTCTGTTGCATCGTCTTATACACGTCTTCCAGCGCCTCCACAGACATCAAAAACGCGCCTTGACGCTCAATGAATTCCATCTCATATCCAACATCTGATAAGACATTCTCTACAACAGAAAAATCGACATCATAGGTGATATCCACTTCCCCTGCGCGATCCAACCAAGTATCTAACACTTGATGTGCATGATAGGCTCGCAAGGAGCCGTTTGGACGATCTTCACCAACTACGTCTCGCGTCAAGCCGCCATAATCGATAAATGCAAAATAGGTCGGTTGAATGTGGGTCATGAGATCACGAAAGAAATGCGTAAGTCCCACATGCGCTTCTGCGATGATGACTTCGCTCTCCTGTTCTTTAAGAATCGGAGAAAAATAGCGCAATGCATACTCACGCAATGCCCCTGAGGTGACAGATTCAAAATAAGTTTCATAGTATTTCCCCTGAAAAGGACCTCTTAGCACCCCGTCCTGCAGCATCCCGTGCTTTGTCACCATTAACCGCCATACCTCAGATTCACGATTCACACGAACCACTTCGCAAGGAATGGCATCAAGCACTTCATTGCCAATAATCCACCCAGTTTGCATCGAAGAATCTCTTGTCAGCTCAAGTTGCTCAACCGAAGCGACCACATGAACGGTGATCGCATGTGATCGCTTAACTTCCTGAAGAAGACGTTCAAGACGTTCTTTTGTGCGTTCGCGTGCAACTTCGGAGAGATCGATCGCCGAATAAACGATAGGGCACATCTCATCCGCGCGAATTCGTAGCCACTCAGAGATCATGCTGACCGCAAAATCTCCATCACCACATCCAAGTTCAATCACAGAGAGAGCAGTCGCACATGACCGATCGACAATAAAACGAGCCCACAGGGCACCATAGAGCGGCGACACCTGTGCACTCGTATAAAAGTCACCCGAACGGCCAAACCGGTTTCGATCCGCCATGTAGTACCCATCGTCTCCGTATAGTGCGTGCTCTAGATACGCAGAAAATGGCATAGGAAAATCAATCATGAAAGTAAAACCTGATCAATCAAGCCGTATTCCATCGCTTCATTGGCAGACATAAAGAAATCGCGATCCGTATCTTTTTCGATGCGCGACAGCGATTGCCCTGAATGGTCTGATATTAACCGATTCAAACGATCACGCGTTTTTAAAATATGGTCTGCGGCAATTTTAATATCACTCGCCTGACCGCGTTGCCCACCAAGTGGCTGATGAATCATAATCTCGCTATTTGGAAGTGCAGAGCGTTTCCCTTTTGAACCACCAATCAGTAAAATCGCTCCCATCGAAGCCGCAAGACCAACACAGATTGTGGCTACATCTGGTTTGATTAAATTCATCGTATCATAAATGGCTAACCCCGCTGAAACGGACCCACCAGGACTATTGATATAGAGGAAAATATCTTTCTCAGCATCTTCTGACGCTAAAAAAAGCAATTGTGCCACAACTGCGTTCGCAACATCATCATCTATTTCCGAGCCTAAAAACACAATCCGATCTTTTAACAAACGTGAATACAAATCATATGCCCGTTCTCCACGACTCGTTTGTTCAATGACTGTCGGGATGACACTCATCGGCGATTCCTCCTTCAGGCGATTCCTACTTTTAATATGCGATATGTAAAGAGGATCGGCAATATCCGACCCTCCTTTATTTCACGCGTATCATACCACATTTTGAAACGTTAATAAAATGTCGGTGCATTTCACTCTCACCCAAAAAATATAGGCAAAATAACGGGGTTGTGGGAAAACGTAAAAGTTCGTATGATAAATGAAAAGGAATCGCATTCTTTATCGTTAGAAAGACTTACCCGAAAAGCCACTTTCTTTTCAGGGAGCGATAAACGTGATTACCCAAACACAATTAGATCAATTGCGTGTGAAAATTTTGCCGCCAGGTACCGAACGCGTTCTCGAACTGCTAGCCTTACATCGCGATCACGTAGAAACGATCGGTGTTATTATAGATAAGGTTCCACTTTTGATCATTGGACGTCATGGCATGATCACTCGGTTACCAATGAACGGGGTTTTACAAAAGGTCTCACAGACCAAAGAGGTATTATCCTTATTAGAGCAATTCTTTACAAGCGACAATACATTATACCTCTTTGTCAATTTACCAGATTTGCAAATTCCCCCGTACATTTCGCAATTGCTTGGACAAATTGCCGAAAAATACGAGCAAATCGTCATTTTGCAGTCCTTGATTGATGAAGCGCTTGATCGTGGTGATCGCACCGCTTTTCTGCACTACACAACACAGTTAAAAGATTTAGACACTGAGCAACTCGACTCTTCACCCTAAAGCAATGCAGACACTTCCTCTGCAAAATGAATGGAGCAGTGACATGGAATCATTAGACATCATGTACGATGAATCGGAAGAATGTCCAATCCGGTATGTAGGATTTATCGGCGCACGTTCACACTTTGATCTAGCGATCGTGACAACCAACCATTTTTACGGTAAAAAAATAGTCATTTCAACACAAACGGGACGAATGGCCATATTGACTGCGCAAGAAGCAGAAGATGTGGTTTATCTCGCATCTTCTTTCGCAGTCAGCGACACTGAGGCCGCAGAACTTTCCGAATTTCTCTATGCCAATTTATAAGTGGAGCGAAGTGCATCATTAGTTCTCGATTGAAAAAAAGTCGCTATACCGCTCCATAAATACCTTAGAAACATATGCGTGTTCGCTCGGGTCAACAACCGCCTCGAGCGTAACATTCTCTGCTTCGCCTTCCAGTCGTAAAAAATAGAGCGTTTGCTCGTCAGTACCGCGTTCGTAATATGCTCCATAGGTAGCGTCATCGACTGGAAAGTACGTCCCAAGCGCCAGATGTTTCGCCTTTCCACCTTCCTCCTCCATCTCAACTAGTAAAACGCGATCGACTGCATCGCGTATCTTTTCTTCAAATAGACCACCGGGATAATCCAATTCAAGTAGTTCGCCTGCTGTGTTGCGAATTAAGTACAACTGACGATAGGACTCCCTCTCAAAAACTACATATAAAAGATGCGTATCCTCATAGAAAAATGGAAAATATTCAGCTCTCGGAAATTGTATGTTTGGTGATGCTGACATGTATATCTCATCCTCTCTAGTGACACCAACCATGCCGCAATTCTCGGCATCATTATAGCACACATAAAGTACGTGGAAATTCCCCAAAAATCATGACGAGTCGCCTTTTTTTCGTTATAATATTTATAAGCAACGATACGAGGTCCTCCTGTTGTATCGTTCAAAGGAGCGAAAGGAACGAAATGTTATGCCGCGTACCATTCGATATTTTTTTTATGCACTTATCTTTACGCTTGCTCTCTTTGGACTTAGTATAGGTCAACATGCTATTTTGGCGATCTCCCTCGGACTTGGCATTGTTGTTGGAATCATCGCCGATGGATTCGACAACGTACGCGATGAGCCTTTTAAAAAATATAACGTAAAACACAAGCACCATAAACCTCATAAATCAGTTTCCTAAGCACATCATCCGTCCGCTTATATCAACCCAATCTATGACCAGCCGACGGATGATCAGTTCACATTATTGTATGTTAATAATGTCATACCCTACAAAAGGACTGGTAGCGACAACCGCCCGAATACCGGACGTCTAAGAAGCGAGCATGAGAGCGACTCCGCCTTCAAGAGATACGCCCCACAATTAGAGGTCATTTGGCTTCACATCACCGATCGACATCGCTACTTGTATTGCAGTTCGTGCATCGAATACATCTCCAAGTATGCCGTGCACACTACCTGAACTTTGCATATCACACTTTCACACCTCTATGCACTAGCTAGCCGATTCTTTTATCTATAATATCAGAAAAAAGAGTTGATTAAATGTTTAAATTACACGCTCAAAACGACCACAGATTTCAGGTTCCATCTGTTTCGTCATAGAACGTTGGTGTTAACCTATAGCTTTGAAAAACGAATATCTAATGATAAGATGGGGGTGCGAAGAATGCGCGAATGCGCACAGAGAAAGAGGTGCCTCCCATTGGCAAACCACGATGAACACAACCATGAACATGACCATCAACATGACCATCAACACGATCATGAACACGAATTCGACGAAGAAGTTGTCATTTTAGAGGATGAAGACGGTAATGAACACGAATTCTTGATTGCTGAAACTTTTGAGGTAGAAGCACGCATTTACGCTGTACTCGTTTCTGCCGACGGCACCACAGAAGAAGGCTTTATCTTCCGCGTAGAAGAAAAAGATGTCGACGGAGAACAGTTTCTTGATTTCATCGCGATCGAAGACGACGCAGAGTGGGCCAGCGTAGAACGCGTGTATAACGAAATGCTTGAGGAAGACGACCAAGAGTAGTGACCGACAGCGCCGATGTTTTTGGTAATGAAGAAAGGTCATCCAATCGGAGTTTCATGCAATCTATAAAAAGACATCCCTGCGTTTACCATAGGTAAACGCAGGGATGTCTTTTTATAGATAACAAAAAAAACGCCCTTTACGGCGCTTAAAACATAGCATATAAAACAAATTCTCATATCGAATCTGGCGGAGTGAGAGGGATTCGAACCCTCGATACGCCTTAACAGCATATACTCGCTTAGCAGGCGAGCGCCTTCGACCAACTCGGCCATCACTCCAAATACTGAAGTCACCTATCGAATTCGAACCGATGACCCGCTCATTACAAGTGAGCCTTGTTCGAATTACTTCAATCAAACCCCTATTGGTTTCGTGCTTTTAACACGACAAGAAGGTTTCGTTTACCTCGAAATTATAGCTCATTTGTAGCTGCAGGTCAAGTTACTTGTGAAATGAGTGTTGTTCGTCAGTGATATTGTCACTATGTAAGTCATCAGTGAAAATGTCACTATGGACAAGGGGATTATTTCATTGAGTCGCGCAGAGTTGAAAAAGGCACTTGTGATCGACAAGCTAA
>JAKACV010000036.1 GCA_021821085.1 Bacillota bacterium | reverse complement strand
AAAAGAGAAACGCTGGTACAGCGGTCATAGCCCGATAAAGCGGGCAATGACCCTAGCTACGCATGGCGCTGTATAAGTGACATTTTCACTGACGAGTTAAGGTGACATTTTCACTGACGCTTGACATCATAAATTACGAACAAATAATTTAATAGCTATGAGTAATGTTCGTGTTATGTCCCGTGTTTCAAAAAAACGTATACCACCGTTGGATTCGTGACGATATTCTTATACTGTTGCAAATGCATCATGAGCGATTGTTCCGGATTTGTAGGATCAATCAGCGGATATTTCGCTAAGTTGAACATTGGTGGGCCAAACCACCACGATTTATACGCAACATATGTCTGCACATTTGACAGTTGACCCACCTGCAAATAATGTGGAACATGATAAACGATTGCAAATTTCGCCCAAAAAGCTACTGTCATAGCAATACACAAAAAAACAAGCGTATATATTGTTCGTTTTACCACTCTCACAAAACGCAACCAGTGCAACTTACGCAGTCGCTTTCGTCTCCGTTGCGAACTTCGGCGCCCTACATATCGGCGTTCGCGGGGCCCTTTAATACTTTTTGTCTGAATCGAATCAACCAGTTTTGGAGCAGGTTGAAGCGGAGATAATAGGTATGCAAGTAACCATCCCAGCGTAAGCCGTGGTTTTGGATGCGCCATCCGACGCGGTACATGCCCAACATCCCATTCATCCGCAATAGCTCCATCAGAAGGCTTTTCAGTTTCTGAGTTTCCCATAGAGTTTACTGCCATGTTCTCTCACCGCGCAGTTTTTTCGAGTGAAACAAATTTATTATAGTTTTTGAGGAATACGAGTTCGACCTTACCCGTTGGCCCATTGCGTTGTTTACCTATAATCACTTCAACAATATTTTTCTTTTCCGACTCGGGATCATAATAATCATCTCGATAGAGAAATCCAACAACATCTGCATCCTGTTCGATACTTCCTGATTCACGAATGTCTGATAGCATTGGACGCTTGTCCTGTCGTTGCTCAACAGACCGACTCAACTGAGATAGAGCGATGATCGGAACATTGAGTTCGCGGGCCAATCCCTTTAACGATCGTGAGATCTCTGAAATTTCCTGTTGCCGATTATCCGTTCTCCCTCTCCCATGAATGAGTTGAAGATAGTCTATAACAACCAATCCGAGACCCATCTCAAGTTTTAATCGACGAAGCCTAGAGCGCATCTCAGCTAATGTGATTCCTGGACTATCATCAATAAAAATGGGCGCTTCAGATAAAGAGGCAATCCCCATTGACAATTTAGTCCAATCCTCATCGACCAATTGTCCTGTACGCAACACCGTAGCATCAATATTGGCCTCTGCACAAATCATCCGCTGTACCAATTGCTCTTTCGACATCTCAAGACTGAAAACGGCCACCGTTTCACCTGAACGAACCGCAACATTTTGCGCGATGTTTAATGCAAATGCGGTTTTCCCAACTGAAGGACGGGCGGCAAGAATAATTAAATCGGACTTTTGGAATCCCGCGGTCATACGATCCAATTCAGCATAACCAGATGAAACTCCAGTCAAAGCTCCTTTATGATGGTAAAGGTGTTCAACACGTTCATATGCTTGCATCAAAACGTCCCGAATTGGCACAAATCCTCGATCCGAACGGGTCTGAGAAAGTGCCAAAATGCGCCGTTCTGCATGGTCCAATAACTCTCCTACATCTTCTGTGCCTGCGTAACTTGTTGAGGCTATCTCCGTCGTCACACTGATGAGTCGTCGCAACATGGCGCGGTCAGCTACAATATCAGCGTGATACTCAACATTCGCTGCAGTGGGTACGGACTGTGCAAGCCGAATAATATATTCTATGCCGCCTGCCTCTTCAAGCTTCCCCTGCGCCTGTAGCTTAGCTGTAAGAGTTACTATATCGACAGGTTCACCACGTTCTGAAAGGTCAAGGATTGCTGAAAACAGCACTTTGTGTCCTTGCCGATAAAAGTCATCTGGTTGCAGACGTTCAGCGAGAGTACCAAAAAGATCGGGTGCGATAAAAACGGCACCCAAAACAGCTTGTTCCGCCTCAACATTTTGCGGAGGCAGGCGATCAAATGGCAAATCCACCACTTCTTGCGCACCTCCAACTCAATTTCAGGAGTACGCTATACTTCTGATTGGACATGTACTTTTAACTGAGCAGTGACATCATGATAAAGTTTAATTGGCACCACTGTTATCCCCAATGCCCGAATGGCATCATGTAGAACAATTTTTTTCTTGTCCACTTGAAAACCTGCAACTACAAGCCCATCCGCAACCTGTTTTGAGGTTACAGCACCAAATACCCGGCTTTTTTCCCCTGTTTTAACATATAGGTCAAGCGTAAATTCATCGAGTTTCCTTTTAAGTTCACGTGCAACAGCGATATTTTGCTCTTCCTTTTTCTTCTCGGCATCTCGGGCTGCTTCAAGTTCTTTTAGTACATCCGCCGTAGCCAATTTGGCCAGTTGACGAGGAAACAGAAAGTTCCGAGCATATCCCTCGGAAACGTTCTTTAGGTCTCCTTTTTTTCCTTGACTTGCAACATCTTGTGTAAAGACAACTTTCATCGTTAACCTCCTCCAAATCTGAAGAAAAGGGTCATCACGCCTACATCCCTATTATAGGTCCAAGAAGTAAATTTACAATGATAAAAACACCTTGTTAACTCACATCTCTTACCCGTTATTTTCCCCTTTGTACGCGTTCACGCAAATCCATAACAACATCAAGCACACCAAGCAGCAGATACACCTGGCTAATATAAGGGACAAAGCTTAATATAAATAAAAATGGGAACGCAATAATACCCCATGGTTTTTGACGTAAATACCACCATAAGAACGATAATGCTTGTAACGCTAACAAGAAGCCTGAAATGAGAAAGATATTATTTGCAAGCGTCCATACTAATGAAACATGACGCAGCAATTGAAAGGCCAGAATGACTAAACTGAATCCAAAAACCACCACCAGCATAGGTGGGAATTTCAAAAAACGAAATACAGGCTGAAACTTATCACTTTGTCTGCGCAAAAAGAGGCGTGCAATCGCTGCGTCAAGCAAGGTTCCCCCAATCCCAAAAAGCACTATGAAACTCGGGAAGTATAGCGAAATCTGCTGAACCAATTGAGCAATTGCCTTCCCAGAATTCCCTCCTGCGAGTAGGTTCATATTGGGGTTTTCTGAAATCGCCCTTTTCACTTCAGTCATAAGAAGTGGTAAGATCTCTATACCAGACCATTTTAGTAAGGCAAGACCTATTACGATAAAGGTGATGAAAATAAGAACAGAGTTTATCATTGCACGCGTTACATGACCTGTCCGAAACCCGTTCCCTAATACATATGAAAAAGCAGCGACAAATAGGAGCATGAGAATAGCTTGCAAAAAGGAGCCGAGGAAGCCAAGGACCACAAGCGCAACAAACAAATGAATGGCAGCTCTCTGCCAGAGGCCTCTGGCAAATAGTAAAACTAATGGAACAGGTAGTAGCACAATAGCTAGAGTGCTTAGTGGCGTAGAAACTGCAAAGGCCAAGAGAATAAAAAAGACGAATCCTGAACCCCATGCAGTATCTTTCAGTCGTCTCAGCGCGATCACCTATTTCCTGATAATTTTAACCTTATTATTGTACATCAAGACATACTCAATATGTGTAGAACTCCGTCGATCTTACGTATTGCACGTTTTTTATAATGAGCGTTGTACGAGCCATCTTGGGGGTAAGCTCTGTGAAACTAACCTATATAAATTTAGGAATTACGTCTGTAGTCATCCTTGCAAGCTCCCTTTTAATCAGCCTTATCTATAGTGATTACTCATACAATCAGAAACTTGTTGAGACATCGTATCGCACATCACTTACAGAGATCGGAGATACCTTGGTTTACAGACTAGAACAACTCCCATTACAACACCCTCAATTAATTACTCATAAAGCATCTTTACAGTTGCTACTACAGCACTACACAGATGGACTCACAGGTTATCCACTTCATCTTTTGCAAATAGGTATCGTGAATTACCCAAGCGGTTTAACAAGTGAACTTACCACATCACCCTCGTTACATAATAAACTTCACATAAAACCACTTTGGTTCAGTAGTCAGCTACAAAACGGGCACATTCTATCCGACGTTTTCTATATGCCACAAAAAAATATTCCTATGCTAGAAATCGCATTTCCGATTATCCAAAATCGTAAGTTAATGGGGGCTTTATATGTTGTAGGATCTGAAATATCGATTGCGCAAAGTCTACAATCACTGTTCGACCATCAACTCATTATTGGTTCGCTCATTGCCATTTTAACATTCACCACTGCGTGTTTCATCGCACGCTTCTTGCGCAAGGTAAAGCGCGAATCAGTACAACTAGCAAATTGGGTGGACACACTAGTAAACGATCCTTCTGCTGAGCCCCCATCTACATTACAATTGTTAGATCCACTGACACAAACTATTTTGCAAATGAGAAAGAGGCTACATCAGCAAGATGCAATGATTCAGCAAATTGTTAAAAATGCGCCATTAGTCATTATTCATATCTCGCGATCCCATATAATTGAATTGATTAATGACACGTTTTCAACCGTCACAGGACTCTCTGAAACCACTGTTATAGGTGAATCCATTTTATCCATTGCAAAGTGTCTTGAAATCTCTCCTGCAATTATCGATAAAATAGCATTTCAACTGGAACCAGGCGCCGCAATTCGAGGGCTTGAGTTACCTTTTATCCATGCCGTGACTCGGGAACAAAAAGTGATCGAATGCTCCATTGTCGCAAATTCTTCATCCATACAAACCGCAACCGGTGTTATCGTATTTGCCGAAGACATAACGACACGCAAACATTGGGAAGTATTTACCGCGAAAATTGACCGTCTAAACTTAGTTGCGGAACTCGCCGCGTCAACAGCTCATGAAATTAGAAATCCTCTCACGACAGTACGTGGATTTTTACAACTCCAAAAACGCCGAAACAAAAATTCTACGGGTAAAGACCACTACCACATTATGATTGAAGAAATCGATCGGGTAGATGATTTAATCTCCGAATACCTAACTCTCGCAAGAAATTCTACAACAACGGGTAGCGAACTAGTCGATCTCAAAATAATTATAGAAGATCTATTGCCATTGATTACAGCTGAGGCAAATATGAAAAGCGTGATCATGCGCATTCCTGAACTTCCATCAGGCGTATGTCTTGCTAGTAAGAGTCAACTAAAACAGGTATTTTTAAACTTAGGAAAAAACGCATTAGACGCCATGCCAAATGGAGGTATATTAACGATCTATGGTCAACTTAACAATAACCTGTATACCCTTGTTGTAGCAGATACAGGGAGCGGAATTGCACCGATTCATTTAGAGAGAGTGTTTGATCCCTTTTTCACTACAAAGTCCACTGGTTCAGGACTTGGACTTGCAATATCAAAAAAGATTATTGAAGCACATCATGGAGAAATTCAAGTGAAGTCTGAAGTGAATAACGGAACAACATTTTACATTGGCCTCCCCTTGCAACTGTACATCGAAGAATCTATTCACATCTAGAGATTAAACAGGGCGATATGAATTATTCGCAGTATGCGAAAGATCCACATCGCCCTGTTTTAATACGAGTTACTCCATCGTATATGGCATTAAGGCCACCTGACGTGACCGTTTGATTGCCACAGTGACTTGTCTTTGATGCCTTGCACAATTTCCTGAAATCCGACGCGGCAAAATCTTTCCGCGTTCTGTCAAATATTTCGTAAGGCGATTTGCTTCTTTATAGTCGACAATCGCAATTTTATCTACGCAAAACTGACATACGCGTTTTCTTTTCCCTCCACGGCCTTTACGCGGCATATCCTTCACCCCTTTATCCTTCAGGTTTCATCCACTAAAAGGGCAGGTCGTCATCTACGATGTCAATCGATCGACCATCATCAGCAAAGGGATCATCCTGATAACGAGGAGCGGAAAAGTTACGGTCAGAGTCGGGTCTATTTGTACTATTCCCCATTCCAGCAGACGAACCAGACGTTCCTGTAGTTCCACCTGAATTTTCCGTTCCACGATCCAGAAAGCGAACATTGTCGGCAACTACTTCTGCAACGCGTACACGCTGCCCTTCTTTGTTTTCATACTGGCGAATCTGCAGCCTTCCTTCTACAGCAGCAAGCCTGCCCTTGCGCAGATATTGAGCGCACAGTTCTCCAAGTTTTTGCCACACGACAATATTAATAAAGTCTGCCTCGCGCTCACCTGCTTGATTCGCCCGTTGACGATCTACCGCTAAAGTGAACGAAGCCACAGCGACTCCTGACTGCGTATACCGCAATTCAGGATCTTGTGTCAGACGCCCAATCAAGATGATTCGATTTAACATCGAGTGATCCCCCCGTATGCCCTCGAACTACAATTTACTCCTCAACCCGCAACGTCAAATACCTTAGTACATCATCGCTTATCTTAAATAAACGTTCCAATTCTTTCGTAAAGTCCGTAGCTGCATTATACTTCATAAGCACATAGTAACCCTCACGGTAATCGTCGATTTCGTAAGCAAGTCGGCGTTTTCCCCACTCGTTTACTTCTCCGAGTTCTCCTTCGTGATTCGTTACCACGCCTTTAAAGCGCTCTACGAGTTCCTGGGTTTTCTCCGTTTCCATATCTGGACGAAGAATATAAAGCGTTTCATATTGGCGCATATCATTCACCTCCTTATGGACATAAGGCCCCTTTGCGGAGCAAGGACGGCAGGTTGTCCTGTTTGCGAACCTCATGCAGGTCAAAAGTTCCCACATCGAAATATTATACCATACCTCACCTAAACACGCTACTTTTATTTTCCGAGCTATTTGCACTATCACATATTCAAAGTTCAGCGGGCGCTCGAAATCCCTCGTGTTGGCGTCTGCGTGTCGCCTGTCAACGGGATGTGTAGTGTGCCGAGACGACGCTCAGACGCAATTTCAGCGAACTCGCCCCAGGCACAAAACACGCCCTTGTCCCAGCCACTTGATTGCTCATCGATTTTTTGCAAGACTTGCGGCTCATGCCTTTAAGCGCAACTCACCAAGCGTTTCAATTTTATTCCACGGAAAGAACTGAAGTTAAGCGCTATAAAATCCATTCAGTTGAGCACTTTGACGAATCTTTGCTTCATACTTCTATGCTATCAAAGGATGCTTCACCTGTTTTTATTTTCAGGGAAAGAATGGGGTGAAGTTCCATGGGCTACACATTAAATCGAAAGTGCATGACATCACCATCGCACACCGTATATTCTTTACCTTCTAATCTTAATTTCCCAGCTTCCCTTACACCAGCAAGAGAGCCAGCTTGAATAAAATCTTCGTAACCAATGACTTCTGCACGGATAAACCCACGCTCAAAATCAGAATGAATGGCGCCAGCTGCCTGTGGTGCTTTGGTCCCTTTACGAATCGTCCATGCTCTCACTTCTGTTACTCCTGCTGTAAAATAGGTAACTAATCCAAGAAGATCATACGATGCACGAATCAGTCGATCTAATCCGGAATCAGTCAATCCAAGTTCCTCCAGGAAAAGGTTGCGGTCTTCATCCACCAATTCTGCAATTTCTGCCTCTACCTTCGCACTGATCACCACAACCTGTGCACCTTCACTCATTGCTAATGTACGCACTTTAGAGACGAACGGTTGATCTGTTTGCGCAACTTCGCTCTCCCCTACATTTGCAGCATATAACACAGGTTTTAAAGTCAAAAGGTGTAAGTCTCTGAGATATTCGCGTTGGTCAGAAGCAATGTTCACACGTCGTAACGGTGTGCCTACCTCCAGCAATTGAAGGGTCTGTTCGAGCACAGAAACCTCCTCCCGAATTTTCGGATCCCCTCCCTTTGATTGTTTGCGTTGACGATCTAGTCGTCGGCTCACTGTATCCATGTCAGCGAAAATAAGTTCAAGATCTATCGTCTCAATATCCGACAGAGGATCGACCTTGCCTTCAACATGCGTGACGTCATCATTCGCGAAACAACGAACCACATGTACAATCGCGTCAACTTCGCGAATATGCGCCAAGAACTGATTCCCGAGCCCTTCTCCTTTACTGGCGCCCTTTACAAGACCCGCAATATCTACAAACTCAAATGTTGTCGGTACAATTTTCGCTGGATGAACGATGTTCGCCAAATGAGTTAGCCGTTCGTCAGGAACTTCAACGACGCCTACATTCGGTTCAATCGTACAAAAGGGATAGTTTGCAGCCTCAACTCCCGCCTTTGTAATTGCGTTAAATAATGTCGACTTTCCTACGTTTGGGAGTCCTACGATCCCAGCCTTTAATGGCATCTGCTTCACCCCTTATTTTACTGGTTTACTTACTTCGCACCATAACAGTTAGTATAAATCGCGCGTAATATTGGATAAACGGTTATATGTTATCCCAAACTACTTTAAGAGGTTGTTCAAAAAGGGTCGAGAACTCTGCGGCGCAGGGCTTCGGCTTGTGCTGGACATGCGTGCTCATGTACCACCTATCGTACACTCCGCGCGCATGTCCAGACTTCACCAAACCCCTGCTTGCATCTTACCTCAACCCTTTTTGAACAGGTTCTTTAATCCTATAGTAAAAAGCGGATATTCTTGTGCGCAAAGCCCAGGGGGATCACAACGCCACAGAATCAAGGAGGTACAAAGGGGTTTAGCTACCTTCTCTTACAACTTCATAACATCAACAGATATAAGAATAAGCTTTATCTGCTTCACTTGCAATTCATGCAAGTGCAGATAAAGCTTATTCATGCGGTAGATTTAAAATCCTGGCAACATATCGAGATTACTCCCTGATTCAGGAGTAGCATCACCATAACTTTGATCAATCGTCCAATTTCCATTGGCATCAATTTCAGTTAATGAATCTATCTGACCGTCACTCACCAAAAGGCGAACCTCATCTAAGGTCATCACCCTACCATTATTCAATTTCACCATCGATATTTCACCAAATTCATTTTTCCGTATGCCAATGATTTTATCTCCCAATTTCATCACACCTCTTGTGATTTACATACCTTCACAAGATAGTATTCCCTATTTTGGGTGTATCATCCGCATGCACAGGAGGTGTTATGCTCACTAATCGACAGTGTGTATCGTACTGAGCGCTCCCATGCCCAAGATCAGATACATACGTCAACGTAAGAAGATTTACATTGAGTCGTTCAAACGTCCAACCCTGTTCAAGTTTAACGACGTCATTTCTCATTCCAGCGACAACCTTAACTTCACACTCAAGCTTCCCAACCTCTGTTTCTACTATGATCCTGTCCACATTATGAACTTTATATTGTTTAGCTAACTGAGATCCAATTTCAACTTGTGCATAAGGACGATGTTGCTGATCAGTCGGTGATTGTGAATTTTCCTGTTTGCGTGGATGAATCGTTAATAACGGATATGGGAAATCTTCATTGTAAGCAAAGTGCACGACATCTGGCTGCGCCATGGGAGATTGACCATGTACAAGGGCCTGTTTCGAATACAACTCAAATTTTCCAGAGGGTGTTTTGAAATCTTTAGATCGATAGGCCACCTGCTCGATTGGCAATTGGATGAAGCCTTCCTTTTTACATTCTTCCATAGAAATCCCCTGTGCAATGAGCGACGAAAACACCTCTTCAATCACTGCCGATGGTTCAATCTCCAAATCTCGTGGAAGATGAAGCTTGCGTGCAAGATCCCGAAAAATCACCCAGTCTGGGCGAGACTCACCTCTCGGTGCCACCACTTGATTGGCATAGGACAAATAGGAACTCCACATCGAGATAAGCATTACATCTTCTTCCTCAAACACCATAGTCGTCGGTAAAAAATAATCGACTTCGTCAGCAGTTTGTGTGAAGAATGAATCAATTAAAATCTTGACTCGTACTGATTTGAGAGCTTCGCGTGTCATGTCTGCATTGGGTACTTGGCTGACTAAATTCGTACGAGAGATAAATAAGACCTCAACTGGTGGATCCGCCTGCAAGATGTCCTTCGCCTGTGACACACGGCGGAATTCCCGAATTGGCTCATGATCCTTTCGCCCCATTAGCTTCTTCCAGTCGACAAAGCCTGAAACTTCACGATGAGCATAGTTCACTCCACCACCTGGTCTTCCAACGTTGCCGCTAATCGCCCCTAAAGCATCAATTGCACGCACTGTATTCCCGCCATTTTTATACCGCTGCAGCCCAATACCAAGTAAAGTACTAGTAGGTCCATCCGCATAGATGGCTGCAAGACGTTCAAACTGTTCAACTGGCACGCCACAAATATGTGCGGCCAACTCCTTATCATATGCACGTACATGTGCAGCGAATTGATCAAATCCATAAACATATTGTGCTATAAATTGATGATCGTAGCGATTGGTTGTGATCAGTTCATGACAAATTGCAAGTGCAAGGATGCCATCCGTACCCGGTTTTGGTTGGATCACCAGGTCTGCACTCGCATCCATATCCGTTCTCAACGGGTTAATAACCACAACAGTGGCTCCCCTTTTTTGCGCTTGGCGAATGAACTGAACCATATGCATATTCGTAACGCTGACATTTCGTCCCCAAATCACAATGTGTTTTGCATGATCTCCAATATCTTGCGGATCATGGCTACGCGGTTGACCAAAATCATATTCCTGAGCAGTTAACCCTGCCTCCCAACACAAGCTCCCAACTACATCGGTAAATCCACCTAACATGTTAAAAAAGCGATCGGTTAACAATTTTAATATGCCACTTGAACCAAAATCGTAAGTATGCATAATAGACCATGGTCCATATTCTGCGATACTCTTCTCCAACTCATGAGCGATCTCTTGTAACGCTGTATCCCAATCCACACGCTGCCATACTCCACCTACCTTTTTCATGGGCCACAGAACTCGTTTTGAACTTTGATAGCGATCTAACAATTTATACCCTTTCCCACAAAGTCGACCAACAGTCATCGGGTGAGCAGCATTTCCTTCAATTTGAATGAGTTCGCCTTGATCATCTACCTTCGCGACAATTGAACATCCATCATAACAATCCATTGGACACGCTGTTTTAATGAGATGTGTCATGATCTCCCCCAGGTCCTGCTACTTTTTTCAAAGATCGTTCAAATTCACTCCGCGTGAGCAATACACTGCGACCGCAATGTACGCATTTGATTCTAATGTCCATACCCATGCGAATAATTTTCCATTCATTTGTCCCACAAGGATGCGGCTTCTTCATGGTCACGCAATCGCCCAAATGATATTCTTTTTCCACGACTACTTCCTCCACCATGAGAACTTATTTTTAACTGACTATACCATGGAGCCTTATATGCGTCCATGCACGAACAAACAAAGAATGATAAATCCATAGGCGCAGCCAATCTGGATTTTGCGCCCATACAAGTACACTCAAACTATTAAACAATATCATTGCAACATAAAGTCCAGTAACGATACCATAGACAGCCCCTAACGGTGTCATTCTATTTTTCCCCAGCACATCTGTCCAAATAGTATCGAAACTCCTCACACCTAAAATCAAGCCTAGAAAACCTGCAATTGTCGTTCCGACTGAGAGAAGACCCTGATACCAACCGCGTAGTGAAGGTAGTATCTGATAAGGAGCGAATACATCTGCCGCACCAATTCTTGATACGTGCGACCTTAGAACAGGTATGATCGGTTCTAGCATCCGATTTAACCACTGGAGATACTCAAATTGCACTACATGATCAGATCCTACGAAGTGGAGCCAAGGAATGACTGTTGTAAGGATATACGCTGCACCACCAATCACTGCGACATAAATAAGACAGCGACGTGCTCCTGCGATGTACCCTAGAAATCCTGTCCAAGCAACAAGTAAAAACACGCCAAGATCAATGATCATTTAATTGTACCTACCTGTCTCATTACTTCATTTCATTCTATGCATTTAGTGGGTATATTTTGACGGTTTAGGGTCACATACTGTACTATCAACCTTCCAAAGGGGCGTGGGGATTCTTTTGCTAAACCTTCACAAGGATAAGGGCCCATTCCGTATTTCCTATAATCACAGGGGTGCGATTGAACAATTGGGCGATGCCATTGCCGAACTTATCTCGGAACGTCCCGTTCACTCGACTGTCGTTGTCATGTGTATTGGCACAGACCGATCCACCGGTGACGCACTGGGTCCACTCGTCGGGTCTGAGTTAATGGAACGGCGACATTGTTTTGTTTTATACGGAACACTTGACCAGCCAGTGCATGCAGTGAATTTGGAGGAAACGATCGCAAGGGTGCACCGAGAGATCGAACGACCTTTTGTCATTGCCATCGATGCCAGCTTGGGTCAAGTCGCAAATATCGGTCAGATCACTTTGGCTCGCGGCTCTCTTCAACCAGGGGCAGGGGTTCATAAACAGTTGCCGTCCGTTGGGGACGTGCACATTACGGGAATTGTGAATGTCGGAGGTTTTATGGAGTATTTTGTACTTCAAAACACAAGACTGTCGCTCGTCTTTTGTATGGCAAATGTTATTGCTGACGCACTCTCATACGCTTCCGAACTTCGTGTTCCCGCAGTGGAGGAAGACGTACAACCGCCAGTGCATCTTACCATGCCACGGTTCCCGTTTTTTCGGAATAAATAAAAAGGAGACGGTCAGCATCCAAATTAGGATGGAATGACTGTCACCTTCGTACTACTTCCTATGACCAATTACTTATGTTTCTTTTCAATCACATCTTTTTCTTCATCTGTTAAGGTGTAAATCGAGCCTTTTGCGCTAACTGGTTTTGCATAGACTCTCGATTCATCGCGACCAAAAATACTACTTAACACAGTGCCAGATCCCTCTTCATCCAATAGGGCGATTGAAAAACTCAGATCATTGCCCTTTTCGCCAAACGCATTGTATCTCACAACTTGAGCTGTTCCAAGTTTTCGAGTAATCCGAACCTCATGATCCCCTAACACTTCTGTTAATCGAGCTACTTCCTTTTCCAACACTGTAACCTTCTCATTATACTGATTTACCAATGATTCGAGATCTTTTCCGGATTCACCCTTCATCAGGGATCGATAGCGGTTCCGCAGACGCTTCGACCTTCCTGCTGCTATAAGCGCGGCAATAAGCGCGATGATTGAAAGAATCAAGCCTAAGGCAATTCCTCCTGTAAACACTAGATCTGTAAGGTTACTTGTGATAGCACTCAGCATCTATACACGTTCCTTTCAAAAATGAGTCCATGATGTAAGTAACGGCAAAGCATGCGTTGCTAACCAGCGAATCAGCGCAACGACGATCATCGCCGGCAGAAGATTGGCAACCTTGATTCTCTTGATTTCCAGGAGGTTTATACCAATCCCCATAATTAAAAGGCCACCTACTGATGTCACATCGGCGAGGATCGTCGAGGATCTTAGATTCGCCCCCATAAAATGAGCAATTGTTGCGATTCCGCCTTCATATAGGAAAATAGGAATCGCAGCGAATCCAACACCCGGACCCATTACACTGGTGAAAATGATGGCAGAAAACCCGTCCAGCACACTTTTTGTGTACAGAATCGTATTTTGTCCATTTAATCCACTTTGTAATGCACCAAGTACTGCCATTGACCCAACGCCAAATAATAACGTAGCAAAGATGAATGCTTCAGACATTCCACCTGATTTCCCTTGAAATCTACGCTCTGCGTAATGACCAAATCTGTCGAGTCCACCCTCGATATCCCACCAAGCACCAAGCACCCCGCCAAGCACCACCGAAAGCACTACGTAAATAATATCTGAAGAAGGAGCTGCTATGGCCATCGAGATTCCTAAGGAAATAGCAAATAGCCCCATACCCTGGATAACTGTTGTACGCATTCGTTCCGGAATCCCTTTAAGTCCAATTCCGATGAAAGTGCCAAGGATAATGGCTAGCGTATTTACAATAGGACCAACTAAAAACACCGAGGTTCCTCCTACCAAACAATTTCATCATGTAATTCTTTCAATGCGAGAATACAACTCTCTATTTCCTCAGCTGTGTTAAATGCACCCAGACTAATTCTCACTGCTCCCCCACTCTTTGTAGTTCCTTGATCGTCATGAGCATCCGGTGCACAGTGTAATCCCGCACGGACTGCAATATCATAACGTCTATCCAGAAGCAAAGCCAATTCAGAGGATTGATAGCCTTCCATTGTGAACGAGAGAAGCGGAACATGCATATTTGTATGAGAATCACCCAGGATCCGCACGCCTTTGAGTTCCATGAGCGATTCTTTCAAAGGGCTCAGAAGTTTCATCTCATGTGCCAGCAACTGATCCAGGCCACTATCCAAAACAAAACGAACGCCTTCTGCAAGGCCCGCGATACCAGGAGCATTTCGCGTTCCTGCTTCATATCGTTCTGGGCCTACCATTGGAGCATATTTCGATTCCGCATTTCCTCCTCCGCCTCCCAAGAGCAATGGTTGCAACAATAGGTCGGGCGCAAGATAAAGACCGCCAGTCCCCTGGGGTCCATACAATCCTTTGTGCCCTGTAAAGGCCAATAAATCGATTCCCTGCTCTTGAACATTGATGTCAATATGTCCAGCGGTTTGCGCAGCATCAACCAGCACAAATGGCTCTCTGGAACGTTTACGAAGCGTGCGTAGCCATTCCATCAAATCATTTAGAGGTAATACTTCTCCTGTCACATTCGATCCATGCGTCACGAGAATCATGCGAGTCGTTGTCCGCAAATTTGCTTCGATATCTTTGATCCATGAGTTGCTCCGAATTGGGACGCGCGAAATGCATACACCTTGCTCTTCAAGATGTGCCAAGGGTCGCCTGACACTGTTATGGGTGAGTCCTGTGCTTATGACATGGTCTCCTTGCTCTAACAGTCCACACAAAGCCAAATTAATAGCCTCTGTAACATTCTGCAAAAGCGCAACTTGATCACCATGCTCCGCCCCAATCAGATTTGCGATCTGCTTTCTCGTGCGGGAGATCATCCCCTCAGTTTCTCTTGCCATCCGATGAGATGCACGACCTGCATTGGCACCATGATGTTCGATCCAATCACCAACTGCCTGAGCGACCTTTCGTGGTTTTGGCCACGAAGATGAAGCATTATCCAAATAGATCATTTCAACTATGTCCACTAAGAAGTTGTAAGATTCGTTCTAAGTCTTCAGAGCTAAAATATTCGATTTCAATCTTCCCTCGCTTTTTTCCCATTTGAATCCGAACTGAAGTCCCAAGTATATTTCGCAGTTGTTCTTCATAGGCTTTTGTAATCGAACTTACACTATTTGTTTGAGGTTTTGGTTTCGTTTCACGTGAAACAACTTGCAAACGATGAACTAATTGCTCAACTGCACGAACGGTTAAGCCATCGTCTACGATTTTTTGAGCGACTGTAGCTTGTGCCTGCGGTTCATCAATCGCCAAAAGTGCTCTAGCATGCCCCATCGAAATTGTTCCACGTGAAACATCGTTTCTGATCTCAATCGGCAAGGACAACAATCGCATAAGATTGGCAACATGTGAACGGCTTTGTCCAACACGCACCGCCAATTGTTCTTGTGTTAAAGAAAAATGCTCCATGATTTTCGCATATGCTTCAGCAACTTCAATCGGACTAAGATCTTCTCTTTGCAAATTCTCAATTAAAGCAATTTCCATCGCTTCCCGATCCGAAATTCTTCGAACGAGCGCAGGAATAGTTTCTTCTTCTAATAATTTCATAGCCCGATAACGACGTTCACCTGCAATAATTTCATAACCTCGACCTACACCCTGCCGAATGATAATCGGTTGTAAAATTCCATGTTCTTTGATAGATTCCGTTAACTCCGAAATCTTATCCGCATTAAACTCGCGTCGCGGTTGATATGGATTAGGGTGCAAATCTTCGAGCCGCACTAATATAACTTCTTCAGTCGCATCCGAGCCGATTTGAGGCAACAAAGCTTCCAGCCCCTTGCCAAGACCACCCTTAGATTTCAAATCCCGATCACTTCCTTAGCCAAATCGAGATAAACTTCCGCGCCTCGCGACTTTGGATCGTATTGCCAAATCGGTTTGCCGTGACTTGGCGCCTCGCTCAGTCGAACGTTACGCGGAATAATCGTACGATACACCTTTTCGCGAAAATATTTTTTAACATCTTCAATCACTTGAATTCCCAGATTCGTGCGAGCGTCAAGCATGGTCAATAGTACACCTTCGATCTCAAGTGACGTATTCAAGTGTTTTTGAACCAGACGAATGGTACTCAATAATTGACTGAGTCCCTCCAATGCGTAGTATTCGCATTGAATAGGAATAACAACAGAATCAGAGCCTGTCAACGCATTAATTGTGAGTAATCCCAAAGAAGGCGGGCAATCAATTAGAATATAATCATAATGCGCTCTAACCGTCGCAATTGCCCTGCGCAATCTCACTTCTCGCGAAATCGTCGGGACCAATTCGATTTCTGCACCCGCTAACTGAATCGTCGCCGGAATAATATCGAGGTTATTTACAAACGTATGAAGAATAGCATCGTTGGTACTCACATCGTTGATAATGACATCATATATGCAGTGCTTCACATCAGCCTTATTAATCCCAACTCCCGATGTCGTGTTTCCTTGTGGATCAATGTCGATCAGCAGTACCTTCTTTCCTAACTCAGCGAGACAAGCTCCTAAATTAACAGAGGTTGTCGTCTTTCCCACCCCACCCTTTTGATTGGCTACCGCCATCACTCTTGCCATTTAACCTACCTCCGAATATCAAACACACAAAAGATACATATTCATTGTACTAGAAATAAAAAGAACACACCATGGAATTGTGTGTTCTTTGTGGAATCAATATACCCATCCTCTGAATTTACATATTAACTCGTTATTTTCTTTGGAAGACGAATAATAAATTCAATAAACTCTTCTTCTTCTCGTTCCTCTGCTTGAACGCTAAAACCACTATCCTGAATTAACCGAACTGATTCTCTAACAGTATTCATCGCAATCCGAAAATCACGACTCACTCCTGACCGATGCGCCTTAGGTTTCTTCACCGGCTGTATCAAACACTCCTGTACTCTCTTCTCTGTTTGTTTAACATTCAGATCCTTGCTGACAATCTCACCTAAAACACGCCCTTGCAGTTCGTGAGGCAGAGCTAACAATGCTCGTGCATGCCGTTCACTAATTACCCGCGCCTTCACAGCCTCCTGCACCTCTTCGCACAAATGTAAAAGGCGAAGTTTATTCGCAATCGTCGACTGCCCTTTACCTAAACGCTGTGCTAAACTCTCTTGTGTTAAATGATGTAACTCAATCAACTTTTGATAAGCTACCGCCTCCTCAATGGCAGTAAGCCCTTCACGCTGCAAATTTTCAATCAGTGCCAAAGACGCAGCCTGAGACTCAGACATGTCCTTCACAATCGCCGGTATATAATCTAAACCCACACGCTGAGCGGCGCGCCATCTCCGCTCTCCCGCAACTAACTCAAAATATCCGTCTTGAGGTCTCACTACAATAGGCTGAATCATCCCATGTGTCCGAATCGTAGCTCCAAGCTCGTCCAACTTCTCCTCATCAAAAACCGAACGAGGTTGATAGCGATTCGCCCGCACCGAACTAATAGGAATCTCTTGTAGCGAACTATTAGAGCCCTGACTTCGTTCTACAGCCCCTAAAAACCGAGACCAACGCTCTTTCACCTTGGCCACCACCCACTCAGTCTACATTATTTATACGTTCTGCAGACTATCGACAAATTCCTTCTCTAATTTCAACAATCGACAAATGAAGTGTCATACCGACAAAAGAAATCAATATTTTACAAAAACCAAACAGACATCAACCTATTATACGAGTGGACTTCGTTGCGCATCTCCCATTTTACGTGGAAATCTATTAGAAGTATGCCGATCTTTATATAAACTCACCACTGTATGATCACCCGCATTCAACGGAAGACTATACCGATTCACTACAGTGTGAGAAAAACCGACACGTTCCATCGCTATACGCGCATCATCCATCTCTGTTTCCGGACTTGGTCCCTTCATCGCGTGAAAGAAGCCACCCACATCAACAAGAGGGCCTGCCAGTTCGGCAAGTACCGATAGCCGCGCAACCGCACGCGCGACCACTTGGAGGAACTGTTCACGATATTCCCTATGACTGGCCAATTCCTCAGCACGCCCATGAATTACTGTGACATCCGATAAAGCGAGATCATCCACGACATGTTCTAAAAAATCTGTCCGTTTTCGCAAGGAGTCGCATAAAGTAACTGAAAGATCGGGTATAGCTAATTTTAATACAAGTCCAGGAAATCCAGCACCAGTCCCAAAATCCAACAATGGCCCCACTGTCAATCCCTCAACTCCGGAAAGTGACTGCATCACTGGAATCAATTCTAGACAATCAACAAAATGTTTTAAAAGAATTCCCCCGAAATCCACAATCGCCGTCAAATTAACTCGATCGTTCCACTTTTGTAGCCCATGTGCATACCGCACAAATTGATCAATTTGCATTCCTGTTAACGAAAATCCCCGTACTTCGCAATGTTTTTCAAAATCTCCAATCGCAAATTCCTCATGTGCCTCATTCATTGACAACTTCCCGCCTCGATCGTGTTTCTAACCATACTAACAATACGGAAATATCCGCAGGAGAGACGCCCTCCACACGAGACGCCTGACCGATGCTCATTGGGCGAATAGCAGTTAACTTTTCTTTCGCCTCATTTGCAATACCTGATATTTCCAAATAATTTACATCTTCAGGTAAACGGCGATCTTCTAATCTTTTTTGACGATCAATTTCTTGTGTCTGGCGAATAACGTATCCTTGATACTTCGTATCAATCTCAACCTGTTTCGCCACCTCATGAGAAACCTCTTGCGATGAGGGAAAGACTTCATACATCTTATCATAAGAAATTTCGGGTCGCCGCAAAAGTTGTTCCAAAGACACTGAACCTGATGGAGCTTCAACCCCATTTGCCGCAAAATGTTCTGCAACTACCGACGGCTGCACACGAACCGAACGCAATCTCTCCTTTTCCTTTGCGACACCTTCCTGTTTAACTAAAAATCTCTCATACCTTCTATCGCTCAATAGACCAATACGATGACCAATCTCCATCAATCGAACATCTGCATTATCATTTCGCAATAACAGACGATATTCAGCCCGCGATGTCAATAAACGATACGGTTCTGTTGTTCCCTTCGTCACGAGATCGTCAATCATCACTCCGATATATGCATTAGAACGCGAAAGAACCACAGGCTCCTTGTTCATCGTGTGGAGAGCAGCATTAATTCCTGCCATGATTCCTTGACCAGCAGCCTCTTCATATCCAGACGTTCCGTTAATTTGTCCCGCCGTAAATAATCCTGAAATCATCTTGGTTTCTAACGTCGGTCGCAACTGTGTTGGAATCATCGCATCATACTCAATCGCATACCCAGGTCTAAGCATCTCTACCTGCTCTAACCCAGGAATAGTGCGCAACATTTTAGTTTGTACATCTTCTGGCAAACTGGTCGAAAGTCCTTGAACATACCACTCCTCCGTATTCTTTCCTTCAGGTTCTAAGAAAATTTGATGTGATGGACGATCCTTAAAACGCACAATCTTATCCTCAATACTTGGACAATAACGCGGTCCTTTACCCTCAATCGCACCGGAGAACATCGGTGCTCGATGCAAATTCTCACCAATAATCTCATGAGTGTTTTCCGTCGTAAACGTCAACCAACAATCAACCTGTTCACGTTGAGCAATATCATCGCGATAGGAAAAATGTAATGGCTCGCGATCACCCGATTGAGCCGCCAAGTGTTCGAAATTGATGGACTTGCGATTGACACGCGGTGGTGTTCCAGTCTTAAAACGAACCAAATCAAATCCTAGGTCAACTAAACTATCCGTCAACTTCATGGAAGGCAATTGACCATTAGGACCACTTTGATACGAGACCTCACCGATAATTATTTTTCCTCGTAAATACGTCCCAGTCGTCAATACCACTGCCTGTGCCTTATATACGGCTCCTGACTGGGTCATTACGCCAGTCACTCGACCACTATCCATAAGAATTCTTTCAACCATCCCCTGGCGCAGTGTAAGATTCTCCTGTTTTTCCAACGTCCACTTCATCATTCGACCATAAAACGCCTTGTCTGATTGTGCCCGTAAAGCTTGTACCGCAGGACCCTTGCCCGTATTCAATAAACGCATCTGAATATATGTCAAATCTGTATTATAAGCCATTTGTCCACCCAATGCGTCAATTTCGCGAACAACAATGCCTTTTGCAGGACCGCCAATCGAAGGATTGCACGGCATAAATGCGATCGTATCTAAATTGATGGTGAGTAATAACGTCTTACGATTCATACGCGCCGCAGCCAAAGCTGCTTCTGCCCCTGCATGCCCAGCACCAATCACAATTACATCGTATTCTCCACCGAAGTAATCCATATTATAATACGTCACTCCTCTCCATCTATATAAACCCTTATTTCCCCAAACAAAATTGTGTAAAAATTTGATCAAGTAAATCCTCTCGTGGCGTCTCTCCGATTACTTCACCAAGCGTAATCCATGCCTGATGAAGATCCACAGCAACCAAATCAAGTGTTTGTCCCTCATTTACAGACTGTAAAACCTGTTCTAATAACAACTTGCTCTCTTCCAGAAGTCGAATATGCCGAGTATTAGCAATGAAAGTCGCATCTCTAGGCTTCATTTTTCCGGAAAACACCTTCGTAAGTATCGCTTCCTCAAGCTGTCCTAGTAATTTTCGGTCTTTGACGGAAAATTGAACGCAGGTACTGCAGGGAAACTCTTCTTCTATCTCCGTTTGAGACACCACTTGAACTAGATCCTGTTTACTCAAAACTACAAGAGACGCATGGTCACATGTTAATCCAAGCAATTCTCGATCTTCTGCAGTCAACAATCGACTTCCATCAATTAGAATAATTAATAAATCTGCATCAGCGATCGCCTGTCTACTCCGATCAACACCAATTCTCTCAACAACATCCCCCGTATCACGAATACCCGCGGTATCCAGAATATGCAACGGCACTCCCTCTAATTGAATAAACTCATCTAATACATCTCTCGTCGTTCCGGGAATATCAGTTACAATAGCACGTTCTTTACGAACTAATTGATTTAGCAATGAGGACTTACCGACATTTGGGAGACCAATAATTGCAACTGACACTCCATCTCGTAAAATCCTGCCTTGATCCGCCGTTTGCAGAATCTCTTCGACGTCTTTCAAGATTCCGATACACCCATCCCAGACGCGTCCCATCGTAACATCTTCTTCATCATGTTCAGGATAATCAATTGTAACCTCAACATGTGCCATCAACCGAATCAACTGTTCGCGTAGTTCCCGAACACGACTACTTAAACTTCCTTCAATTTGCCGAAGCGCAGCATGCTGCGCAGCTGCAGTATGCGCTCCGATCAATTCCATTACACCCTCGGCCTGTGATAAATCAATTCTCCCACCGAGGAAAGCGCGTTTTGTAAATTCCCCCGGTTCTGCCAGACGTGCACCTGCTCGCAATACCTCTAATAGCACCCGTTGAACTGTTTGCGTTCCACCATGAGTACTGACTTCAACAACATTTTCCGTCGTATAAGTTCGAGGTGCATGCATCACCGTTACAAGCACTTCATCCAACGTTGCATGATCATCTAACGAAACAAGATGCCCATAATGTACCGTGTGAGTTTCCACCGTACACAGTACATTTTTCCCTACAAATATACGATCCACCAGTTCGATAGATTGTTCTCCACTAATTCGTATAACAGCAATACTCGCTTCTCCAAGCGCTGTAGCAATGGCAGCGATCGTATCTTGCGAATCCAATTGTCCTATCTCCTTCCTTATCAATAAGCTAACCCCTATCTATATCACCTATTTATGTGAACTAAAGCCTATAAACACCAAAATAGTTGGCGCATTCAACTGAACACCAACTATACACCGAAAACCATCTATAGAACTAATATCACAACCTAAAAAGATAGAACTTCTATGGAACACGTTTTTTCACTACGCAACTCCTCGACTTGAAGGCTTTCGGTATAATAAAAATCGTCCGATTGGGCTCTTCTCCTCGACTCTCGGTTGTTACATCCACACGATTTTGTAGAATGGAATGTATGATCTTCCGATCACTAGCAATCATCGGTTCCAACTTGACCTCTCGGCCTAATAAAACAGCCTTCTCTGCCAACTTTTTCGCTTGAGACATTAATTTTTGACGATGCCGCTCTCGATATCCCTGTGCATCCACAGTAAAACGAAAAAGCCGTTTAGCATGTTTATTCCCAAGATTATTCACAAGAACTTGAATGGCATCAATTGTTTTACCATGTTTTCCAATGAGTAATGCGACGCGATCACCTGATAATTCGAACGTCACATCTCTATTCTTGATCTGTTTGTTCACTTTTATGACCAGTCCCATAGCAACAAACATTTCCCGCAAAAAAAACTCAGCGTCAGCGATTGGATCTTCTATAATGGAAATCTCCACCACAGCTGGCCGGGCGCCAATTCCGAGGAAACCTTTCGATGGAGCTGACTTAACAACTACCTCAGCTCGATCACGCCCGACATTCAACTGCTGTAAACCCTCTGCAACTGCCAACTCAACGGTTGTGGCAGAAACAGAAATCATTCTCATTTTTTGCCCACCTCTTGAGGTGAAGTTTTTACACGTACAAAGTACATTTGTCCAATCGTAAAGAGATTACTAAAGACCCAATACAACGAAAGCGCTGCAAATACCCGCAGAGCAAAAAAGAAAATCATAAGAGGAAACACAACTTGCATAATCCTTTGCTGAGTAGGATCCATCTGAACCATCGTAACCTTTTGCTGAAAGTAACTAGTTACACCAGCCAGCACAGGCAAAATGTAGGTGTGGTCAGGTTGTCCAAGTGGCAATAGGCCAAGGAAGTTAGCATGAAGCATCGCCGAATCCGTGTAAATTGCACGATAGAGTAATGTCAAAACGACAAACTGAACGATCATGGGCATACATCCACTCAGTGGATTGACTCCCTCTGACTTATAGAGCGCCATGGTCGCTTCTTGGAATTTTCTTGCATCGCTCCCGTGTTCCTTCTTCAGTTCATCTAAACGCGGCTTTAATGCTTGCATCTTCTTTGAATTCTGAAGACTTTTTAGCATTAAGGGCATTGTGATTAACCGAATCAAAAGGGTAACTATAATTAAAGCGATGCCGTAATCTCCTACATAATGTGCAACCCAATTGATCAAATCAGCAAACCCATTTACCGCTTGACCCCAAATGCTTGGGCTAGGTGCCACTTTGGCAGTGGAAGCAGTTGCCGCAAAAGCGACTGATCCACTTGTCAATAGGAAAACTATACTTCCAACCACCGTCGCTAGTCTCGACGCACGCGCTCGCAACTGTTACCAACCTCCGAATCTTCAAGGCACCGGATCATATCCGCCAGGATGCCATGGTCCACACCGAACTACACGCTTCACACATAACCACAACCCGCGAAAAACCCCATGTCTTTTTACAGACTCCAAACAATAATTAGAGCAAGTTGGGTAAAAGCGGCATGTAGAAGGTGTCAAAGGAGAGATCACTAATTGATATAAGCGTATCAATCCGATTAGGATCCATCTCATCGCACGACCACATCCGTCTATAAGGGTTATTTTAACATCACCTGGATAGTTTAAAGCAATTTCGCTTTAATAAGAAGCTTACAAATCTCCCGATTAACTCCCTCAAGCGATAGTTCTGAAGCCTGCTTACGTGCAATCACCACAAGATCGAATCCATTTTTAAAGTGTTGAATTTGAAATCTCATCACTTCGCGCAGTATACGTTTCACGCGATTACGGACCACAGCGTTCCCAACCTTCTTACTTACAGAAAACCCAACGCGCGATACGGTCCGTGGATCTTTCTTGACTACATATACTACATAGTATCGATTGGCCACAGAACTCCCGCGACCAAAAACGTAACGAAAGTCACCATTGCGTCGCAAGCGGTGTCCTTTCAACGTCAACTTCTCGGTCGCGCACACACAAGCAATCGTGTGCTTTCTCTCGTTCAGAACCAAAACCTCCCGACACGGACCATTTCCATACATTCAAAAAAAGACCACCCTTGAAGTGGCCTATGCAGAAATTACTCGTCTTCCTTTACGCCTACGCGCCGCCAAAACGCGTCGACCATTCTTCGTTGACATACGTTGACGAAATCCATGCACTTTTTTACGTCTACGGACATTTGGATTAAAAGTCGGTTTCATGTGGAGTTACACCTCCTCAAAGCCACCATTCGATAAAACTCCTATAAATTATAGTAAATCTTAAGGTAGCATGTCAAGTTTCAACTAGGTCGAGCTGTTGTTCGTCAGTGATATTGTCACTATGTAAGTCATCAGTGAAAATGTCACTATGGACAAGGGGATTATTTCATTGAGTCGCGCAGAGTTGAAAAAGGCACTTGTGATCGACAAGCTAATTCAGC
>JAKACV010000095.1 GCA_021821085.1 Bacillota bacterium | reverse complement strand
CCTTTCATGAACGACAAAATTTGCGCCATTCGTAAAGGTTCACTCCAATAATATCCTTGACTTAAATCCACTCCAATGGACGAAAGCCACTCTAGATCAGTCCGTCGTTCAACACCTTCCGCGATCACGCCAATCAAGTTAGGGATATATTCCAATATAGACTGCAACGCATTCTGTTGACGCGCAGACGTACTAATGCCATGAATCAACGAACGATCAATTTTAATATAATCCGGTTCTAAAAGCTCTACTTTACTCACGAGATCCTTCTCAGAACACTCATGTCCAATGTCATCCAATGCAAATTTCATCCCGTATGAACGCAATGCTTGAAAAACTGGACTCAATACAGTCGCTTCGTAGGGCACATATTCGATAATTCCAATGACCAATTGCGTGGGATCCACAGCTCTTAGATAAAGTATATTTTCAAGAAAATTCATAAAATTAACATCAATTAAACTTGTAGGTGTGATATTAACAAACAGCAGCTTATGTGTTAACTCTCCTGGTTCAAATTGGCGCAATGCAGTATGTATCGCAAGCACATCGGCTGCAATCTGTTGATTTTCAGAGGTGGAAGATTGAAACCAGATATCAGGTGGAAGTATTTGATCATTCCAATACGGTCGACTCAGCGCTTCATGCGCCACCACGAGTTGCTGCTGATGATCTACAATTGGTTGAAACACACTGTATAAAGAACCTGACTCAATCACTTCTCGTACATACATCTCTTCATCCATATAATCACTCCGATAGAGAGGAAGGTCTGTTTTTCCCCCGATGGAATTTATATGATCCACATTTTGCCGACCATGATGTTTTTCCATCTCATTCTCCCCTTTCCCCAAAACTCACATTGAGGTTTCTAGCATGACCCCAACTACATCAAGATGTAACGTCGCGCTAGAAACCCAGTAAAAAAACCAGCTACAATCTATGCTATATTGTAGCTATACAACTTAGGATCTTTTAAATGACTCCAGGGCCCGTAATCGCAAGGGGTGAGCTACTAGTTGCGCTGTACGACCCTACACCTGTTGCACCGACTGAGGCCATCATTACAAATGCAGACAAGAACATGCTGCTAATGAGAATAAGTACTTTAATATCCTTCATATTCATCACCTCTCCTATGAACGTAGTATAACTCATCGAAGTCATTAACATGTGTTACTCTTACTAACACATGTTAATAGATTTGAGGCCTGAAGGAGCTTATGGTCCATGTCTATTGGCGAACGAATAAGGGTATTTAGAAAAAAACAAGGAATGAGTCAAGCTGATCTCGCGGGAAATCTATTTAATCGCTCTTATATTAGCCAAATTGAATTAGGGTCTACAATTCCACCGGTCGAGACAATACAACTTCTTGCAGCAAAACTGCGAGTGAATCTAGACGACCTCCTTGATCCGATTGATCCAATCAAGATGCCAAAAGAACCCTATCATAAATTGATGCAAGCAAAGCGTTGCAAGTCAGTTCCACTCGCAATCGAATCATGGCAAAAATCTATTGAGTACTCTCTCAGCACAATTGCCGTTGATGCAGCAATGTTTATTTCCCAAACGAAAGGCTATACAGACCAGGTCCATAAAATCCTATTTACTACCTATAACTTATTAATACGTGTACCGATTTCCGAAAATGGGACTTGGTTTGATTTTATGTTTCAACTCGGAAATTCTTACTTCCATCAAAAACAATTTCATGAAGCCAAACAGATCTACGAATCCATTATTCAAGCTAATCCGTCACTTGATATAGAACGACGAGCAAGAATTAACCTTGCCTCAACTTGTTTTGAAATAACATTCTATGAATTGGCCATTATGAACTATGAGCATGCAATTGAGTTACTAAAATTAGAATCAGGAACCCTATCAAAACAGCAATTAGGGATGTGCCTTCACGGATTAGGAAGCTGCCATCATTATTTGGGTCATCTGGATTTAGCTTACGAATATACGCAACAAGCCCAAGATAAATATACTCAGGTCGATGAAGATCGTTGGCACGACGCAAATCAGAATCTTGGTGTTACGTTAATTGCCCAAAAAAAGTATAATCACGCAAAACAAAAATTATTATTTAGTGAGCAATTTTACGTAAAAGCTACGTTGTATGCTAAAGCAGCCAATGTACTCGATGATTTAGTAAAGATCGCAATTCTAGAGAATGATCTCACCCAAGCATCAGAATACAATACACAGGGAATCTCCTATCTTGAAGAATACGACTATGATCCTGTGCTCATGGTTCGCTTGTTGGTGCAGAAATGCCAAATTCTAAAATTGCAGCAAAATGAGTCTTATCGTGATCTCTTCATCGCTGTCAAGGCGCTTGCTCGTGCCATTCAATTTGACCTCAAGGATAACGCTTTAGATACAGATGACTTAGGCTAACTAGATTCTTCTATCCCATGATCATTATACTACTCTGGAAAAGTCGTCAAATCGTGATGAAGGTCACACTGAAAAGAAGTTGCACGCTGTATGATCATAGTCAGATTCGACAGCCCCACTGCGCAAGATCAAGGTGTAGCTTTACATGAATATAATATTGATCTTATTCCAATACGGAAAGGATGATTCTTATGGCAAGAACTCTCATCGATCTTGATGTGCGCGACATATTACGAAAAAAGGAAGAGCCATTCCAGCACATCATGCAGGCGGTCGAGCAACTCACAGCGAACGATGTTTTGCAGCTTCATACCACCTTCGAACCAACCCCACTCTTGCGTGTTCTATCAGGTAAGGGATATACAAACACAGCGCGCAAAATGAGTGATGACCACTTTATTATCCAATTTTATCATTCCGATTCAAACGTGCCTTATTGGCACATGGATAATAGAGCATTACAACCGCCTGAGCCAATGATCCGTTCATTAGAGCTACTTGAGGAGAAAAAATTCCTAGCGGGTGAATGGGGCTTGGAAATCTGGAATGAACGTGTCCCAGCACTACTATTACCAGAACTCGACGAACGCTCTTTTCAATACGACATTGAAGATGAAGGAGCAAATACTGTAGTTGTAAGAATCCACCGCTGATAAAAGCTCTCTAAGAGCTTTTATCGCTGTTCGTTGAGCCCAGTGTGAGCGCGGGTTGTCTAACCTTGAAAAATAACTTCCCCTCATCCACTGGCGTATAAAATCTTATAAAACAAGGCTGTATTTTCGTAAAGTCGTACTCTGAAGTCAAATCCACTCCAAACTTTATGATGTAAAAATCATACAGGTGCACCCCGATTTAGTCGAATGGACGTGTTGAATCAACTCATACCAAGGGGGTTCACCTATATGGCGAGGATCCCACAATTAAGCATATTTTCATGGAACGAAATTGACTCATTGGGAGAGACTTGGCCTGCAAGTACCGATGACCGTGGAGCGACGGATTTTCACACCGATTGACCGCAGTAGTTACAATTGAAAACGAGCGTACAAAAAACGGACAGCGGTTGAGCGAGTGAATAGTTGAAACCAATTAACATGCTACGGGCGGTCACGTATACTGGGCCGTCGCGAGTTCGGTGCAGCCATGTTTGAGCAGGCGACATTATGCAGTAACTGCTCGAACCACAAATTTGCTCAAAAAGGGCCTTTGAAAGTTCTCGTTTCTGAAAAAATGAGAACAGCGCAAAAAGCTCTCTAAAGCAGTAGCCTATAGATACAGGAATGGGACTCCTGTATCTATAGGCTACTTATTTTAATCTTGCCACTTATGCCGCAACTCCACTGCAACTTGTTTCGGACGGATGACATAGACTAGTTCGATACAATAAATGAGCAGCGAAAGGGCCGTCAGCACAGATCCAACCTGTACAAGCGGAACAAACCGCCAAGCCAAACTAAGGCTTGTCACCAATACACCTGTTATATACCCACCATACACTTTGCGTGTCCGTGCAAGCGGTAGCAATTCCCCCATAAGTGGAACCTTCTCCTTCCCTATACGACTTCCATATCGCTCACTCCAAATCAAAAACGGGACAATTTTAAATGAAAAACTCATCACTGTCAGTGTAATAAATCCAAGCAAGTAGAAGAGAACGAACGTCTCAAGTACTGCACGTTGACGAATCCACACCAATTGAACGAATAGCAAAATGAAACCGAGCACACCAAATCCAATTGAGGCAAACACAGACTTCATCGGCAGTTCTATACGTTTACGCATGCGCTTTTGAAAAATACCGCGAAGATACAGCATGTGGTTGACAAACCCAATGAGTCCGAATACTACGCCAAGCCACGTCAATTCCGGCACCACAATCCATAGCCCTGCAACAATCAGCCAAATCCCAGCATGCATACATCCATGTGTCACTTGTTCACGCCATGTGGAGAAGCCGTGCGACAAAGTAAACATCGGGAGTAACTTAAACGAAAATCCAATGATCAGAAATGTAAAGAATCCCCCAACGGCGAACAAAATATGTGTCGCTACCAAGCGATCAATGAGTGGTACAAGTACAGGAGCAATACCTCCATCGGCAAACGCCAAAAGTAAAGCAAATGTAATGGCGAGAAGCAAATATATATGAGCAGATGCAATAAACCATGTCATAGCCCCACGTACTTTAGTGGTTGCGAGTGACCAGAGAATGATGAGACTATAGAGCGAAACAGCGAGTACCATGAGACTGCCAAACAGAATAAAACCAAATTGAATCCAATTTTGCATCGTCACCCATAAACCAATAAATGAGACGAGATATAGCCAAAAGTTAACCTTCGCAAGTGGAACAACGCGAACGGGCACCAAAAATGCAACGGTCGAAAGTTGATAAACGGCCCCTATGACAAATGAGAGAAGTGAACCAAGAACCAATAAATGGGTTAGTGCAACCAGCGCTGGCAAGCCTGGACTCCCAACCGCAAGCGTATGCGCTTGTGTGACCAAGTCAATTGCAAATAGTCCGAATCCCACAATACCAAGCAACATATAGCGCATGGGAAGTGTAAAAGCTGGCGACTGACTCGTCGCGATACCGCCTGCACTTATTAGGGGTTGCTTCATTTTCTCTGCATTCTTCCTGCCGATCCCCTCATTCATAAAAAACCCTCCACCCTACCACTTCACATCTCTTTCCTTACAACTCAGTGTAGACATTCCTTCATGTGCGGTTTGTGGCGTAGATCACAATTCAATCTCCATATTCAACGTATGATCTCTCTAGAAGAGCCTGTTCAAAAAGGGTTGAAGTAAGATGCAAGCAGGGGTTTGGTGAAGTCTGGACATGCGCGCGGAGTGTACGATAGGTGGGACATGAGCACGCATGTCCAGCACAAGCCGAAGCCCTGCGCCGCAGAGTTCT
>JAKACV010000035.1 GCA_021821085.1 Bacillota bacterium | reverse complement strand
GCACGATCAGCACGATCAGCACGATCAGCACGATCAGCACGATCAGCACGATCAGCACGATCAGCACGATCAGCACGATCAGCACGATCAGCACGATCAGCACGATCAGCACGATCAGCACGATCAGAAAGGGGATTCCTAAAAATGGTGGGAAAAGTATACTTAGTTGGGGCTGGGCCTGGCGATCCTGGGCTCCTCACGATTAAAGGTAAGGAGTGTCTTGAGAAAGCTGATGTGGTGCTATATGACCGTCTTATCGCACCTGAATTACTGAATTTCACGCCAAGTCATGCGAAAAAAATATATGTTGGTAAAGATTCTCACCATCATGCTGTCCGACAAGAAGAAATACAACAATATTTAGTTGATTATGCCAAAGAAGGCTATACGGTGGTACGTCTAAAAGGTGGGGATCCGTTTGTTTTTGGACGTGGGGCAGAAGAGGCACAGATTCTTACAGAGAACCATATTGCGTTCGAGATTGTTCCTGGTGTGACATCGGCAATCGCAGCGCCAGCCTACGCGGGCATTCCCATTTCACATCGCAATTATAGTGGATCATTCCACGTGATTACAGGTCATGAATGTACAGATTCCAAAGTGTCAGATGAAGAGTGGCAGGCACTTGCAAAAATGACTGGGACGATCGTCATTTTGATGGGACTCGGGCATTTACAACAGATTACAGAGCGGTTGATACAGTATGGTAAGTCTTCTGAGACGCTGTGTGGCGTAGTCAGTAAAGGCACGACAAGTGAGCAGAAGGTGGTTACCGGGACACTTGGTGCCATTGCTGAACTTTGTGTACAACAAGACATTGTCTCTCCTGCTACTGTCGTGATCGGTGATATTGTCGCATTAAGCGAATCACTTTCGTGGTTTGAGCCAAGGAGTAGTATGAATCAAGAACAGATGATGTCCAATGTATTGTTTGGAGGCGTATTGAAATGAACGGGATGATTAAAGTCGTGGGCTTTGGACCAGGTAACTTTGAACACATTACAGAGCGTGCTCGACAAGCGATCACTGAGTGTAATGTCATTATTGGCTATAACACGTATGTCGATTTGATCCGCGATTTGTTAACGACTCAAGAAGTCGTGCGTACAGGGATGACCGAAGAGGTTAGTCGTGCACAAGCTGCTGTCAAATTAGCAGTGCAAGGTAAACAAGTGGCAGTGATATCGAGTGGTGATGCGGGTGTATACGGGATGGCTGGGCTTATTTTTGAGGTATTGATTGAAATGGGATGGAAGCCATCAGATTCGCCAACGGTTGAAATTATTCCTGGTATTTCTGCGATTAACTCATGTGCGTCGTTACTTGGTGCCCCCATTATGCATGATGCATGCACCATTAGCTTAAGTGATCATCTCACCCCTTGGGAAATCATTAAAAAACGTGTCGTGGCAGCTGCTATGGCAGATTTTGTGATTGCTCTTTATAATCCTCGCAGTGGCAGACGCACGCGACAAATTGTCGAAACGCAGCAGATTTTACTGCAACATCGTTCGCCGCAAACGCCTGTTGGACTTGTGAAAAGTGCATATCGCAAACAAGAATACGTGGTCCGCACCACACTTGAACATATGCTTAATCATGATATTGGAATGTTAACTACGGTTATTATCGGAAATTCAACTACATTTTATCATGGTGATCTCATGATCACTCCACGTGGATATCAGCGAAAATATACGTTAGATGAGGATGTACAGTGGTTACGCCCTGGCGAGCGACTCCACGTAGAGAACGAACCGTGGTCTTTGCGGGCAACGAATTCAAGTGAACGCGTTCAGATGGAGCTTGCAAATGCGTTGGTTGAAGAACCAGGCAGAACTGCTATGTCCACAGTAGAGCTCGCTCATGAAGCATTACTGCGCGTACAGACAAAAGATCACCTTATAGCAAGAAGTTCTTCACCGAGTGCTGTGAAAACAGCACCAATGAAGAAGGCGCTGTTTCAAGTTGCAGTGGCTCCTGGGATCGCAAATAAACGTTTTACGACGGAACAATTGGTATGTCTTGCCGATCTTGCGAAGGATCAAGGTGAGGTTCACTATACGACAGATCATCAAATGGAACTGCGCTTGCAAACAGATGATTCACAGTCCGTCGTAGATCGCTTACTTGCTGCTGGATTTTATGTGTTTCCTGTAGGTGAAGTGGTAAAAGTGAAAGCTTGTGATTTTTGTGATGGCGAGAAAGAGGAGCCAATTCCGTATGCACGAGAATTAGCCAATCGTCTCGGTGGACAAAAGGTACCTAAAGAATTGCATATCGGAGTTAATGGATGTGCGATGGCTTGTTATGGCGCTGTTTTAGAAGATATTGGTCTTATTTATCGCAAAGGAAAGTTCGATTTATTTTTAGGTGGAAAAACGACCGGACGGACAGCTTCTGCAGCAAAAATGATGGCTGAGGGAATCCCTGCTGATCAAATTATTGATTTGATGGAATTGATTATAAGTCAATATCAAAACCAGGCATTACCAAATGAGCGATTTCATAAGTTCTTTGCGCGAGTAGGTGCCGTGGCAGGTTTTTGCTATGAAAAAACATCAACCCCAGTGATTGCAGACATTGTATGTGGCGCATAAAGGGGGAATCTGATTGATATTTTTATTGGCGGGTACAAGTGATGCGCGCGAACTTGGCATTGAACTGCGAAATGCCGGCTACTCTCTCATGGCAAGTGTCGTGACAGAAAGTGCTGCCAATAGTTTACGTGAAGTCGGGCTTGCCGTTCGTGTGGGGCGCCTTAGTTTTGCAGCGATGGAACAGGAAATGAAGCAATATGCCATCACTGCCATCGTTGACGCAAGTCATCCGTTTGCTCGGGAGGCACACGAAACGGCAATGGC
Organism: Bacillota bacterium; assembly: GCA_021821085.1. Classification (GTDB taxonomy): domain Bacteria; phylum Bacillota; class Bacilli; order Alicyclobacillales; family SLC66; genus Sulfoacidibacillus. Next base: position 22,628 of record JAKACV010000035.1, on the reverse strand, counting down.
TGTGGCAAAAACGATGAATCTACCCTACATTCGTTATGAGCGTGCGGGTCTTGACTTTTCTGGTCGGCACGGCATCATGTTGGTCGATTCTTATGAAGAGGCGGCAGATGCAGCAGCGCAGTTAAAAGGAAGTGTGATGTTGACAACAGGAGCAAAGACGGTATCGATTTTCGCAGAGCGTCTACTTCGTCAACCAGATCTCCGATTTGTGATTCGCCTGTTGCCAAGAGTAGAGAATATGCAGATGTGCGAACAGTTAGGTATTTTGCAAAAAAATATTGTGGCGATGCAAGGGCCGTTTTCATATGAGCTCAATGCGGCGTTGTATCAACATTATGGGACCACGGTAATGATTACAAAGGAAAGTGGTGAAGTGGGAGCGGTCGATGAAAAAATTCAAGCGGCCATCGATCTTGGCATTGTGATCATCGTCATCGGAAGGCCAACTATTGAGTATGGATCCAGTTATTCAACTACTAAGGAAGTGTTAAACGCACTTGTAGGAGGGGCATAATGACTCAACCAATTGATTTTCAGCCAGTTACAATTCAACCTATGGAGATTGAAGAAAAGAGCTTTGCAATCATTGCGGAGGAATATGGTTCTCACGACTTATCGCGAGAACAGTTTGCGGTCGTGCAACGCATTATTCATGCGACGGCAGATTTTGAACTTGGACGTAGCGTTGTGTTACATCCGCGCGCGATCGCTGCTGGAATAACCGCCATTCGCGCTGGTCGGCCAATTATCGCTGATGTACAAATGGTGCAAGTGGGGATTAGTAAACCCCGTCTCAACCGTTTTGGCTGCGATGTTCATGTTCACATATCGGATTCAGATGTTGCAAAAGATGCCAAAGAACAGGAAATTACACGTGCGATCGTTGCTATGCGAAAAGCTACACGCATGTATACTGGAGGTATTTATGCGATTGGCAATGCACCGACAGCGCTCTTAGAGTTGATAACATTGGTTAAAGCGGGTCTTGCGTTTCCAGATCTCATTATCGGAGTTCCTGTTGGATTTGTGTCTGCTGGAGAATCAAAGGAGGAACTACTTAAATTGGATATTCCATATATTACAAATCAAGGGCGGAAAGGTGGCAGTCCAGTGGCGGTTGCAACTGTCAACGCTCTGTCGCTGCTCGCTGATCGAATGGGAGACACTTCGGGTGACAGCCGTGTCTGAGATGCTCGAAGTTCCTGATCGTCCATTGCGACATGGCTATACGACAGGTGCTTGTGCAACAGCGTGCGCAAAGGCGGCGCTCATGACACTTATTACAAAGGTCCCTGTTGAAACGGTTGAGATTTCACTTCCAATCGGAGATGTCGTCCGTTTTTCGATGATTCAGGTCAACTGGGATCAGGAATTTGCAGAAGCGACAACCATTAAGGATGCGGGAGATGATCCAGATGCTACACATGGTGCGAAAATTGTCGCTTCCGTTTCCTTTTCTGAGAAAGATGGCATTGAAATTGACGGAGGAGTTGGAGTTGGTCGCGTCACAAAACCAGGATTACCAATGCCTGTTGGGATGGCTGCGATTAATCCAGTTCCACGTCGTATGATTGTCCAAGCAGTGCAAGAAGTGATTGCAATGTATCAAATTAAACGCGGTGTTCGCGTCATAATCTCTGTGCCAGATGGAGAGGAGATTGCAAAAAAGACGTTGAATGCACGTCTTGGGATTATCGGTGGTATTTCAATTCTTGGTACCCGTGGAACGGTTGTACCGTTTTCTACATCTTCTTATCGCGCGAGTATCGTACAAGGTTTACGCGTGGCAAAGCAGCAGGGGCGATCGGCTGTCGTTCTTACCACAGGTGGACGTAGTGAAAAATTCGCTATGCAGATGTATCCGGAGTTGCCGGAAGATTGTTTTATTGAAATGGGAGACTTTGTTGGATTTTCGGCATTGCAGGCGAAAAAACAAGGGTTTTATGACATGCGATTTGTTGGGATGATAGGGAAGTTTTCAAAAATCGCCCAAGGAATTATGATGGTGCACTCAAAAAGTGCGCCCGTAGATTTTGACTTTCTTGCGAAAATCGCAGCTGAAGTTGGTGCGCCAAGTACGCTTTGTGAAGAGATTCGAACGGCCAACACAGCGACTCAAGTGGGTGACTGGATGGTTGAACGTGGATACGGGCAATTTTTCGAACAAGTGAGTCGCTATTGTTGTAAACAAATTTCTGAAGGAATCGGAGGCGGCGTAACCATTGTGACGAGACTCGTTACGCTTTGCGGTGATGAATTGGGAGGGGCAACACTTGATAGATCAGAAGGATAAGAGGATTCGAATCGTCGGTATTGGCGATGATGGGATGGCGGGTCTTGCACCTGGACTTGTGGCTTTGATTGAAGATGTAGATGTTCTTGTTGGCGGCGAACGTCATTTGTCCTTTTTCCCTCATTTCACGAAGCACACCATTGAAATTAAAGGACCGCTTGCTGCCGTAGTTGATCGTATGAAAAATGAAGCCAAAGGAAAAAGTGTGGTCGTTCTCGCCTCAGGAGATCCCAATTTTTTCGGTATTGGTCCTTATCTGACAAAGCAATTTGGACACGAGCATGTAGACATATTTCCAAGTGTGAGTTCTATTCAATTGGCCTTTGCCCGTTGCAAGGAAAATTGGCATGATGCGACGCTTATGAGTCTGCACGGGCGTTCGATGACGGGATTAGCGCAGCGCGTGGAAGCGACAAATAAAACACTGATTTTAACGGATTCCGTCAATACACCAGCTGCTATTGCTCGCTATTTGCTCTCGTATGATATGCGTGAATTTAGAGCTTTTGTAGGTGAAAACTTGGGTGGGTCGGCTGAAAAAACCGGGTGGTATACACTCGAAGAAATGGTCGACACAATCTATTCGAATCTCAATGTTGTGTTGTTAAAACGCGATCCGGTTTCAAGGCCTACCCCCTATGTGCTAGGAATCTTGGACGATCAGTTTGTCCAACGCAAACCCGATCGCGGATTAATTACAAAACGGGAGATTCGCGTGTTAAGTCTCGCTGAATTGCAGTTGAAACCCGGGGGTGTTTTCTGGGACATCGGAGCTTGTACAGGTTCAGTGTCCATTGAAGCTATTTTGCAGACACCCTCTATTCGGGTTTATGCAATTGAAAAAAATGCTGAAGATCTGGCAAATTTACGTATGAATCAGGTGAAATTTCGCACGGATTTTATCGCAGTTAACAATCGTGCTCCAGCAGGTCTTGAGGCGTTTGAAGATCCGGATGCAGTATTCATTGGCGGGAGCGGTGGAGAACTGGAGGAACTATTGCAGGTGTGCGCACAGCGTCTGCGCAGTGGAGGTCGCATTGTTGTGAATGCGGCGACGATTGAAACGCTGTCCACTGCCTATGAGACGCTTCGTGAGCTGCAATTTTCGGTATCTGTATCACTTGTGCAAACATCACGGAGTAAGCCGATTTTGAATTTAACGCGCTTTGAAGGTATGAATCCCGTGTATTTAGTCACAGGTTCACGGGTTGATGAAAGGACTGGTGAACGTGATGAGTGAGCGCGTGACAGGTACGTTATACGGCATTGGTGTGGGACCTGGTGATCCAGAACTCCTGACGATTAAGGGATATCGATATCTAAAAGAGTGTCGTGTCATCGCATATCCAAAAAAGCGGATGGGTGGGCGTAGCTACGCGCTTGACATTGTGGAACTTTATGTCGACCCGAATGAGAAGACCATGCTTGGTCTGGTCTTTCCCATGACGAAAGACCAGGAACAATTGGACGCCGAGTGGAGTCGGACGGTCGACGAAGTTTCTGCTCATTTGTTGGCGCAGCGTGATGTTGCTTTTGTGACAGAAGGTGATCCCATGCTGTATAGCACTTTCATCCATATGGCGCGATTACTACAAGAGCGTTTTAAAGAAATCCCGATTGTCACTGTTCCTGGAATCTCGTCTGTCAATGCTGCAGCTTCTAAATTAAATGTACCACTTGCCGATGGCGATGAAGTTGTGGCGATCGTACCTGCAACAGATGATATTGAAGCGATGCGTTCACGACTTGCGGATCATGATTGCATTGTGTTTTTAAAAGTTGCAAAAGTGCTGGATCCGATGATTGCATTGCTAGAAGAGATGAATTTGACTGACTCGGCGATGGTTGTCACAAAAGTAACCTCAAGTGAAGAAGGTATATGGCGTAATGTACGTGATCTGAAAGGTGCAGAGTTAAACTATTTAACCTTGATGGTGGTGAAAAAAGCATGTTAGAGAAAAAAATCTACATTGTTGGTGCGGGACCTGGTGACCCGGAGCTAATCACAGTGAAGGGATTGCGCATTTTGCAAGAAGCAGATGTGATTTTGTATACAGATAGTCTCGTATCAGAGGCATTGATTGCGAAAGCGGGTAGTCATGCAAAAATCGTGAAAAGTGCTGGGATGGATTTGGAACAAATGGTCGACATGATGATCGCCCATGTGCGAGTTGGGCAAAGTGTGGCACGAGTACATACGGGAGATCCTGCTGTGTATGGAGCAATTCTTGAACAGATGGCACTATTGCATCAATCAGGTATCGCATTTGAAGTGATTCCAGGTGTTAGTTCGGTTTTTGCGGCAGCCGCTGCTTTAGCGACAGAACTAACTGTTCCCGATTTGACTCAAACGGTCATTCTGACGCGTGTGGGAGGAAGAACGCCGATGCCACCGCGTGAGCAATTGCGATCTCTTGCAGAGCATCATTGCACGATGGCATTCTACCTTTCGGCCACACTTGCCATAACGATCGTCGACGAATTGCTTGCCGCTGGATGGAATGAACACACGCCTATCGCTATTGTGCACAAGGCAACATGGCCAGAACAAAAGATTATTCGGACGACGCTTACAGGCATGGTGCGAGCAATGGGGGATGAACACATTTCTAGTCATGCGATGATTTTGGCTGGTTGGGCGCTTGATCCTTTGCTACTTGAATCAAACGAGTATCGCTCGAAATTATACGACAAAACATTTACACATCGTTACCGGAAAGGAGTGACAACTTCTTGAGGAGACGGTTTGCGGTTGTTGCAATTACCAAACATGGAACGGCAATCGCTCGTCGTTTACATGCGCTCTGGTCGAGTGCGGACGTCTATTATCCGCAAAAATTTGCCCAGGGTGATGAGGATAACCTGGGTATCATTGCATTTGATGAACCGGTCATGCAACTCATTCCGATGCTCTTTGCACATTATGAAGGAATCGTCAGCCTCATCTCACTGGGGGCGATGATTCGATTGATGGCCCCTTTTCTAAAAGATAAGAAGTCTGACCCTGCGGTTGTCGTTATCGACGACCGTGCGAATTATGTAATTAGCGTGCTGTCTGGTCACCTTGGTGGGGCGAATGAACTTACGCGCGCGGTAGCACAGATGCTGCACGCAAAGCCGGTCATTACAACAGCGTCTGATGTGGGAGAGACAATCGCCGTAGATTTATTTGGTCGCGCTTACGGTTTTGAGATTGAACTTTGGGATCATGTAACAAAGGCAAGTGCGGCGATTGTCAATGAGGAACCGGTTGCCGTGATTCAGGAGTCTGGCGAACGTGATTGGTGGGTGTATGACAAACCACTTCCTTCGCATATTCACGTTGTATCTCATGTCGAAGATGTACAGTCACGTCCGTTCTCAGCAGCGCTTGTTGTGACTCATCGAACGCTCCATTTGACGCAACTTCAAAAGGTGGCTCCTGTAGTTGTATTGTATCGTCCAAAGGTTTTAGTCGTTGGGATTGGATGCAACCGTGGAACGAGCGAGCAAGAAATTGAACAAGTGATTATTGACACTTTGAATGAACATCATTTATCGATTGCGAGTGTACGCAATATCGCGACGATTGATATAAAAGCACAAGAACCTGGTTTAGTGTCCGTTTGCGCGAAACAAAAATGGTCACTTGTGACGTATACCGCTGCTGAATTAAATGAAGTGCCGCTCGTTCACCCTTCAGAGACGGTATTTCGCTATGTCGGGGCCTATGGAGTCAGTGAGCCGGCGGCAAGGCGATCTGCGAACGCTTCGGGTTGGCTTGTAGAAAAAGTGAAATCCGGGAATGTAACGCTCTCCGTGTGCCTCGTTGAACATGAGGTTGGAGGTGCCGTGGTTGTCTGATGTGATGAAGAGGGATGCGGATTCGATTGTGAAAGGAAAAGATCATGGGCATCGCGGCCTACACAGAACGTTTTCCCTCATTGACTTAAGTAGCCTGTCGATTTCAAGTGTCGGACCAGCGTTTAGTATTTCGGCTGCAGCAGGTGTCATGGTGGGCTATAGTGGAATTTATAGTCTATTAGCCATTCTATTGGTCGCTATTCCGTTTATTTTATCATCTTTTATCTTTCGTGTTTTAAATCAACACTTTCCTCATTCGGGTGCATCCTATCATTGGTCCGCACGGGTGATTGGTGCGAAGGCAAGTCGCTTTCAAGGATGGGTGATTATTCTTGCCTATTTTACATCCCTTCCGCCAATTGTCATTCCTGCGGCGCAATATACGATTGCGTTATTACATCCAAGTTTTCAGAACAACGTATGGGTGGAATTTGCAATTAGTACATTTTGGTTGCTTTTCGCGTCGATTCCGCTTCTTTCTGGGGCACGACCGACGGCAAGAATCACTCAAGTGTTTTTAGTTGTGGAAATCCTGTTTTTACTTGTCTTTGCGGGAATCGGTGTGTGGATGCTGCCGCATGCTCATTTCCCTGCGTGGCACGGAAAGTTCCCGCTTGCAGGGATCTTGCTAACCATGGTTGTCGCGACAACCATATTAGATGGTTGGGAAATTGATAGTTATGCATCTGAGGAGTCTGCCAAACCCACACAAGATCCAGGACTCGGTGGTATTATCGGCGCCTTTGTTGCACTACTCGTATATGCTGTCTTGTTCCCTTTAATCATAGGAGAAACGCCGATTACTGCACTGGCAAATTCGCCAGATCCATTGGTTGCATGGACCAATCACTTGACACCAATCTTGCCAACTGTTTTGCGACAGTCAATTCTCATCCCGATCTTGGCTTCCACTGCAGGATCGCTTTGGTTAACCGCGTTTATTTTAATACGCGCAATGTATGCAATGGGTCGCGATCACTTACTGCCAGCTCCATTTGCAAAATTGAATCGACACGGTTCACCTGCAATGATCACAATGATTGTATTTGGTTTGTTGTGGCTTATCACCATTTTGCAGTTGTTTGTTAGCTCTCTGGCAACTTTCTTTGCTATTATTTTATCCGCAGCAGGTTTTTTCCTTACACTAGAATTTACGTTGGATAGTTTTACGGCGTCTGTATTTTTATGGAGGTTACATCGTCGTCGCCATCTCGGAGATATGACTTGGCATGCACATGGTTTTATGAGGATAGCCTCCATTTTTATAACTCTGTATTTGGCGTTTGTTATGGTTGCATTTCTCGTTTTAAGTCCAAGACTTATTTCTCCGTGGTCTGACTATGCGGTGTTTGGATTGTTGGTGTGCGGAGTCATTTTTATGTTTATTCCACGAAAACAATCTCATGTTGTTTACACCGGTGTATTTGAAGAAGTGAGTGAAGCCTCGTCAACCGCTCATACGATATGATATTGTCACAATCAAATAAAGTAGATAAATTTTTTAGGAGGATCGGATGAATCGACCGCGTATACTTCTTGCAGGAACACATTCCGGCGTTGGCAAAACAACGCTAACGATTGGCCTATTAGCGGCTATGCAACAGAGAGGACTCTCTGTTCAGGGATTTAAAGCAGGTCCTGATTACATTGATCCCAGTTATCACACGGCAGTGACCGGTCGTCAATCGCGTAATCTAGATCGATTTATGGTTGGTGAAGATGGGGTGCGTGAGATCTTTTGGCGAGCAAGTGAGGATGCTGACGTATCAGTCATTGAAGGAGTTATGGGGCTTTACGATGGGCGAGATGCACTGTCTAATCTAGGTAGCAGTGCAGATCTTGCGATTCTACTCAAGACCCCTGTGGTGTTGGTGATTGATGCGAGTGGTATGGCCCGTAGCGCAGCTGCCCTTGTCCTAGGATTTCAAAAGCTGCTTGAGGAGGTGCCAATCGCAGGCGTTCTCGTGAATCGAGTTGGTAGCGCTGGTCACTATCAGATGGTACAATCTGCGCTCGAACAGGAATGCGGCATTCGTACGGTTGGGTATCTTGGTAAGCTCGATGGCGTTGAGATTCCCGAGCGACATTTAGGCCTTATTCCGGCACTCGAACGAGGGGAATTGCGTCACTTGTTTGGAGAGTTGGCGCACAGAGTGGAAGAAACGGTAGACATTGAAGAGTTGTTACATATTGCGCACAGTGCACCAAGCGTCGAAAAACCGCGAGAAATCATTTTTATAGCGCAATCAGTCTTGGCACGAGTGAAAATTGCTATTGCGAAAGATGCAGCATTTAATTTTTATTACCCGGAAAATCTCGAATTATTACAACTTCATGGCGCGGAGTTGGTCTATTTTTCGCCTTTAGCAGGGGAGCTTTTGCCAACAGATATCGATGGGCTATACATTGGCGGGGGATTTCCGGAGGAATTCGCTAAGGAACTCAGTAAACAAGATGCGGTTTTGCACCAATTGCGTGAACAGATTGGTGCAGGCTTACCGACCTTCGCAGAATGCGGTGGGTATATGTTTCTTGCCAGGGAGATTGTAGATCGAACAGGAACGTCATATCCGATGGTGGGTGTGATTAACGCAAAAGTACAGATGCAAGAACGATTGGCCGCACTTGGGTATCGCGAAGCAACTGCACTTGTCGACCAGGTATTTCTTAGAAAAGGAGAAGTTCTAAAAGGTCATGAATTCCACTATTCCAGTGTAACTTATGAATCCGAGAATCTTACTCCTGCTTATGAAGTCACGAGTCTTCGCGGGAAAAAATTAGATGGCTATGCAAACGCTACATGTGTTGCGGGGTATACTCATCTCCATTTCGCATCAAATCCGCATGTGGCTTCACAGTTTGTCTCCACCTGTGCTGCGTATCAAGCAAGGCGCCTAGCAATGGAAGGAGTGAGTGAGTGATGGTGCAACGGGGTGGCGCAAAGAGCATCATGTTTGTCGGGACCGCATCAAACGTCGGAAAAAGTATCCTTTGCACTGCTTTTTGTCGTATCTTGGCACAAGACGGATATCGTACGGCTCCATTTAAAGCACAAAATATGTCACTCAATTCAGCTGTGACACCATCAGGACGGGAGATTGGACGAGCGCAGGCGGTACAGGCAGAAGCAGCGGGTATTTTGCCAAACGAACATATGAATCCAGTTCTTCTAAAACCGACAAGTATGGGGCGATCACAGGTAATCGTTCAGGGTAAAGTGAAAGAGACAGTCTCTGCACGATCTTATTTTCAAAGCAATAAGGATGAACTATGGGAAGCTGTCATGGAATCGTTTCAATTTCTAAAAGATCGATATGAAGTCATTGTAATGGAAGGTGCCGGTAGTCCGGTTGAAATGAATCTAAAATCGCGGGATATCGTCAACATGCGTGCTGCACAGATGGCAGATGCGGACGTATTTCTTATCGCAGATATTGATCGCGGAGGGGTATTTGCTTCTGTTGTAGGTACGCTCTATCTTTTAACGGATGAAGAAAGAGCACGGATTAAAGGCATTATCATTAATAAATTTCGTGGCGATAGAGCGTTATTTGAAGAAGGAGTGCGTTTACTTGAAGAATATGCAAAAATCCCTGTGCTAGGAGTGATTCCACATCTATCTGACTTAGGTATTGAGGAAGAGGATTCTCTAGGCTTGGAATCTGAACGATATCGCTCCTGTTTATCAGATAATGAGGGAGATCAGTTCTTGCGGATTGCCGTGATTCAACTTCCCCATCTAGCGAATTTCACTGATTTTGATCCGCTATTTCTTGAGACAGGAGTTCGCGTAACATTTTGCGTAAAACCTGATGATTTAGGACAGGTGGATGCAATTGTACTTCCCGGAACAAAAAATACAATGGAAGATTTGCATTGGCTTCACGCAACAGGTCTTGCGCAAGCAATCACTGCACAGGCGCAAATGGGTATCTACGTACTGGGTATTTGTGGAGGATTTCAAATGTTGGGCGATGAAGTGAGAGATCCACATCATCATGAATCGATGCAGTCAATGGTCGAAGGTCTTCATCTATTTGATTACAAGACGCTCATTACTGATGAAAAACGTACAGAACTTGTCCATGGAGAATTGCAAGGCGCATATCAGGGAATCGCGGTGACAGGTTATGAAATTCATATGGGGCAAACGGATGGTTCGAGACAGCAAGCATTTGCGCTGGCGCAAAGTCAGCAGACGGATGTTGTTACATCTGATGGCGCTCAGTCTACAGATGGACGATATCTAGGGACGTATTTACACGGTATTTTGCATAATGATATATTTCGAACTACTTGGCTTAACTGTCTGCGTGAACGGCGGGGATGGGGACCCTTGCCACAAGTTATGATCACTAATGACGTGCGTATGGCTGCGTACAATCGCTTAGCGGATGTCGTGAGGGAGAATCTACAGATGGATGATATTTATCAATTACTTGCACAAAAATCTTAATTGGGGAAGTGGGATGTCTTTGAAAATTTATACACGTGGCGGCGACAAAGGAAAAACAGCTTTAATTGGTGGAGAAAGGCGCTATAAAGATAATGTACGAGTGGAGGCGTACGGTGCAATCGATGAAGGCGGTGCATTTATTGGCCTTGCGATGACGGAACTCGATCCAGTTCGTGATGGGGATATTATATTGTTTTTACAAAATGTGCAACAAACTCTGTGGGATGTAGGAGCGGACCTCGCTCGCCCTGCGAATATCGATCGGCCCTTTCGAACAATGGAAGATGCGGCTGAAAAACTCGAACCCTTGATTGATGAGTATAAAAAACAGTCAGAGCAGCTAACAAAATTTGTATTGCGCGGAGGGAGTAAAGGGGCTGCTGCTCTTCATGTCTCTTGTACCATCATCAGACGGGCAGAACGACGCATTGTTGCCCTGATGCAAATTGAGGAAATTTATCCAGTCACTCTAAAATATATCAATCGTCTATCAGACTTACTATTCGTGTTGGCACGTTCTGTAAACGCACGAGATCATTTGTCGGAAATTGAATATGAAAATAGTCCAACTGTTTTTCATGATTGAACAACAACAGAATCTAAGTAAGTTCCTGTATACAAAGTCTTGATCTTACTGATTACTTTACAAAGTATAAAAGTATAAAGGGAGTTGTGTATGGCCTCTTTTTATAGTGTAGTTTTAGACCTTGCAAATGTTCCCTGTCTCGTCGTAGGGGGCGGTTTAGTTGCACAGCGTAAAATTCAGGAGTTGATTGAAGCAAAGGCGAAAATTACCGTGGTTAGCCCCACTTTGGTTACAGAACTCACATATTTACATAGCAAGGGAGCGATTACGTACACTCCACGACGATATGTAAAAGAGGATATTGAAGGGATGCGACTCGTGTTTGCGCTGACAGATGATGCACGGGTTAACGCGAACATTGCGCAAGATGCGCGAAGAGTAGGCGCCTTTGTGAATGTAAGTGATAATCCGAAACTGTGTTCCTTTGTAGTCCCCGCTGTCGTTCACCGTGGGGATGTTCATGTTGCAGTGAGTTCCTCTGGACGTAGCCCAGCTTTAACACGAGCACTCAGGCAGTACTTAGAAAGAGTGTTGCCTACTGAACTTGAGGAATTGGCGAATTATTTCGGTGTTTTGCGCAAGCAAATTTTGTCACTTGACTTATCTGCCAAAGAAAGGCATGAATGTTTGAAAAGTCTTGTGACGGCAGACCTATATAGAGAATGGCAACAAGGTGAGTATTCGGGACTTGCGACACACGTTCAGAGAATCTGTGAAGGGTATGGATTGGATACGCCCCCTCTGCCTAAGCATTCGCATCGACAAGAAAAAACAATAGAGGAATGAAGACATGGGAACAAATCTTTTATTGATCATCCTGATTCTATTGAATCTAGGATTGCTTTATGTTGTGATAGTGAAATCAGCGACAAAAGGGATTGCAAAACAGGAAGTCGATTGGCTTATCCGTGAAATGAGAGATGAGTTTTCACGGAGTCGAACGGAGATGCTCGAAGTAGCGCGCAATGATCGGGAGGAAATGGGACGCATCTTGCAGCGTCATGATAAGACGTTACAAGAGGTTGTTCAAAGGCAGTCTGACAATGTACAGAAGGCGCTGGAAGGCGTGTCGCAAGTGTTATCGAAAGTATCACAGGAACAGCGAATGGAATTGACTCATCGCCTTGACCATTTGACTGAAGTCACAGAATCTCGCCTTGGAGCTGTGAAGGATACGATTGAACAGCGCTTGCACTTGTTATTGCAGACGAATGAACGAAAACTTGAACAAATGCGTGTGACAGTGGATGAAAAATTGCATGCGACATTGGAACAGCGTTTGGGGGATTCCTTTAAATTGGTTTCTGAACGTCTTGAACAGGTTCACAAGGGACTCGGGGAAATGCAGTCTCTCGCGGGTGGAGTCGGCGATTTAAAGCGGATAATGACAAACGTTAAGACACGAGGCACATGGGGCGAAGTGCAATTAGGGAATTTATTGCAACAAATTTTAACTACTGATCAATATGAAAAGAATGTGGCTGTAAATCCGGAGCATCAGGATCGTGTGGAGTTTGCACTGAAATTGCCAGGAAAACGAGCAGATGAACAACCTGTTTGGCTTCCGATTGACGCGAAGTTTCCGATTGAAGATTATCAACGTTTAATGGATGCACAAGATGCTGGCGAATTGACTCAGATGGAGGAAGCGGGAAAGGCACTTGAACGACGTGTGCGTGATGAGGCTAAGAAAATCCGTGAAAAATATGTATGTCCACCGCATACGACAGATTTTGCTTTGCTCTTTGTACCAACAGAAGGTTTATATGCAGAGTTGATCAGACGCCCCGGATTATTGGAGGAATTACAACGGACATCCCGCGTTGTAATTACCGGTCCGACGACGATTGCGGCGATCCTAAATAGCTTACAGATGGGATTTCGCACACTTGCAATCGAAAAGAGATCATCCGAAGTATGGATGACACTTGCTGCCGTCAAAACGGAGTTTAGTAAGTTTGGCGATGTACTTGTGAAGGTGAAGAAGAAAATCGATTCAGCGAGTTCGGATTTTGGCCTGGTAGAGCGAAGAACACGTGCAATTTCACGAAAGTTGACTGATGTGGAAACTTTGCCGGAAAATGAGTCGCTCAACTTGATTGATACAGAATCTTTTTCCTTAACAGATGATGAACATGATGTCGACTAAGTCGATGTGAGGGGAGAGAGCGGGTGAAAAAACCGCTCTCTATTAGAGCCTGTTCAAAAAGGGTTGAGGTAAGATGCAAGCAGGGGTTTGGTGAAGTCTGGACATGCGCGCGGAGTGTACGATAGGTGGTACATGAGCACGCATGTCCAGCACAAGCCGAAGCCCTGCGCCGCAGAGTTCTCGACCCTTTTTGAACAACCTCATTATGTCTCGTCAGTTAAAAATACATATACGTACTTAGGACCGTGAACGCCAATCGTAGAATCCATTTCAATATCGGATGTACGGCTAGGACCTGTAATGAAGTTTACAGATGCTGGCATGCGTTGTTGCTGTAATTCTTGAAGCACACTCTGTGCGCGTAAATATAACCGCGTGAGCGGTACAAATGCGACATGTACGGATGGCAACAGGCTTACAGAACGACCCTGGTCGTGATTTCCTATTACCACAAGTGAACCTGTTTCTGCAATCGCATAGTTGGCCGATGTAATACCCAGTTGAGCTTTTTCAATTCTCGTTTTGGAAACGACAGATTCTTCTCCCCATGTATATACATCAAGTCCGCGATCATGTAAGAGAGATGGGATCTCCAGATGTTCCAAAAGTGCATCTTTCCACTGCATGACAGAGTGAATCTGATGGCGAGTGACGATATCCGATAAAATGGCCGGGATTTCATTTCTAGCAATTACTTTTGCTTGACCGCCTACATTTTCAAGCGATAGACAAAATACAGCTGCGTTGAATGCAACATCCGTTTCTTCTGTGTATGATTCACTGAGGGATTCGGGTAAATGGCTATGGGTCAATCCCTGTGCACCAAGCGATATGCGTTTTGGAGTAGCACGTAACGGTTCGTTGCGACCCAGTCGCTGTGCTACATTTTGTAAGAATTCACTTTCAACTGTCTGATCCATCTACGCCTCTCCTTTTTGCAGTTTCAGAAATTTGCGTTGAAATTTGATCGATGACTAAACCTTTTTGAAAGCGTTCACGAAAAGTCTGGGAACTCATCCCCTGTAGACTTCGGGTTTTGGTCCAAGCGGATAGAACAGGAAGTGAGGAATGAAATTCTCCGTTTGTCATAAACCACTTTTGTACAGTACGAAGGGAACGAATAGCGACGCGATAGTTTTTCGCGCGTGTAAATGTCTTCTTATACAATTGGAAAGCAAATCGTTCTGCGGGTGCAGTGTGACCGCGTTCCACATTGCGTGCGCGTAATTTTACGAGCATATCATGCAGGGGGATTTTTACAGGACATGCTTCATAACAGGCGCCACATAAGCTGGATGCGTAAGGCAGATCTGCAGCTTCTGGATCATCTCGTAAGAGTGGGGTAAGGACTGCGCCGATTGGGCCTGAATAAACGGAACCGTAGGCATGACCGCCAATCTGTCGATACACAGGGCAGACGTTTAAGCAAGCTCCACAGCGTATGCAGTGCAGTACTTCTTGAAAATCAGGATCTCCCAAGGAGTGACTCCGTTTATTGTCCAATATGACAAGGTGAAATTCACGGGATCCATCTAATTCTTCAGGCTCACGCGCACCTGTTACAAGGGAAACGTAGCTCGTGAGTTGCTGGCCAGTTGCGCTGCGTGGAAGCACATTCATAAACACTTCTAGATCAGCTAAGCTTGGCAACACCCGCTCCATTCCCATGACGGCAATATGAACGTCGGGAAGGGTGGTAACCATCCGGCCGTTTCCTTCATTTGTAAATAAACAAATTGTTCCAGTTTCTGCAATCGCAAAGTTACAGCCCGTTATCCCTATATCCGCTCCAATGAACTTTTCACGCAATACTTGATGGGCATAATCGTTTAAGCTAGGTGTGTCAGATGCAATACGCTGATTTGCGACTTGGCTGAATAGCTCAGCAATTTGTTCACGCCTTTTATGGATGGCAGGCGCAATAATGTGCGATGGGGATTCCCCGGCCAACTGAATAATATACTCACCCAAATCTGTTTCAACAACGTCCACTCCATCTTGCTCTAACGCATGATTTAACTGTAATTCCTCAGTGACCATCGATTTTGATTTGATGACTTTTGTTGCATGATGTGTTTGCACAATGTTTTTGATCGCTTGTACCGCATCGTTTGCGTTCATACAAAAATGGACTTGACCGCCTCGTTGTCGTACATTATCAGCTAGTTGTGCAAGATAGTAGTCAAGATGGGAGACCACGTGTTCACGAATCTCGCGACCGCGTTCGCGCCACTCTTCCATGTCGATTTTCGTCATTGCATCTGCCTTTTTTATTCGTAAACGGTCTGTTGCTACTTGTACAGCTCGACGTAGTTTCTTGTCGACAACGGCTTTCTTAATTCGTGCATTGAATTGCGGATTCATCTTACACTCTCCTTTCGCCACTCAGAATGGGGATACCTGATGAGGCGCGATCTAAGAATTCTGCGAGATGAAGCACTGGAATTTTTGTATTCATCCGATTCATTCGTCCTGCAATATTCATCAGACATCCCATATCTTGTCCAAGCAGGAGTTCAGCAGATGTCTCAGCAATGTGCATGACTTTCTCAGTTGCCATGGCTGTTGAAATTTCCGGCATTTTAACTGCGAACGTACCACCAAATCCACAACATTGATCAGCTAGTGGAAGGTCTACCAACTGTAGACCGCGTACTTGTGACATCAGGCGATAAGGTGCATCCGTTACACCTAGCAAACGAGTCGCGTGACATGATGGATGGTAAGTGGCGACGAGGTTTGCTTGTGCATGAAGATCTTCAATTTGAAGAACGTCGACAAAAAATTGGGTCCAATCATAGGTTCGTTGTGCCAATTTTGAAATCAGTGCCAACCGCTTGAGATCCCCTTTAAATAAAATTGGATAATCGTGTGTAACCATCGCTCCACAAGAACCGGACGGAGTTACAATATACTCGCTGTCGGCAAATGCGTCGAGCCAGGTTTTGGCGACCTCCCGTGCTTCTTCAAAGTAACCTGAGTTGAATGCAGGTTGTCCACAACAGGTTTGACTCATCGGAACATTTACTTTAATCCCCTGTCTCTGTAATAAATGAACAAGGCTCTCTGCCACTTGTGGGAACATGGTGTCGACAAGACAAGTAATAAAGAGAGAAACTTGCATACCTTTTAGCCACCTTTCGTGATCCAGTGATCTGAACACACTTCATACAATAAGCAGCAGAATGAAGGACAGTGGCCCCCAACTCTGTTGCAGCATGTGTTATCGCCAGATGATTATGGCGTAAGATCAATACATAACTCCAAATCGGTTACTGTAGCTTGCGCATCAATCAGGCTTATGGGCATCGTGAGCCGCCATTGTGCATTGGAGTTAAGCTCGCCATCGCCACAAAATATTCGACTTCAAATGACTGAGGAGTCATTTTGGCTGTTGGCACATACAGATCACCACTTGGGGTGATCAATACCAGCGCATGATATCATTTAGTAGGGTCACAGCGTTTCATTTATTTGCGGTGTTCATCTAAAAAATCAACAATTCGCCGGTAAGCTGCCATTTCATTTGTTTTTTTCATAAAACCGTGGCCTTCATCGTCAAAGACAAGATACTCTACTTCGATGCTACGATCGCGTAACGCTTTCACAATCTGATCTGATTCCGCTTTGACTACGCGTGGATCATTTGCACCCTGAATGACGAGCATCGGTTTTGTCATTCCATCCAGATACGTAATCGGCGAATCCATTGTTAATCGTTCCTTATCTAAAACTGGATCGCCTAACCACTGTTTCATCATTGGTTTCCAAAAATCAGGGACTGAGTTTAGGAACGTAAATAGGTTGGCGGGACCAAAAATATCGACACATGCTTGAAAATACTCGGCGTGTCGGCCGTGAAGCAGGAGTGTCATATAACCGCCGTAACTTCCGCCCACTAAAAATAATTTGTCGCGATCCGCGCGTCCATCTCGAATGAGCCATTCGATACTTTCCACCATGTCAAGACGCGGACCGTATCCCCAGTCTCCTTCTACCATTTTCATGAATTTTGCGCCATAACCGGAACTACCTCTGAAATTTGGTGCCCAAACATTGTAGCCACGACTACAAAGGAATTGAAAGAAGGGGCGAAACATTCGACGTTCAGATGCTTGGGGACCGCCATGTGGCCAGACAACCGTATAACCGTTTGACGTTTCGGTATGCGTGGGGAACCATAAGGCTTCTAGTTCGAGTCCGTCGAATGAGGGGAAATGTACGACCTCAGCGGTTACCAGTTGATCGCGCGCCATTCCCATCACGCGGTTGTTTGTGAGGGGCGTCCATGTCCCATCAATAGATCGTTTGTATAAGTTAAATGGATCTACATCGCTGCGCCCAAGAATATAGAGTGACCCACTATCTGCTACTTTGATACTTTCAATCACCGCAACAGGTGAATCAAGAAGAGTAACAGTATGCTGCTCAAGATCGTAAGCGTACAGATGATCCTCCACGCCACCATGCGCGACAAAATAGACAACGTGAGATGCTTCATGTATGGCGATTAGGCCTATATCTTCATGTGGAATTGCATGAAGTTTGTCAAATTGCTTGGATGAAATTTGGAATGTTGCAAGGTAGGTTCGATCCGACTCAAAGTTTGTCGCAAAAACGTATGCATCAGTAATATATCCACCACCCAAGACGACATGCGGGCTGGTGGGATCTGGCGTGAGGCTGTACATTTTCTCTTGAATGTGAAGATAGCCAGGTACAAATGTATTTGCAAACGCTTTCTGAGTAATGAAACTGGATTCATCAGAAGCTACGTCCGTCAGTTCTGTGGTACCATCAGCACCAACATACAGAACTCTTTCCTCGCCAGTGTTCATCTCGTATACATAGCCATTTAGAAATAGATGATTGTCTTTGTCTGAATAATAATAGACGCGTTCACCATCTTCTGACAACGTGCAAAAGTAGTGACGTCTTCCTTCAAACGTTCTAAGGGGAGTCAGTGCTCCACCACTTGGTGGGAGTAAATACATTTGGACATTCTCATCGCCATCATGATCGAAGCCAGCCAATATATATCGTCCATTTGGATCAAACTTCATGTAAGCTGGTGTTTGGTCGATATAGGATAGAGGATAGGGAAATGGGTTTGGTATATCCATCCCCCACACATTGTATCGACCACTTAAGTTTGTACTGAAGGCAATTTTTGTTTCCTCTTTGTTGATTGTGAAATCAGTAATTGAATATGTACAAAAAAATTCTTCTACATCTGGACGTGAAAATTGAATCATAGCCACCCCCTCAATTCTCCTTCATTCTTAAAGATACAGGAAGAGAAGTATGGAAGGCAATGGCTAGTTTGAATTTTGCGCGATCTATTTAAATAGAAGAAAAGATAGTGCGAAAACTGCGATAGATACGTAAAAGGCAATGTCCAACCAATGTTTTGTTCGACTCTGTTCTAGGGTAAATGCAACGTAGACGCAACGTACCATGATAATAATGAGAGCAATTCGGATGAGTACGTGTGGGATTACGCAATGACTTCTTCTGCCACCCAGGTGTGTCCATTCACAGTTCTATTACATGTATAATGTGAATGAACACACTTGGGTGATGGATTGATCATTTGTTAGTCAGAGATGTTTGTTCCCCATACTTCTTGATCTGTCATGGCCCAAGATGGGTATTCTTCTTGTCGAATAAAATGCACAGCGTATAATTCAGCAAGTTTTTCGTATCGCTGGCCACCTGTTTTAGCCAGTGAATAGAGTAGAGCGACTTGTGTCGCGTCGGCGATCTTTTCGAGTGTATGCTTTGCATACCACTGAGCTTCAGGAATCGACAAGGTATTCATTTTTTCAAGAGCTATTTCAATGGTTTGCTGTGCGATTTTTGCCGAGGGTGTCCCTGCCATTTCTAGCAGGGGTATAAATTCCTCAAGGTAGGTTTCGTGTGCGTGGTGTTTCTGAATCGTTTCGAGAAAATCTAGTGCTTGAATATTGCTAGGTCCTTCCCAAATCGGAGTAATAAGTGCCTCGCGATGCCATCTTGAAATTCCGTATTCTTCTAAAAACCCCAATCCACCAAACAATTCCATCACCATGGCAGTCATTGCAGATGCATGTTCAGCAGTCCGGTTTTTAGCCACATGTGTAAGAAAGCGTGTGTAGTGATAGGCGCTCGTGTAGGGGGGGCGTACATTCCATGCGTGATCAAACTTGTCAATCGCATGAAAGCTCAGTGCAAGACCTCCGGCCAAGCGCACAGCAAGATCTGTAAGATCGCGACGAATGAGAGGATACTCCTTCAGTGATTTACCAAATGCTGTGCGGCGATGCACGCGCGATAGGACTTCAAGATGAGCTTTACGTGCGGTTCCCATCGCTCCCATGGCATTTGCAAGACGAGATACAGTTAAATTCTCGAGAGTATAGTAAATACCTTCTTCAGCTTTACCAATGAGGTATGCTTCGCTGTGATTCAGCTCTGCTTCACCAGACGGCACAGCGCGTGTTGCACTTTTATCCTTGAGTCTGCGGATGTGGAAATTGAGGTCTCCTTCACTGTTGATGCGTGGCATGAGAAAGAGTGCCAGTCCTTTTGGACCCTGCTTGCCGCCTTCTGGTCTCGCAGTTGTGATCGCGTAATCGGTTAATCCTGCTCCGCTCGCAAAATATTTGTCTGCAGTGATGTGCCACTTGGCACCGCTATCCTTTGTAGCCACAGCCAGATTGGCGCCGAGATCACTACCGCCCTGTGACTCTGTCATCCAGGTTGCGCCATAAGCTTCTCCTGATAGTAATTGTTCTTTCCATTCTGCAAATTCAGGTGCGTACTTGTGAATCGCGTATATCGTTTGTCCAGTAATTGTTAGAATGCAGTAGAGTCCCGGATCGCCAATGAGATAACCAAGAGCATAGTGATGATGCCAACTCCCGCCTTCATAGGGTGGGCGGTTAATATGTGCCGTATGGTGTAATACGGCACGTTGCGCAGGACTTAGGCGCACCCGATCAATTCGATTCCCATCAAGGTCATGACTGATTAATACTGGACGCGCATCGTGATCCACGTGGTAAACGGTTTCATAGATGTCGCGCCCCACGTATTCACCAAACTCTAGCAATTCTGCTTTATGTTTAGAATAGTCAGACCAGTAGTGTTTCAATAAGATTTGTAAATCACCATCAAGTGCAAAGTGATTTTTCCCGTATGCATAGGAGATATGGTTCATTCAGTTGGGTCTCCTCTCAATTTTTGTAGTAATGTTTTCGCGATGCGAGTGCGCAGTTCAGTAAGTTCGTCGCGTACCGCTTCTAGGTCGCGAATTTGCCTTTCAATATCATGCAGTTTCTTGTCTCCGCGCTGTAATACATCCTGCAATTGGGTGATTTCTGTCGGATCTGCAT
Organism: Bacillota bacterium; assembly: GCA_021821085.1. Classification (GTDB taxonomy): domain Bacteria; phylum Bacillota; class Bacilli; order Alicyclobacillales; family SLC66; genus Sulfoacidibacillus. The sequence continues at coordinate 1,925 of JAKACV010000035.1, read as the reverse complement.
CATATAAGTCGAGCATGTCCGCAATCTCAGGTAATCCGAACCCTAAACGTCGACCGCGCAGAATTAGCTGTAATCGGACGCGATCTCGATCGCGATAGAGGCGTTGCGTACCCTGGCGAATCGGCGTGAGCAAGCCCACTTCTTCATAATAACGGAGTGTACGCGGTGTGATGTCTAACAGTTCTGCGAGATCCGAAATCGTATAGTGACGTTCCACTGTGGATGCCTCCACGTGCGACTTGTTGAATTAATTTGTGCAAATAAGTTATGTGCAGAATATACAACTTATTAACGTTTACGTCAACTGAAAATCGATGAATATTTTTGTACTGTCGCATGTTCAAACTCCAGTGAGGACACGTTTAATTGATCTGCACATTCGCCTATAAACCTACATACCATGCAACGAGGATTGGAAAATCGAAGAATGGATTCGCGTGGAAGGTAGGGAATTCAATGAGAGTTCATGTTACAAAACGAGGCGATACACTTTTGCTTTTGGCTCAGCGCTATCATACCAGAGTAGGAACGATTCAATATTTAAATGGATTGTCAGCGAGCACTCTTGTTCCTGGTATGTCGCTCGTTATCCCATCCAGTGAATCGTATATCGTTCGTCAATACACGGTTCAAGCAGGGGATACATTATGGTCGATTGCCAGCCGCTTTGGAATTTCTGTAGACTCCTTTCTGGCATTTAATCCACCTCTTCAGACTAATCAATTGACGATCGGTCAAACATTATTGGTTCCCGAGGTTATTACAAACAAACCGAGCATCGAGACGAACGCATACTTGGCGTTAACTGGGACTTCACAAGATCTTGAACTTGTGAAGCAATATGCATCTCTGTTGACAGAAGTAAGTGTCTTTAGTTACGCCATCTTACCCACAGGTGGTTTACGCAAACCAAAGTCTCAGATTCCTCATGTGCCTGATGTGCAATATCTCATGGTGCTGACGAACGCTAGTCAAGATGGAACTTTTAGCGCAGATTTGGCCCATCATGTATTTACGAGTACAGGTGTTCGACAACGACTTATGCAGGAAATTGTAGCTGAGTTAGATGCCCGCCAATGGAAGGGGATCAACTTAGATATTGAGCATATTTATCCTGCTGATCGAGATCTCTATAATGTCTTTGTTCAAGAAGTGGCTCAGGCACTGCAACCCAAAGGATATCAAGTTACGATCGCTATGCCGCCAAAGCCATGGGATGATCCGGATAATCCGTGGGTGGGAGGATTTGATTATGCAACACTTGGATCACTTGTCGATCGGGTTATGTTGATGACTTACGATTGGGGATATCCCTCCGGTGCACCGATGGCGATTGCGCCAGTAAATAAAGTGCGTGCAGTACTTGATTACGCATTGTCTCTCATGGATAGTCATAAAGTATTGCTTGGCATCCCACTTTATGGGGATGATTGGACGTTACCGCAAAGTCCACTGCGACCAGCTACAGTGTTGGAAAATCAGCAACTCTTTTTACAAGCAGTGGAGCAACAGGCTGAGATCACGATTGATCCTGTGTCAGTTGCACCTTCTTATACTTATCACGGGGAGACGAGGCGAGTGGTTTGGTTTAATGACGCATTGAGTATCTTGGCGAAAAATGAATTAGTACGAGAATACAATATGCGTGGTTTTTTTTACTGGGAACTTAGTTATAATTTCCCGCAAAATTGGACTTTAGTACAAGATGGATTTACGATTGAGCATCAGTCACAGTGACGGTTACTGTGATAGAATGAATAGGATAGAGCATGGATCATCTCAGTAGTTCATTGATCCATGTTTATTTACATATAGAGGTTGTTCAAAAAGGGTCGAGAACTCTGCGGCGCAGGGCTTCGGCTTGTGCTGGACATGCGTGCTCATGTACCTCCTTCGTACACTCCGCGCGCATGTCCAGACTTCAC
>JAKACV010000034.1 GCA_021821085.1 Bacillota bacterium | reverse complement strand
GTGTAGGCCCACGGCGGTGGTACGAATCCATCAAATCCGCACATCTCGCGCACCGGGTAGTCGTTGCGACCCTTGGCGCGGAGGCGATGGAGCACCCTCATCAGTTCTTCGTCCGGCATATACTCGAGCACCAGGCGCAGGCGCTCCAAATCGCCAAGCGGTTGCATGTCATGCCAGTCAAACAGTTTCAGTTGTGGTAAAATGGCCATACAGGTCAACCTCCTCGTAAAATTGGATCCTCGCAACTCCCATTTTACCAGAGAATCGTTGGCCTCCTTGCTTTTCTATTTCCGCCCCACGCAGTTGGGGTGGATTTTCCCCTCACCACTCGATCGCGTCCCTTTTTCCCTTGATTTCTCGTATTATTTTGGGGGAAAGTTATTTTCCCCTTCACTCCGAGCCCTTGTCTGACAAGGCTTCCCGAACAACGCAAATAGCTCTTTAGAGAACGTGGTAAACATCATTCCTTAAGAAGGTACGCACAACCAAATCATGCACTACTCGACCCTACGAACGCTGCCGGTCGCGAAAAGCCCGTTCAATCTCACGAGCAGCATCGCGTTTGGCGACCGTTTCACGTTTGTCATAGTTTTTCTTACCACGTGCTATTGCAATCTCCACCTTGCAAAAACCGCCGCGCAGATATAAACGCAGTGGTACAAGCGCATACCCTGATTCACGCGAAGCCCCAATCAATTTGCGAATCTCAGCTTTAGTTAGAAGTAACTTGCGCGTGCGTAGGGGATCGTGATTGAATCGATTCCCTGCTTCATATGGACTAATATGAAAATTGTGCAAAAACACTTCGCCATACTCCACCCGTGCATAACTGTCCTTCAAATTGGATCTTCCTGCGCGAATTGATTTGATCTCTGTCCCTGTCAAGACCATCCCTGCTTCAAATGTCTCTTCGATAAAATAATCATGTGTAGCTTTCTTATTTTGCGCAACCGTCTTAACAGCTGATCTTTCACTCGCTTTTCCATTCTTCACTACCTGATTCGCTGCATTCGCCATCTTCGTCCCTCGCCATCGTGTATCTCGTCTGCTTCTGTCCACTTCAATGTTACTCAACATTTGGAACAGACATGTCACAGTCGTTCATTATAACCGTCAAATTCACGAATTAGTATGTCACATTTTCGAATTAGGGAAAAATATGTTGCATTATTGGTGTATTACATATAACCTAATAGATGTTCAGGACATAAAATATCCTCACATACTTATCTCGTTGTTCTTTCACACAAAGGATACAACGAATTCATTCCTACAAATAGTTCCCAAATCAGTTCCCACAAAATAGTTCCTACAAAGGACAGGAGGTTACACCCTTGATCGACTCTCTCTTACATGATCGTTTAGAATCTACACTACGGAATACTCACACTTATTATAACCTGTCCACACCAGAATTGATCGAACTCACGCTCATTCGTAACGAGACAATTTTAACTGACACAGGTGCTTTGCGCGCAACAACTGGAAAATTCACAGGCCGCTCACCAAAAGATAAATTTTTTGTGGTCGATGAACAATCAGAATCTCGAGTGCACTGGGGTTCTGTTAACCAAAAAATCAACGAATCCGTTTTCCTTCGTTTATACGACAAGGCACTTGACTATATTAGCAAAAATAGCGCGTTCGTTTTTGACGGATTTGCAGGTGCTTCTCTTGATGCCCAACTGCCGATCCGCATCGTTTCTGAATATGCGTGGCACAGTTTATTTTCCCGACAACTATTTATCCGCCCAAATCAAGAAGAATTGGCCATGCATAGACCAGCTTTCACGGTCATTGACCTCCCATCCGTCAAGGCAGATCCAACAAGTGATCATACAAATTCCGAAACATTCATCATTGTCTCGTTCAAACATCGAACTGTTCTAATCGGAGGATCCGAATACGCCGGCGAGATCAAAAAGTCCATTTTTACAGTCTTAAACTTTCTTTTGCCACAAAAAGGAATCCTCCCAATGCACTGTTCAGCTAATAAAGCTCCGGATAGCGATCACGTTGCCCTATTCTTTGGCCTTTCCGGAACAGGGAAAACCACACTGTCAGCAGATCCTCATCGTCAATTAATCGGCGACGATGAACATGGTTGGAGTGAACATGGCGTCTTTAACTTTGAAGGGGGTTGCTACGCAAAGTGCATCGGACTTAGCGCTTCAGCAGAACCGCAGATTTGGGATGCGATTCGCTTTGGCACTGTGCTGGAGAATGTGGTGGTAAACGAACAAACCCGCATAGCAGATTATGCTTCTGCAGAGTTCACTGAAAATACGCGTGCAGCATATCCTTTGGAGTTTATTCCAAATGCACTCATCCCGAGCGTTGCCGGTCAGCCTTCTGTCATTGTGTTTTTGACAGCTGACGCGTCTGGGGTGCTGCCTCCCATCTCTCGACTGACCAAAGAACAAGCGATGTACCACTTTCTTTCTGGTTACACAAGCAAACTTGCAGGCACAGAACGAGGCATCACCGAACCAGAAGCAACTTTTTCTTCTTGCTTTGGTGCTCCATTCTTACCATTACATCCAATGGAGTATGCCAATATGCTTGGTCAAAAAATCGATGAGCACCGCACATCTGTGTTTCTGGTCAACACGGGCTGGACTGGCGGATCCTGCGGCGTTGGCAAGCGCATGAAACTTGAATTTACACGGAAGATGGTGCAAGCAGCCATTGCAGGTGAATTAGATCACGTTGAATGCATAACCGAACCTTATTTTGGATTAGCCATTCCAACTGAAATTACTGGCGTTCCAAATGAAGTTTTACAACCAGCGCTCACATGGAAAAATCAAGACGAATATCATACAGCAGCTCAATCACTCGCAAATCGCTTTAAAAAGAATTTCACAAAATTCCACGATGTCCCATCTACAATTGTTGCGGCAGGGCCGCGCGCATAAGATGTAGCGCTACACTTTATAAAAACACAATGGTAGCATGGAGTAATTCCGCCGCATGGCCTGTGTAATCTGCCAGTGAGCATGCGGCTTTTTCTTAGCAATCGCGCAAAAAATGCTCAACCTCCGCCAAGGTTGGCATCGCAGCCATCGCCCCAAACTTACCTACGGTAAGAGCCGCCGATGCGGTCGCAAATTCACAAAAGAGGCGCCACTTTACTTCACCCAACGTCACCAAATCAGCGTGCGAGACACCTGCCTGACCTAATTGATATAAGAGCGCCCCAATAAAAGCATCCCCCGCACCCGTCGTATCCACAACAGAAACAGAACGTCCCACTACCTGAATAGGATGTTCCCAATCTCTATGATGTATTAAGACACCACGCGAACCGAGCGTACATACAACCACTGCATGGGTCATTTGCGCGACATGTGCAATCGCAGCCTGTTCATCTTCCCTGTCTGACAGCCAAACTAACTCATCACGATTCACCTTGACCAGATCCACTAACGTGACCGTCTCAGTGCATAAGCGTTTTGCATCTGCAACTGTTCCCCAAAAAGCAGGTCGTAAGTTCACATCAAAACTCACCAGTGACTGTTCCCTAGAAGCTCGCAAAAGAAGCGTATGTAGCGTCTCCCGAAGTGGACTTTCCGCCAGTGAATTGGACCCAAAATGCAATATAACATCGGAAGCCATTGGAATGTTCTCTACATGCGAGGACTCCAAACACGTATCCGCTCCTGGATTGCGAACGAAAAAATAATGCGATTCTCCTTCTCTACGAGCAACAAATGCAAGCGATGTCGCATGCTCAACACGCACAATGTATGACGTCTCCACCCCATATGACCCCATCGTTTCGATAAGGAAATCACCAAACGGATCACGTCCAACACTTCCGAAAAATGCAGTCCTCCCCCCAAGTCTTGCAACTGCGACCGCAACATTCGCAGGCGCTCCACCCGCTTGTCGGGAAAATCCCTGAACTTGCGCGATGGTCGCATTCTCTTGCATTGAAATGAAATCGATCAGTGCTTCCCCGATGGTGAAAATATGCGATGTCATCCCGTTCCCCCACCCATTCTTCAACATGTAGATCAATTCCCACGATGTCGTTACATCCTATTCTATTCGAACTTAGACTTCGAACGTTTTTGTCCCTTGTCTTTTACAGGTACCCCGTACGTACTACTGATTTCATTGATCAATTGCCTATCCTTTTTCTTACGCTGTGCCGCCTTGCTACGTCCCTCGCTTCCCTTCGCTCGGGATTTTCGGTCTGACCTTCCCTTCTCAGTTGCCCCCACTTGTCCTAGCTGAGCTTCCGCTCCTTCTCTGCTTGTTCCGACATATCCACCTTTTGCAGGAAGTAAACTGCCACGCGGCGTAGATTTCGTACGCTCAACTGCATCCCCGCGTGTGTGAACTGGACCACTGGCGGTTCTGCCAAATGGATGGTCCGACTCTGTCCGTACCTCATCAGCTCTTTTTTTGTCTTTCGTCCGTCCAGTTCCAGATTTGCGTGGCGGGGTACCTTTCACCCGCCTATTGGAACCTCCCGTCTCCTGTCGTCGATCAGTTCTGGCGTATTTGCCCATTGGAGACCTCTCTGCTCCAGTCGAGAAGCGCTCTCGGCTAGGTGACCCAGCCCCTTCTCTCTCCGTCGCACCATCTTGATCAACGAAGGGGTGATCCTCCTGCAACTTTGCCACTAAGACAAAATCGATCGTCAAATTCTCTTTACTCGCCTTCATCACTTGAATTTGAACACGATCACCGATCCGATAGACTCGGTGCAGCCGCTCCCCGATTAACGCATGAAGTTTCTCGTGATAATGGTAATAATCATCATCTAAATAACTGACGTGGACGAGCCCTTCGACGGAGTTATCCAATTGAACAAAGAGGCCAAATCCCGTGACACCTGAAATCATTCCTTCAAATTCATCACCGATTTTGTCCTGCATATATTCAATCTTCTTAAGAAGATCTGTCTCACGTTCCGCATCGACAGCCGTTCGTTCACAACGCGACGATTGATCCGCTACCTCAGGCATGATAGCTTGAAGGTGCGTATACCGATCTTTGGACACTCCCCCTTCAAGCAACACTTCACGTAGCACGCGATGGATCATGAGATCAGGGTAACGACGAATGGGACTTGTAAAATGAGAATAATGTTCGGCCGCCAATCCAAAATGCCCCATGCTTTGCGCAGAGTAGCGCGCTTGTTTCATTTGCCGCAGCATGACATGACTAATGACCGTTTCCTCTTTCTTCCCGTGTACATCTTCCAACAAATCCTGTAATGCATGCGGATGGATGTTCCCACTTGCCTTTAGATGATATCCGAAGTTGTGCACAAATTCATTGAATGCCATCATTTTTTCAACTTCTGGAGCTTCGTGTACACGATAGATAAATGGAATTTCCATCCAAAAAAAGTGTTCCGCAATTGTCTCATTAGCTGCGAGCATACATTCTTCAATCATCATCTCCGCGATGCTGCGTTCTCGTTTTATAAGTTCTAAGGGATGCCCATTCTCATCCACCTTGATTTTCGTCTCAGCAAAACCAAAGTCAACTGCCCCACGTTTCATCCGTCGTTCACGAAGCCCCATCGCAAAGGAAGCCATCAAATGAAACATCGGCGCAAGCTCTGCATATCGCTCCGTCACGGCAGGATCCTGTCCCGTAACAATGGCACGCACAGCGTCATATGTCATTCGTTCTGTTGTGCGAATCACGGAAGCGTAAATATCGTGGCGCATGAGATCAAACCCCTCTGACCATTCCATTTCACATGTAAGAGTCAAGCGATCCACTTGTGGATGCAAAGAACAAATTCCATTGGACAAACGCGGCGGGAGCATAGGAATCACTCGATCGACCAAATAGACACTTGTCCCACGTTTATAGGCCTCACGGTCAAGTGCCGAGCCTTCTCGTACATAATATGAAACATCTGCAATATGTACCCCAAGTAGATAATGACCATTGGCAAGTTGACGTACATGAACTGCATCATCAAGATCTTTCGCATCGGGTCCATCAATTGTGACAATCGTCTCCGTACGCAAGTCGCGTCGACGTGCAATCTCCTCTGCGCTAACCTCATGCGGGACGACTTCCGCAGCTTGTAGCACATCTTGCGGAAATGATTCTGCTAGACCGTATTTACGCACAACAGAGATAATATCCACCCCGGGATCATTTGGAAATCCTAGGATTTCGACTACCTTTGCTGTCGCACTTTGATGCAACCCAGGATACGCCGTGATTTCCACGACGACCTTTTGTCCATCTACCGCATGTAACAACTGATCACCCGGAACAAAAATATCTTGTGTGAGACGACGGTCATCCGGTTTTAAAAAGCCATAGGTGCGAAACGTAGACAACACGCCGACAATCGTCTGATGGGCGCGCTTGATGACGCGGATGATCTCGCCTTCACGCTTGCCTCCTGGGACTGGCTTTAACGGGCGGACAATCACGCGATCACCATCCATTGCTTCACCGATATCCCCAGCTGCAATATAAAAATCAGGTAACGTGCGATCCTGCGGAATGACAAACCCAAACCCGCGCACATTGACGCGTAGGTGTCCGACCACAAGATCCATGCGCTCAGGCACGCCATAGCGCCCCGTACGCGTTCTCACAATCGCCCCATCTGCCTCCATCTTCGCGAGCAGCGAAGTAAATGCGATCATCTGTCCAGACGTCGGTTTAACGCCAAGCGCCGTTTGCAATTCATCAAATAAAAGGGGTCGATACACTTGCTCCCGCATAAAATTAAGAACAACTTCTTCCTCCACGAACTAAAACGCCTCCTCGATTTGGTGGATAAACGACAATACGTCTCCCCAAACCTCTTTACGATCTGTGTCAATAGACAACATGTGACCAGATCGCTCATACCATTTCAAGTCCTTTATCGTACTTCCAAGGTGTTCATAGATAAACTCAGCGCTTTCAGGGAGAACTGTCAAATCTTTACGCGCCTGCTGAACGAGCACAGGAATATGAATCTCATTGAGCTCATCGCGAACGAAACGAATAAGACGATTCAAACTTTTCACCGCTCGAACGGGCGTCTCTTCATATCCACCTAAGTACTGCATGATTTCCGTATTGCGTGGACGCGGGGCTTTATGAATGGGATAGAACCAACTAACCAGCGGAGCTAATCGTGCACCAAAGTGTGCCAAATACATCGGCGTACACATACTCACAATCCCTGCTGCATGATATCGATTTGCGAGATAAAATGCGATTAATCCACCCATCGAGTGACCGACCAAAATGACTCGCTCAGTCCGTACATCCAAAACATTGTACGCATCATACGCTGATTGTACCCAATCGGAATACGTGGTCTCATTCATCTCATGCACGGATGTACAATGTCCAGACAAAATGGGTACTTCAATACTATAGCCTTGTTGTGCTAAGTATTCAGCCAGTGGACGCATTTCGCCGGGCGATCCGGTAAATCCGTGAATCAGCAAAACTCCGATCTTCCCCCCCTGATGGGAGTAAGCCTCCCGATTGCGTTCTCTCGTTTGCATGCGATTCCTTCCTTCGTAATAGATTGTGGATGAAATCTCTCCAACTATCACAACTTAGATACAGACGAGGAACTACGTTGCGGAGGGATTCGATGCGCCATACGTTCGCCCATTTTACAATTGCATTTCTCACAGGCGCACTTACAGCACCCATAGTTAAAAACTATGTAAGTGAACTGTTATCTGAAGATATCCATACTTTTCACAGTATGGACAATCACAAAGACACTCAGACCATTTCACCACCTGTTCAAGGCACGCTAGAGCTGGAAACCACTCATTCGATCGCATCAAATAATAGTCATCAACCGAGCTTACTGATCGCGACTGATGCCTACATAGCACCATCCGTTGCTCTATACGGGGAACCAGATCAACGAATCGGACTTGCATCAGGCACTCGCATTCTCCAAATGGTAACTCTTGCAGTATCGCCAGAGACGAGTGATCATGACCTACATAAAAACCCCATTCAAATTCAAGGTGCAAGCTACGCCATCTATATCGGTGAACGAGCGATCCTCGATTGTGGCACCCGCGTTCTGAGCCCTGCCCTGATCGAGGAGAATGTCTACATAGGCCCTGGCACAATCATTTGCAATGCCTGTTTACGCACTGGTGTCATCGTTGAGGAGGGGGCAATGGTTTGCAATGTAGAAATCCCCCCTTATCGTCGTGTCAAGGCTTGGCAAGTCGTTCGCTTTCAACACGAAGCAGAGAACCTGACATTATGCAGAGATTCACTTACAAACCGAACTATTCCTGGTTTCCTTTAATCATGCCCATAAAGACTCACAGATCCATCATCTACATACAGGTAAAGGTGTCGCTTCATCCGCGACACCTTTTATAGCTCATCATTAAACTTTTCTCATTCCTCACACATAGCTCGCTTAATGAGAAACCATCCATGCGATCCATACCAAATCGACAAAAAACAGAAATGCAATAACCATCGTCGTTCGTGCAAGCATCGGATCTGTTCCCCGATTACGACGAGATGCACCCACTTCATTGCCACTGCCTGTAATTGCACCAAGTCCTGCACTTCGTCCCGACTGGAGGAGAACGACTATGACAAGCACCACGCTAATGACCGCCAAAACGATCTTCGCAAATGTCAACATCACATTCACCTCCACATAACACTCTAATAAGTATAGCATAGTTACAAAACAGAGTGCAAACGCGTCCAAACCAGATATGCTAAAATGAATTGCGTCGCGAAAATGATGAGTTATTTTAGAGGAAGTGAATGATTCATGGATGCGTCTGTACCAGGCCGTTTTCCGATTAGCGTATACTTTTTATTTGTCGAATCTCTATTTATGAATATCGGTTTTTTTATGCTGATCCCTATGTTATCTATACACTATTTGTCACTTGGTATGACTGCACTGTTTATCGGCAATTTATATGCCGTTCGCATTCTCTCACAACAAGGACTTCAATTGTTTGGCGGGGCACTCGCAGATCGCATGCCTTACCGCTACGTAATTTTGATCGGTTGTCTCATACGCTCCATCGGATTTGCACTTTTTGCACTCATTCCCACGGGCGCGTGGCTATTTGCAGCAGCCTTTTTCTTTGGGATAGGCGGGGCCTTATTTGGACCAGCTGGCAACGCCGCACTCGCGTCACTCGTTCCACCGGAGAATCAACCGCGAGCATTCACCATCCGTCAGGCAGCGAGCAACATCGGAACGACAGTCGGCCCAGTACTTGGCGCATTTCTTGTCTATGACCACTTCACAGCCATCTGTTGGATTGCAGGAGCGATCTTTGCAGTCATTGGCATGCTAAGCGTAGTCTTGTTGCCTCATCAGGCAAAACCAGAAAAACAAACTTCTCTTTTGCGTGGAGTCAAAGTCATCGCGAAAAACCGTGCTTTCTTGCGGTTTGTTCTTTTATTTATGGGATACTATCTCATTTATCAGCAGATGTACATCGCGATTCCTGATCTTCTTGCGATCCTGCACGCGCCAAAGTCAGCGCTCGGAGAGTTATTCAGTTTAGAGGCCATCTTAGAAATAGTAGTATCATACCCCGCCATTGCGTGGATGACTAAGTATGGGAATCGCTTCCCAGCGCCTCGACTCATGTCGATTGGAATGTACATCATGGCTGCCAGTTGGATCCCACTGATCTTTGGCGTCAATCTCATCGGAATCTTGGCGCCTGTACTAGGTTTATCTCTCGGTTCCGTCGTAACCGTACCAAATCGTCAAACCTATATCGCCCAGATTGCGGATCAACCACACCTCGCGACCTTTTTTGGCGTCGCCTCACTCTCCATGGCAGTCGGGGCTTCGGTTGGTGCAAGCGGCGGTGGATTGCTCATGCATGTTGGGCAACATCCATTCGGGCTAATCGCTTCGCCCCCTGCACTTGTATTTTTTGCCATTACAGCCATCTGCGCCTTTTTCCTCGGACGTCTACCAGAACTTACCGCCACAATGGTGACAGATCCCTCATGACAGATCCCTTGATGAGCATAAAAAAAGTAGAGAGTTAGAGCACACCTACGCCCTCTCTCTACTTACTTTCGCCTTATCTGCGGCCGCGCAAATTATAGAACGAATGGACTCCTTCATAGCGTGCAAGTGAACCTAGTTCCGCCTCTATGCGCAGAAGCTGATTGTACTTTGCGACACGATCAGTGCGGGATGGAGCCCCCGTTTTAATTTGTCCCACATTGGTTGCCACAGCAATATCAGCAATCGTAGAATCCTCCGTTTCACCTGAGCGATGTGAAATAATGGCCGTATAGCCAGCACGCTTAGCCATCTCAATCGCATCAAAGGTCTCTGTCAGCGTGCCGATCTGGTTGACTTTAACAAGAATAGAATTGCCAATCTGTTGCTCAATGCCGCGTGCCAACCGCTTCGTATTAGTCACAAATAGATCGTCGCCAACCAATTGAATCTTGTGACCAAGAGCCCTCGTGAGTTCCCCCCAATTTTCCCAATCATCTTCAGCCAACCCATCCTCAATGGAGATGATCGGGTAATTTGCAACCAAATGTTCATAGTAGGCAATCATCTCATCCGCCGTACGGACAACTTTCTCTCCATCAAAGTGATATTTCCCATCCTTGTACATTTCATTTGCGGCCACATCAAATGCCAAACTCACATCTCGCCCCGGCTCATATCCAGCTTTTGTCACCGCTTCGAGAATCATCTGCAGAGCCTCTTCATTTGAGCGGAGATTAGGCGCAAATCCTCCTTCGTCGCCAACAGAGGTCGCCAATCCTTTGGTCCCAAGCACCGTTTTTAGCTGATGGAAAATCTCCGCACCCATGCGCAAACCTTCATGAAAGCTGCTCGCTCCAACTGGCATAATCAAAAACTCTTGGATATCCACGTTGTTATCCGCATGTTTCCCGCCATTTAAAATGTTCATCATAGGTACTGGCAATTGTTTTGCATTAAACCCACCCAAGTACTGATAAAGCGGTAACTCGAGCGCTGCAGCAGCGGCACGCGCGACTGCCAAAGACACACCAAGAATCGCATTCGCACCCAATTTCCCTTTGTTTTCTGTACCATCCAGGTCGATCATCAAACGATCAATGTGAATTTGATCACGGGCATCAAAGCCAATTAACTCAGGTCCAATCACATCTTCCACATTCGCAACAGCCGTTGCCACACCTTTACCAAGAAAACGTGTGCTGTCCCCATCCCGCAGTTCCACCGCCTCATGTGCGCCAGTGGATGCTCCTGATGGAACAATAGCACGCCCAATTGCACCATCTTCTAATACAACCTCTACTTCCACTGTCGGATTCCCACGTGAATCGAGAACTTCAAGTGCAGTAATATCATCGATCACCATATTCATCGAACCTCCTTATTTAGTACGTTCTCATGCCCCATACCTACACCTGCGCAGGATTAGACTCGCTCATGAATGATCGACTTCCCTGTCATTTCCTCCGGCTTTGAAATCCCCAAGAGATCCAGCATCGTTGGCGCCATATCGGCGAGAATTCCATCTGCACGAAGTTTTACACCAGGTACAGTTACGATGCACGGCACAGGATTCGTGGAGTGAGTCGTACAGGGTAATCCTGACGCCTCGTCAATCATCACTTCTGCATTGCCGTGATCAGCAATCACAATCGCCGCTCCACCAACTTCAAGTAACTGATCGACAACCTTACCAAGATTCCTGTCTGCCGCTTCACACGCCTTGACCGCCGCTTCCATCACACCGGTGTGCCCCACCATATCCGGATTTGCAAAGTTCAAGATCATCACATCAAGTCCGCCTTGCACAATTCGTGCGACTGCAGCGTCCCCCACTTCATCCGCGCTCATCTCAGGCTGTAAATCATACGTGGCCACTTTTGGCGATGGAATCAGGAGACGTTCCTCCCCATCGAAGAGTGTTTCACGCCCCCCACTAAAAAATGAGGTCACATGAGGAAACTTCTCCGTCTCTGCTATGCGAAGCTGTGTCATGTGATGTTGTGTCAGTACTTCGCCAAGCGTGTTATCAAGATTCGTCGACTTGTACGCCACATATCCACCTACAGATTCACTGAAAAACGTCATGCACACGTAATATGTATGCGGCCAATTGACCCCACGATCAAACCCGCGAAAATCTTCATTCGTAAACGCCTGGGAAATCTGCACCGCGCGATCCGGCCGAAAATTGAACAGAATCATCCCATCTTGTTCTTCCACGAGCCCGATCGGCTGATCCTGTTCATCCACCACCACAACAGGCAACACAAACTCATCCGTTACCGACTTTTGATAGCTCGCTTCGAGTCCCTCCAACGCATCGCGCACGCGATCCCCTTCTCCGCAAACCATTGCGCGATACGCTCTCTCTGTTCTCTCCCACCGCTTGTCGCGATCCATGGCATAATAACGACCAGAAAGTGTTGCGATATGTCCCACTCCTGCCGCTTGACACTTTTCTTGCAGATCACGTAAAAAAGTGCGAGCCGTATGAGGTAGTACATCTCGTCCATCGAGAAATGCATGAATATAGACTTGTTCAATCTTCGCTTCACGTGCCATGTCAATCAGAGCGTATAGATGTTCCAAATGACTATGCACTCCACCATCTGACAAAAGGCCAAAGAAGTGCAGTTTGGATCCATGTGTCCGCACATGCTCAATCACGCCTTGAAACACAGGATTTTTTGCAAATTCACCCTCGTGAATCGACTTGCTAATCCGCGTCAAATCTTGGTACACCACACGCCCCGCGCCAAGATTTAAGTGTCCCACTTCAGAATTGCCCATTTGCCCATCTGGCAAACCCACCGATCTGCCACTTGCGCCGAGCGTAACAAATGGGAATGAAGTGCGATAACGATCAAAATTTGGCGTTTTGGCCGCGAGCACCGCATTCCCTTTTATTTCTGGAATCCAGCCAAAGCCATCCATAATAATGAGCGCGAGCGGTTTTGGTTTATTCATTGCACCCATCTCCCCTTCAATTCCTATCACAAGTGCTAGGAAAGAACTGATACCTGCTCCACAAGCGCAACAAACGATGCCGGTTGCAAACTCGCCCCGCCAATCAACGCACCATCAATATCCGGTTGTTCTACATACAATTTGATGTTCTCCGGTTTGACACTACCACCATATAACACGCGGACACGCTCTGCCGTTTGCTCCCCTAGCGCCGTTTTGACAAGACTGCGAATCCATGCCGCAACATCTTGTGCGTCACTTGTCGATGAAGATTTGCCTGTTCCAATCGCCCAAATCGGCTCGTAAGCAACCACGAGTTCCGCTTCCGAAAGACCACTTTGTGAAGCGCGAGTTTGCAATAACTCCAACACGGCGTTCACTTGCCGACTGACCACCGCACGTGTCTCCCCAGCCTCGCGCTCTGACAAAGTTTCTCCAACACATACAATCGGAACAATCCCAGCCGCAAGTGCCACGAGTGCTTTTTTAGCAACCGCCGCATCTGATTCAGCAAAATACTGACGTCGCTCCGAATGCCCCAGGATCACATAATCGCAGCCCACATCTTGCAGCATCGCAGCCGATACTTCTCCTGTAAATGCGCCTTGTATTTCTTCGTGCATCGTTTGCGCCCCGAGTTTCACATAGACTTGTGCAAGTCGATCATGAAGACCATAAAGCGCCGTAAAAGGAGTACATATCAGTGCTTCCACATTGGGTTTCCCAAGAGTATTTTTATACCCTTCAAGTTCC
This sequence comes from Bacillota bacterium, assembly GCA_021821085.1. Taxonomy (GTDB): domain Bacteria; phylum Bacillota; class Bacilli; order Alicyclobacillales; family SLC66; genus Sulfoacidibacillus. Next base: position 11,935 of record JAKACV010000034.1, on the reverse strand, counting down.
TGAGCAAACATCTGCGCTTCGCGCGAAGTCTTGTACATCTTCCAGTTACCTGCAACCAACTTCTTTCGCACATTCACTATTGACTCGCCCCTTTTCGAGATTGCAAAGCGGCAACGCCAGGAAGCACTTTGCCTTCAAGAAATTCTAGTGAAGCACCACCGCCCGTAGAAATATGCGTCATTCGTTCAGCCAAGCCAGCTTTTTCAATCGCCGCAACAGAATCTCCACCACCGATGATCGTCATACCTTGTACTTCTGCCATCGCATGTGCCACCGCATTCGTTCCAGCCGCAAAGTGTTCCATTTCAAAAACGCCCATAGGCCCATTCCAAATCACAGTTTTAGAGGTCATCACAGTTTTCGCATATAGTCGACTCGTTTCCGGACCGATATCAAGGGCCATTTCATCTGCATGCACCTCATCAACAGCCCCGATTCGGGATGGCGCATCAGCCGCAAACGCTGTCGCGAGCACAAGATCCACAGGTAACAAGAGCTCCTTCCCTGTCTCTTGCGCTTTTTGAATCAACTCGCGCGCCACTTCAACGCGATCAGCTTCCACGAGAGATTTCCCCAACTCATATCCCTTGGCCGCAAGGAACGTATTGGCCATACCCCCACCAATCAGAAGCCGATCAACTTTTGCAAGCAAATGTTCGATCACACCGATCTTGTCGCTCACCTTCGCGCCACCAATCATTGCGGTAAAAGGGCGCGCAGGATGAGCGAGCGCCTCGCCCAGCACCGAAAGTTCGCGTTCCATCAGCATGCCCGCTACAGCAGGGAGAAAACGAGCAATTCCCTCTGTGCTCGCATGTGCACGATGCGCTGCACCAAAAGCGTCATTGACATACACATCAGCGAGTTTCGCAAAAGCTGCCGCGAGATCAGGATCGTTTTTTTCTTCCCCCGAATGAAACCGCACATTTTCAAGCAGGAGGACATCGCCATCCTGTAATTGTCCCACCTGCTGTTCTGCGCCAGATCCAATACTGTCAGCGCTAAACGCAACAGACGTCCCAAGCAGTTGCTGCAATCGTGCTGCAATCGGCTTCAGTGACAACTGTGCAACGATCTGACCCTTTGGGCGACCTAGGTGACTTGCCAGGATAATGCGCGCACCTTTTGCCCGCAACTCCTGAATGGTCGGAAGCGCCGCGCGAATCCGCGTGTCATCCGTGATGGTCGACCCATTTAAAGGAACATTAAAATCTACGCGTACAAAGACGCGTTTTCCTTGCACGTCAATATCGCGAATTGTTTTTTTGTCCATCTTACAGACCGCACTCCGCCACATAGGCTGTCAAGTCTACCACACGATTGGAATAACCCCACTCATTGTCATACCAGGAGACGACTTTAACCATCGTGCCTTCAATCACCATCGTGGAGAGACCATCAACAATAGAAGAGAACGCATTACCATTGAAATCTCTTGAAACGAGCGGTTCATCTGTGTAATCCAAAAATCCTTTAAGTGATCCTTCTTTCGTCGCCGCACGCAACGCTTGATTGACTCCCTCAACAGTCACTGTTGTGCTTAACTCTGCATTCAAATCCACCACTGAAACGTTTGGAGTTGGAACGCGCATCGAGAACCCATTTAGCTTCCCTTTTAATTCTGGCAACACGAGCGAAACAGCCTTCGCTGCACCCGTCGTCGTCGGAATAATCGACAAGGCCGCAGCGCGCGCACGCCGCAAATCACTATGTGGTAAATCAAGGATACGTTGATCATTTGTGTACGAGTGAACGGTCGTCATCAACCCATGAATAATTCCAAACTGTTCATGCAATACTTTCGCAATCGGCGCTAAACAGTTCGTGGTGCACGATGCGTTCGAAATGACATGATGCTGTGCTGCATCGTACTTCTCATGGTTGACACCCATGACAATCGTAATGTCTTCATTTTTTGCCGGTGCCGAAATGATGACCTTTTTCGCTCCACCTTGCGTAATATGAACTTGCGCCTTCTCTTTATCCGTGAAAATCCCAGTCGATTCCACGACAATTTCAACTCCTGAGTTCGCCCACTTCAAATCCCCTGGGTTGCGTTCAGCAAACACTTTTACACGACGCCCATCGACAAGAAGATCAGACCCATCTGCACTCACCTCATGCGGGAAAATGCCGTGAACTGAATCATATTTCAACAACATGGCAAGTGTCTCTGCGCTCGTCAAATCATTGACCGCCACGATTTCCACATCATTTCTTGCAAATGCAGCACGAAACACATTTCTTCCAATGCGTCCAAATCCATTAATTCCAACTTTTACACCCACAGTAATCGCTCCTTCGATTTTCGATTCACAAATTACATCGATTGCAACGTTTCTCGGCTAATGACTTCAAGAATCTCCCGAGCTGCGCCCTCATCGGTAATCAATGCATCCATTTGATATGCCCGTGTAGCCGCGCGAATGGCTGCACCTTTGGCACGCCCACCCGCAACGGCAATGACCACCGCAATATCCGCCAAGTCATCCAGCCTCATGCCCACCGTGTTCATCATGTATACAATGTTGCCTTTTGCATCGAAATAGTACCCAAACGCTTCTGCCACAGCTCCACTAGTCTGAAGCATCGCGATCGTGGTTTCATCCAATTGTCGCCGTCTCGCCATCGCGACTGCATCTCCCACCCCGTGCACCACAATGTCTGCGCGGCGAATGCGGTCTGCCATTTCCTGAATAGCAGGCTCTTGTGACAATCGTTCCACCGTAGCCCTGCTGAGCGACTCTGGCACGTGAAACATGCGATATGTACCGCCGAGTTTGTCGGCCAGTTGTGATACGATTGTATTTGCCAAAAGCTCCACTCGTTCACCAAGGCCTCCTCGCGCAGGCAGCACCTCGACACGTTGCGGCTGCACAGCTCGCGGCATCATGTCTGCTAGGGTTGCCATCGTTGATCCACCTGTGATCGCAACTGTGCAAGGTGAGTGAATGTATCCCTGCAACATCTGAGCTGCAGCGTGCCCAATGTCGCGCCCCACTGCTTCGTCCTGTTCACTATCGCCTGGAACCACCGTTACACGCGCAATGCCAAGCAGCATAGATAAGCGCTGTTCGAGTTCACGGCGACCGTCCAGCTTACGGATGACCTTATCAAGATCAGCTAGAAGCGACTGCCCCGTATCCGTCACAGACATGCCCATAGGCCCTACGTCAATAAGGCCTTGCTCTTTGAACAACTCCACATCCGCGCGTAAAATTCGTTCAGTCGTCCCCAGCACTTGCGCCAAACTGCGGCGTCCAATCGGCTGATGCAAAAAAATCCTTTGCAATACACGATAGCGAGAACGCAATTTCAGCGCCAACTCTGGCACGAGACGCTGACTTGCCTGCAGTAAATCCAAGCCAATCGCTCCTCACATACATTCCAGACGAAAAGCATCCCTCTAAAAAACTTATAGAGGTTGTTCAAAAAGGGTCGAGAACTCTGCGGCGCAGGGCTTCGGCTTGTGCTGGACATGCGTGCTCATGTACCACCTATCGTACACTCCGCGCGCATGTCCAGACTTCACCAAACCCCTGCTTGCATCTTACCTCAACCCTTTTTGAACAGGCTCTTATAGGTCTCTATGTGTCCCACATAGATCAAAATTCGTCCCGCGTTCCATTGTACTATACTTTTTAGATAAGTGGAACCACAAGGAAAAGGCAGCTTCAGAAGTTTATACTACCCTTCAGCTGCCAGATCCGTCCGCTCATGATGTCGTTCTGCGGAATTTGGGATATTCAACTCTTCACGATACTTTGCAATCGTTCGGCGAGAAACTCGGATCCCACTTTGTTTTAACTGATCTGCAAGCTGCTGATCTGTCTGCGGCGACAGTGGATTCTCACGCTCAATGAGATATTTTAATTGCGCCTTCACACTCGCAGAAGAGACGCCATCCGCCTGCCCAGAAGACATTAACCGAGCGGAGAAAAAATGTTTTAACTCAAATACCCCACGCGGTGTTTGCGCATATTTCCCAGACACAGCTCTGCTTACTGTCGATTCGTGTACGCCCAGTTCATCTGCAACCACCTTTAACGTAAGCGGTTTCAACATGGCATCTCCAAACTCCAGATACTCTCGTTGGTACTGAACAACAACTTCCGCGACGCGCTGCACAGTTCGCTTGCGCGCCTCAATGCCACGCACAAACGCTTGCGCGAGACTTGTCTGATGCGCCACATAATCGCGCACCTCTGTGCCTCGCTTTTGATTTAAAAATGCGCTGTATTCTTCACTTAATCGCACTTGTGGGAGCGCCAAATCATTCGCCATTACGACATACTCAGATTCGAGTTTTGTCACAATCACATCGGGATAAATATACTGAACATCTTCCGTTGCATATTGCCATCCAGGACGCGGATCAAGTGACTGAATGAAGCGAACCGCCCGCTTACACTGAGCTTCTGTGCAGTGAAACTTTTGCATTAACTTCGCGAATCTCGTACTACTCGCACGCAATCGCCCCAAGTCATCCGCTACCATCTGACACGCAAGTTCATACGTGAAACGATCTTCCGGGTCACACACCGCCAACTTCGCATGAAGTTGCAACAATAAACATTCACGCAAATCCCGCGCTCCAACTCCTATAGGTTCAAAACTTTGCAAGATACTTACCGCCAACAATACTTCATCTTTCTCTATACACAAGTGTGTTGCAACTTCCTCAACCGGCACAGTTAGATATCCGCGATCATCTAAGCAGTCAATCAAATAGTCCACCAAACGTCGATTGTGTTCACAGAAACGACCCATCGCTAACTGCTCGCGTAACACGGCATCTAATTTAGAACGGTACGCAACCGCATAGACTGCCGCATCGCTTTGTCGCCCCAACCCACGCAAATGCGCCCGCTCTTGGCGTTCTCTCTGCGGCCATTCCAGCAGAGGATTTTCCGTGATCTCCTGTGCAGCCAATGCCCACAGTTCATGTGTCGACATCTGCAAAATGGTAATCGCCTGTTGCAACGTCTGTGTAAGTGCCAAACGCTGTACTTGTTGTTGTACCAATCGATACCCTTGTTGCATGTACATCGCCTCCACAAGAATCTCGAATCACCGCAAATTTCCATAAGCAAGTTTCAGGCCAAAAACTCTATAACTCATTATATTTCACAAGATGTTGCGAAAACAGTGTTTTGCAAAAAAAGTTTTCCCCCCCTGTATAAAATGTAAATGATCTCCTGCCCACAAGGATCTTACCTAAACACGCCTAATCATGCATAGGATAACAACACATGAATATGCAGCTATAGCTACTAGAGGAGGCAAAAATTGTGCGTATCGGAATCATCGGAACGGGTCATATGGGCGGCATGCTGGCGACTGCATTTTGCGAAGCTGGTTCTCCAACCGTTAACATTTATAATCGAAACCATAGCAAGGCACAACGAATACAAGCGGTTTTCCCTACATCCATTCACGTATGTGTAAACGAACAGCACGTCGTTAGTCAATCCGACGTCACATTTCTTTGTACGAAATTTACAGACATCCCATCGATTGCAGAATCGATTCGCCCCATCCTCCACCCTTCACACTATGTGATCTCAATCAACAGCCATGTAACACTACAAGAACTAGAGACAATTCTCCCTTGCAAGATCGCCAAAGTCATTCCTAGCATCACGCAAACAGCGCTTTCGGGGATTCTTCTCTTTATGGGCGGTAGCCGTTTAGATCAAGAAGATGAAGTTGAATTACTCGAATTATTGAGTCAAATCGGTGTTCCTCATCCAATTGCAGAAACAAAAACTCGTGTCTACTCCGATTTAACCAGTTGTGGCCCAGCCTTCATCGCAAATTGGCTTTTACAATTCGCGCACGCAGCGGAAGTACACGGTGTGAAAGAAGAGGAGGCAGAACACTTACTAGCTGCAATGGTAGAGGGTCTTGGTCGATTAGTCACAAAAAAGGAGATGACCCTGCAGGAGATCGTCTCCCGCGTCTCCGTTCCAGGCGGAGTAACCGAAGCTGGCCTACACGTCTTGCAAGGCGCCGACCAGCATCTCTTATTGCGAGTGCTTGACGCCACACAAGCAAAACAGGATCATCTCGCAACACATAAAACAAAGTAAGCTAATCAGTTTGATTTTGCAGCGGAAGAGGTTGTACCTTTTGGTGCAGTCGCCTGTTCAGCCAAACGCTGTACGGAACTTGGATCATACAAGGTGTGCCCAAGCAGCTTCACTGGTGCTTGCTCCACCACGACCTCCGTTTGATAAGGAATGTGCCCATAGAACCACTTCGCATCCGGAATCGTTAAATGAAAGCAGCCTTCAGAAGCAGGGTGACCCAATTTCGCCGCAACCTGCAATAACACTTGTTTATTCCGGTTCATGGGCACACTGTGAAACAAAAAGATCCCATGTCCATGCCAGGAAACCCAATATTTCGCGCCCATTTGATACTGATCTGCATAAAACCAGGTTCCGCGTTCTGACTGAATATGATAAACGCCAAGCGGAGTGCTCGAATCAGGCGCCTTGTCAATTCCAGACGATGTAATCATTGTATAGAGCAAATGATTGCCTTGAAAAATATAAACGAGTTCCTGATTAATACTCACATCGATCCAAACCCGTTCGTTTGGAGCCAAAACGGGGTATGTACCATCAGAGGATTTATACGGATTGTACCGCAAATAAACACCGTCAATCACAACCGGATCTGGCTTTGGCGCGTTGTCTGTCGTCACCTTCACAATCGACTTTGCGTGCGCTTTTGACACGCTTGTCAAGTGAGTCGAAGGCGCACTCTGTGCAAAAGCCACATGACCGCCAAGTCGGGTTACGACCGCATGGTACCAATTTTGCGCTGTCGCCATCGCGGTTGCCTGATGCGCAACAAACAAACCCACACCAAGAACGACAACCGCGCCGCCAAGAATTCGTTTCAATGCCATTAAAACGCCTCCAATCAATCATCTCTACCTTCGTTCGCATCACTCGTGTACCCTAGGCATGTCCCCAATACCGTTTCGCCGAAGTGTTCTCTCGCTCGATCGCCGCCCAGTGGTTTGTCGGACCGTGTCCATGACCAAGCTGAATCGCATCTTCGATCGCTGCGTTTATAAACCCCTTCGCTTGGTTCACCGCATCAAAAAACGTCGCGCCTCGCGCTAACCATGCCGTCAATGCGGCCGAAAAGGTACACCCTGTACCATGCGTATTTGGCGTATCAATCCGAGTCGCACGCAACTCCTCAAAGCCAGTTCCGTCATAGATCACATCGACTGCACTCTCTCCGTCAAGATGTCCGCCTTTTATCACCACACGCTTCGCACCCAGATCCTCTATTCGCTTCGCCGCTTCGCGCATCTCGTGGACAGTTCGAATTGGCCGTCCAACCAGCACCTCAGCTTCAGGAATATTGGGTGTTACCACATAAGCTATAGGTAAGAGAAGTTCACGCAACACTGTTTCTGCATGCGAAACGAGTAATCGCGCACCACCTTTAGCAACCATAACAGGATCAACAACTAACTTATCAATCTCATAGTGCTTAACTGCATCTACAATGGCTTCAATAATAGCAGGTTGCGACAGCATCCCTGTCTTTACAGCATCGACGCCCATATCTACAACGACAGAATCGATCTGTGCACGCACAAATTCGGCCGGTAAATTATAAATCCCTTGCACCCCAAGTGTATTTTGAGCAGTTACAGCAGTTATCGCAGACATGCCAAACACACCGAGCATCTGAAATGTCTTCACATCGGCCTGAATCCCTGCACCGCCGCCCGAATCCGATCCTGCAATCGTCAAAGCGCGAAGTACATGTTGATCGCTCATCCTATGTCACACCCACCTATATCCCAAAAAATAACATACTTTTAGTGGACATCGTCTAAAAGCACCGTACCATGCTACACGCAATCATACAAGTGCAAAGTTCGAACTGTTTCCCTGTCTGCGAATCCTCCCAACCGTGTCAACTTGCATCAAATCATCGCACCATGTATACTATGAAAGTCACTTATGCGCCCGTGGTCCAACGGATAGGACGTAGGCCTCCGGAGCCTGAGGTAGGGGTTCGATTCCCTTCGGGCGCACTACAAAAGACAACACAGCAAAGGCAAGGCCACTTTCCATTACGAAAGTGGCCTTTTTCCTACCAAATCAAGACAGGATGGACATTTTGGACTCACACTATGTGGTGAAACCACCAGACAGGGGAATCTCATACCAGCGAAATAGAAAGGTGCCTTGGTTGGTTGATGCACTGAATGTGTAATTCATACCAAAGGAATGCCCTGGAGTGACGACAACAGGAAAGGGGTAATGCTCATCTTCAACATTCAGAAATTGTCTATAGATGATATCCCCTCCCGTCAGGGAGACACCCGCTCCACCGCCAGCAGCAATTGTGCATAGCGGACTCTTTCCCAAAAAACCAGTGCTCAAGTTGTACGCAGTCACAGCAGACACCTTGCTGGCGGTGCCATCAATTACTGCCGTCATTTGGGCAAGTGTGGTTGTGTTCACCGAAATCTCAATCAAATCGAAGATCGCTTGGACATCAGACCCGGATGGATTCGTCAAAGTCATGACCATCTGCTGACTGGATGCGGCAGATTTGAGTAAGCCCGATGATACCTGAAAAGCGTTACCCGCGATTGCTTCAGCTACTATGATTTGAGATATCGTATAAATTGGCGCTCTCAGTTCATTAAATATTTTGTCATTCATGTTGGTTTCCACCCCCGCATTGTAAGTAGCACATACTATGCAAAGCGCTCATTTTCCAATTACTCATCAGGTCCAAATGCGCGTGTGAGTTATCGTGCTAAAGGGTTACCTCTTGAATATTTCGGGGCGACCCTTCAATTTATGCAATCGTAGAATTAGATATGCTCCTATGTGATACACAACACATCCGCATGCAGGATCGTATTCCGTAAATATCAATTTTATAGTTTATTTGTATATCTAATGGGCTATTTAGTAAGAATCGGCCAAGACTTCCTGTACATCTCTATACGAAAGGATTCTTTGCTTCTATGAATGAATCGGTTGCATCCAACACAAATTAAGCCGAATGCCAACTCTAGATTAAAAGTGAAAACTAACAGTTGATATTCGGCTTCTTTTGTTATATCCTCATTTCACCTTGCGTGCGATAATCCGATCGAAGCCATCTTGCGTCTCTACACCAACAAACTCTTGCCCTGCTTTTTGCAACCACTTCGGAATATCAGTCCTTGATCCACGATCACCGGAAAGAACCGCAATCACATCGCCAACCGCCGCTGTTTTCATCACGCGAATAAGTTCCATCATAGGCCCCGGGCAAAAGCTTCCACGTGCATCAATTTCGCGTGTAATCGTTACACCTTCCACAACAATCACTCCTTAGTTTTTCTACCTACATATACAAGGTGGTTGCGCCATTCGCCATATCCACAAACTCACCCACGCCAATAATGTCATCCACAATCGGATCTAGATCCTCCTTAGATAGTTCGAACAGGTCTGCGGTCATGGCACATGCGTGAATGTGAATGTCCCCTATCTCCTTCGCTTGCACTAACGTATCGTACCAATGTGCGACATTTTTCTTTTGCATAACATCGAGCATTTCCCCTGCCATGTCCGCATAGTCAGCACTGACATCCGTGTTCGTTCGAATTGCCTCTTTCCTAAATGCCATCAGACCCCAAAAAGTCAGAAAAATGTCAACCCTCATATCGTTCATAACAGCACCTGACGCAATAATGGAAACGGGATACAACTTATCAACCGTGCCATTAAAAACTGTCATACACATCCGTTGCTCCTCAGCCATAAAAACTACCCCCTCTTAATTCACTCAATCCACATCTAAATGTACTGGCATATACTAACTTTCAGACTCTGACACATGGTTCGCTTCACAATACCGTCCAACTTTTTTTAGCAATTCAATCATCAATTCCAAGCCATCTTGTACTTCTGGGTCTTTCATGGCCTTCACAAGTCGAAGCGCTTCACTCTTTTGCTTATGAACTGGCGGCCGCACGACAAGATCATTTAACTGATACAACATGTCTGGAAGTCGTTTGATGATCTCCAGTTGTGACGCAGTATCAGCCATCTCCATTCCACGAGCCATCTTGGTCACCAAACTAATCAGAATCGCAGGAGTCAGTGCGTCCAATGCGGAAACTATGAGATTCGCTATTTGTTCCACACGTTCCAGAGCTCCACCGCGCTCCAATCTCATAACCCGCTCCAAGAGACTGATCATCGCATCATGATTGGCCATTTCAAAATCAATCAAAGTTGCAATTTGCGACCCGGAAATTCGATCGGCCATTTCACCTAGTCTGCCCACCAGACGCATAATCCCCTGAATCTGTTCTGGCGTGACAACATCCACTAAAGCAGTTGAGACTGCGAGTAACCCTTTTAATTGGTTCATTGAACGATCAATCACATCATCTGTCGCTTCATACTCAACACGATCTGCATCCACGTACTGTTGCCCCAGCATGATTTCACCTCCCACAAACATTGCAACTAAATCACTCCACGGAGCGACAACCAGTACATTTCATTGAACGCCAATTTAAATAGATGAGTCATTGGCGAAGGAGTTGAAGGTCGCGGCGGGTTTTCATAGTCAAATGTGATATGCGTCGCCTCATTCAATCCCGCTTCGATAAAACAAAATACTTTCCCATCATAAAGTGCTGTTGGCAGTTCCCCACGCAATTCATGAAGGAGATTTTCTGCCACAATCTCAGACTGATAATGTGCTGTTGAACCGGCCTTTGAAATGGGCAAATCTGTAGCATCGCCAAGAACGTAAATGGAATTTTGTCCTTTCATTTTCAGCGTCGACCGATCTGTTGGTATCCACCCATCACGATCTCCAAGCCCCGAAGTCCGAATGATTTTTGCTCCTACATGAGGTGGAATGCCAACGAGTAAATCATACGCAACCTCCTCCCCCTCCAAGGTAGACACGATACGACGCTCTGGATCAATCGTTTCTGCGTTAAAAAATACCTCACTTGCAATTTCACGCTCTTGAAACATTTTTTCCGCCCATAAAGCCACAGGTTCGAGCGAATGTAGCCTGCCTATTGGATACGTGTACATCAATTGCACATCTTGACGTTTCTTCGTCCGCCGAAGCGATTCATCCAGCATAAACATAAATTCAAGCGGCGCAACTGGGCATTTGTGAGGAACCCCTACGATCAGAAGAATTTTCCCACCTTTAAATTCCTGCAATGCTTTTCTCAACTTCAATGCTTCCGGTAAAGTGTAAAATGAATGAGCACCTGCCGCAAACCCTGGGATCGCTTCAAAATCAGGCACAGAACCAGTGGCAATGACAAGGAAGTCGTATTCAATCTTTTTCCCGCTCTCACACTCCACATACTGCAATCGAGGATCGACCTTGCTCACTCCATCTTGAATAAGCTTTACTCCTGGTAAAAGAAGTTCCTGTCCCGGACGTTGAAACCCTTGTGGTTCTGCCAGATCTAAGGAAACATAAAGCAATCCTGGTTGATACAAGTGGCGATTCGTATCACTAACAAGAAACAACTCCACTTCTCCACTCTTCACTTCCGCCTCCAGTTTGCGCGCCAATCGATTCGCCGCCATGACTCCCCCTGTACCCGCCCCTAGAAAAACGACCCTTTTTGCCACCTGACCCATCCCCCGTTCAATTTAACTGCCAGAATAGAAATTACTCCGATCGCACCACCAATCGTGAAAGATTTCACGTATCAATTACAAATATATAGTAATCTTTCGAACTCAATACAGAAAGACTTAAAAAGACTAATCTAAGCAATTTTTCATCATCCATAAGTACCATACAGTCAAAGAGGTTGTTCAAAAAGGGTCGAGAACTCTGCGGCGCAGGGCTTCGGCTTGTGCTGGACATGCGTGCTCATGTCCCACCTATCGTACACTCCGCG
>JAKACV010000033.1 GCA_021821085.1 Bacillota bacterium | reverse complement strand
GAGGTCCCTTACCACAGATATCACAGCGTTTTGCCATGCTGTGCACCCCCCTTTATAGATATTCAACCAAGATATCATAGCATAAGCGAGCATTGGGACGCAACCGACTTTTCTTCACACGGACGGTGTAGTAAACTAAAGAAAATTGAAGTTATTAAGAGGTGGAATCCCGTGCCGACAGTCATTATGAACGAACTAGGAAAGATCGTCATTGCGGATGAAGTCATTGCAACGGCAACAGGGATTGCTGCTCTGGATTGTTATGGACTAGCGGATATGGCTCCAAGAAAAGGGATGAGAGATAGCTTGTCCGGATTTTTGGGTAGGGAAAATCCAGGGCGGGGAGTAGATATTTCATCGTTACCCGATCGTTTGGAAGTGGAGTTATCGATTGTCGTTAGTTATGGGACACGCATTCCCGAAGTTGCTGCTAACCTTCGCGAGAAAGTCAGGTATACCTTGGAGGAGACGTTTGGGATTCGGGCAGATAAGATTAACATTCACGTCCAGGGTGTTAAAGTGGCAGGAGAAAGGTAAGGAGGCACTAACGAGTGCAGCAACGTGGGTGGATGGATAAGGCAGAGTTCATTGCAATGTTACACACTGGACATCAAGAACTTGCCAAACACAAAGAAAATGTCAATGCATTAAACGTTTTCCCAGTCCCGGATGGGGACACAGGAACAAATATGCTGTTGTCGTTTTCATCTGGCATGGAACAAGTTGCATGCTTGCCAGAAGGAACACCGCTAGAACAAGTGGTGTCAGCTTTTTCGGCCGGATTACTCATGGGGGCTCGTGGTAATTCTGGTGTCATATTATCGCAATTATTTCGCGGCTTTCAGCTTGCGTTTGGTAAAACAGAACGCATTGATGCACGTTTATTCGCGCTAGCGTTGCAAAGTGGTGTTCACACAGCGTATAAAGCAGTTTCGCGTCCAGTTGAGGGGACGATTCTCACTGTGGCAAGGGAAGCGGCACAGGCAGGAGAAGCGGCGGCAAAAAAGCAAGAGGCTACTCTATATAGCGTTGTGTCGGCGATCCTTAAAAGGGCGGAGCAGGTTTTGGCGAAAACTCCTGATTTGTTGCCTGTTTTGCGGCAGGCAGGGGTCGTTGATTCTGGCGGTCAAGGATTGGTTTACATTTATCGTGGTTTTTTGTCCGCTATGGCAGGGGCGGATGATCATAAGAAAATGGACGAGCGCTTCTCATTAGAGTCGAGCGATGTACTGGGTTCACCTGTTTATTCGGCATCAGAGGTGCATGGTGAAGGTGAGTTTGGATATTGCACAGAATTTCTTATTCAATTGGAGCCAGAGAAAAGATCAGATGGCACAGAGCAACTTATTCGCGCGCAAATGGAAATCCATGGCGATTCACTGTTAGTCGTGCAGGCAGATGAGTTAATTAAGGTTCATGTACATACATTGCATCCTGGAGCGGCGCTCGAATCAGCGTTGACTTTTGGTCCATTATTGCGAATCAAAATTGATAACATGACGGCGCAGCATCAGACGATCACACAACAGATAAAAAAAGGGAAAACGACTTCTGCTAAGGTGTGTGGACTTGTTGTCGTTGCGGCGGGACAAGGCTTATTGGATCTTTTTCACGAACTTTCTGCAGATCAAGTGGTACCTGGTGGTCAGACGATGAATCCATCGACTGAAGATTTGTTAGAGGCAGCTAAGCAAGTGTCTGCAGATCATGTCATATTGCTCCCGAACAATCGAAATATTGTTATGGCGGCTGAGCAAGCGAGCGCGGTTAGTGATGGTCGTATCCATGTCGTTGAGACGCATTCAGTTGGACAGGGTTTGGCGGCTGCACTCGTCTATCATCCCGAGCAGAGTATCGAGACTAATGATCAGGCGATGAAAGAAGCGATTCAACACATTATGTCAGGATCAGTAACGACATCGGTGCGTGATTCGAAAATTGGCGAGCATGTGATTGGCGAAGGGGATTATATTGGGATCTTTGAAGGCGACATCACATGTGTAGATCATTCACGCCAAACGGTACTTGTAAAGATGATTGAACATTTCTGTTCGCGTGGAGCGGAGATTTGTACCGTATTTTATCGGGATCCAATTTTTGTTTCTGAAGTTCAGATTGCTTTTGCGGATCTTCGTGTCAAATTTCCTCATGTTGAATTTGAGCATCAATACGGCGGTCAACCGCTGTATGATTATCTATTTGCGGCTGAGTAAGATCCCTTGAGTAATTGGGAAGGGAGGTGCTGATGCTGATTGGATTTATTTACAATTGACGTAACGAATATTCCAGGTGTCGGACCTGCGAGAGCAAATCGCCTTGCGCATTTGCAGATTCGAAGTGTTGGTGACTTGTTTTATTATTTTCCATTTAGGTATGAACATGTGCACGCCGAGTCAGAGGTACTGGAGCACAGTGCTCAGATTGTAGTCGAGGCAGTAGTTTGTGGTGCTGCGTCAGTGAGGATTCAAGGAAGACGATCGACGATCTCAGTTCCGGTACAAGTGGGCGCAAGCACGATGCAAGCGCTCTTTTTTAATCAGACGTTTTTGCGTCATCAATTGTTGCCTGGAAAAAGACTTCGTCTATCGGGAAAATTTCAAGAACAGGCGAAAAAAATAATAGTGAGTCGTTATGAGTGGATCAAACCAGGAAGTGATAGTCCTCTATATATACCAATTTATAGACTGACAAAAGATTTAACACAGGTTACTTTTCGCGGAATGATACAGGATGCATTAAGAGTGTATGTGCACGAACTAGAAGATCTGTTACCCGTGAAGTTGCGTGAACGGTTTAAGTTGTGCACGTTAGGTGACGCATTTTTACGGATTCATCGACCAAAATCTGCAGAGGACATTCGTCAATCTCGGCGTAGATTAGTGTTTGAAGAATTTTTGCATTTTCAATTGCAGGTACAAAGTTATCGGCATATGCGAAAACAGGCACGACAAATGCCGATTAAATTGAATGTATTGGAAGCACGAGCTGACAAATTCATCGAACATTTGCCATTCACATTAACTAACGGGCAAGCACATGCCATTCGGCAAATTTTGCCGGAACTAGCGAGTGCAAGACCCATGCATCGATTATTGCAGGGCGATGTGGGGTCAGGCAAGACGGCGGTTGCATTTACTGCTATCGCAGCCATTGCAGGACTTGGTTTTCAAAGTGCATACATGGTTCCCACAGGGATTTTGGCTCTTCAGCAATTCGATGTCGCTCAGTCTTGGCTTGAGCAATCTGGTGTGCGAGTAGGGTTACTCGTAGGGGGTCAAGATGTAAAAGAACGGAAAAGAGTGATGCATAATCTTGAAATCGGAGAGATAGATCTTGTCATTGGAACGCATGTACTTGCATCCGGTGAAGTTCACTTTAAAAGCCTGCGTCTTATTGTTACAGATGAGCAACATCGTTTTGGAGTGACTACACGTAAACTCTTGCGCAGCCAAACGTTCACACCCGATGTACTGCAGATGACTGCAACACCTATTCCAAGGACATTAGCATTGACGCTATTTGGAGATATTGCCGTTACGTCGATTCGCGATTTGCCTCCATCGCGAAAACCGATTCAAACCCATTTGTTTTCACTTGAACAAGAGGCAAAGGTTATTCAAATCATACGCGCAGAGTTGGCGCGAGGTCGTCAAGCCTATCTTGTCGCTCCGCGCATCGATTCGGATGAGGCGTCCTCTCTGACGAGCGCAGAGGAACTCTATGAAAGACTTAGTGAAGAACTTGCGGGATGGACAATTGGAGTATTACATGGTGGATTACAAGAACGAGAACGCACGCAAATTATGACTGATTTTGTTTCAGGACAGCTTTCGATTTTAATTGCTACAACGATCATTGAAGTCGGGGTCAGTGTCCCTAATGCGAGTATGATGGTCATTTATAATGCAGATCGATTTGGTATAGCTACGTTACATCAATTACGCGGACGAGTAGGTCGGGGCCGTCATGCTTCGCATTGTGTTCTTATAGCCAACCCGGTCACTGAATCTGGTCAGGCTCGACTGGACGCGATGTTAAAATCACAAGATGGATTTGTTTTGGCGCAGCAAGACCTCATTTTGCGCGGTCCTGGCGAGCTATTGGGAGATCGGCAAAGTGGGTTGCCTGTCTTTCGAGCAGGAGAACTCATTCGCGATTCGAAAATCATGGAAGTAGCGCGTAATGTGGCGAGTGAATTATTGAGTGCAAATGAGTTTTGGCTTCTCCCTAGTTATCGTGGATTGCGGGTGTTTGCCACCGCAATCCAGGATCAATATTTAGATTCCTAGTGATGTATTGGGTTTTTTACTCTGTATGATCAGACATAGCTTGGACAAACTATGGAGCAATAGGGGGTGATAAGTGTGGCTGCAGGTCAACATTCGAACACTCATCTGGTAAAAGGAGTAAGCAAGGCAATGGATCAATTTAAGTATGAAGTAGCAAAAGAACTCGGCATTCAGACACCAGCCGATGGGTACTGGGGGACGATGACGACAAGAGATACGGGAACCATAGGTGGACATATGACCCGTAAATTAGTCGCCATGGCAGAGCAACAACTGGCTGGTCGATAAACTTACCAGGAGTTGCACTAGGTTTTTGAAAACTCAATAAGTGACCCTTTGTGTGTGAAATTCACATTGAGTCAAATCTGACGCCGATTTGTAGTGTTTCCAAAAATGTAAAGGGGAATCATGTTGCCGTTTCGCGGACGTGATTCCTTTTTTCTGTAATTCACTATTGTAGGCATATACTTGTAGGGAAATGAGATGTGATACAATAAGCGTGTGATGTGACAATGATGGGGAGCGTTTTATGGCGTGAAACGATGGCACCCATGGCGAGTTGTTTTGTGGATATTGCCAAAAGGTTGGTTAACTTATGTGTCGGGAAAAGTATGTAGAAGTTCTATAAGCAAGATGTTTATCCCTGCTTTTATTCGGTTTTATCAAATTAATTATCTAGAAGCAGAATTGCCATTACCGGAGTATAAATCCCTAACGCATTTTTTTGCGCGTCGAGTTAGGCGCGATCCACCTTTGAACGGGATAAATCGCGATAGAAATACAGTGTATTCACCAGCTGATGGGCAGGTTGCAGAGGTTGGACGTATTGATTTAGATCAGGCCATTCAGGCAAAGGGAATGTTGTATTCGGTGTCTGCATTGCTCGCTGCAGATGCATCTGAATTTGAACGCGGAACTTATGTTACGATTTATTTAAGTCCCGCGGATTATCATCGGCTACACGTTCCAATTACTGCACATGCGAGGCGTATTGTTCATATCCCGGGAACTCTGTTTCCGGTAAATCGCAAGGGGACTCATTATATAGATTCGCTTTTTACGCGTAATGAACGAGTGATCACATGGTTTAGACGACATCATTCTCCTGTTGCAATGGTGAAAGTGGGATCGACGATCGTTGGCAGCGTGCAAATTGATGCAGGGTTCGATGCGAAAACTCCGGAGCGTAGGCGTAAAGGAGAACCTGCCATACTGTGGGCGGGGGATCGAATGATGTGTTCTGGAGATGAGTGTGCATGGTTTGAATTTGGCAGCACAGTGATTCTATTGTTTACACAAGGTGCAGTGACACTCTCTGTCTGCAAAGGAGATCGGGTGCGGGCATGTGAAGTCATAGGGCAGTGGCTCTTGTCTGTAAGAGATAGGTGAAATTTTAATAAGGAGATGGATCCGCTGATCCATCTCCTTATTATGGTACGCTCGGCATGGGCGATTTCTATAGGGTGAAAGTCCCGAACGGGGGTTGGCGACATACCAACCGTTAGCCTTAAGCAAGGGTGTCCATCGCGAGGTGGAATCTGAAGGAAGCTGGCGGCAAACTCTCGACCTGAGGTACACGAATCGCATTTGAGGCTGTTGTAGTTGGATGAGTTGCCATAACACAACGAAGTCCGAAGTTGCCAAGGGCTGTGGCAGTATACTGCGGCTGGGTGCATGAGGGGAAAGAGTCCGTTATGAACCGCCGTATGTGGACCCGCATGTACGGTGGTGAGAGGGAGGGGGCTAGTCGCCCCCTCCTGCTTGATTTGGGGAGTAAAGTCTAGTAGACTACGCCAGGCGCTGCTGTTGCACCAGCGGTATATGCACCGTAACTTGGGACGAGTAAGAAGAAGAGAACGAAGATGATAAGAAATACGACTGCCCATCTTGTATATCCACCAAATGTACCCATGTTAAAAAACCTCCTCAGTAGTTTAAATGCAAGTGGTTGTGCTCATTACTTAATACACAGGAACAGTGGTGCACTGAGTCGTATAGGTTGGAATGAGCAGGAAGAAAAGCACAAAGATAATGAGGAATACGACTGCCCATCTTGTATACCCACCGAACGTCTCCATGTTGACCTGACCTCCTCCTTTTCTGTCTGATCACCACATGAGTATCAAATGCTGGGACGGGACTCGTTGGCAGGGCAGATGTCAGGGTTGCAGAAAATAAAAACCCCCTCTCGCCCGGGTACGCGAGAGGGGGGCCTGATGCGGCTTTTATGTATTACTCCGCATTCGGCTACTGGGAGAGGAGAAACCGGAAGAGAGTATATCGTGTAACTCTCTTTGGTTGCCTATGCGACGTTTGGCGTCGCTAAAGTACAGTTTGTTCACTCTTCGCACTTTCTATACAAGGTGTACACAATTTCCTTATTTGAGCCGGACAATTCCAATATGGTAAAGTAAGGACAAGAAGGTGACGGAATGCGCGTAATCGCAGGTAATCTTAGGGGCCGCCTATTCGTTGCGCCAAAGGGAACTGACACTCGACCAACGACAGATCGCGTACGGGAGGCCATTTTTTCTATGATTGGACCCTATTTCGTTGGTGGAGTTTGTCTCGATTTATTTGCAGGATCGGGGGCACTTGGTATTGAGGCGATTAGTCGCGGGATGAGTCAAACAATTTTTGTAGATAAGATGAGTAGCGAAACCGTTTTGAGCAATGTGCGAAAACTTGGTATTGAGAAGGCAGCCTATATTTTACGGGTGACTTATCCGATTGCACTCAAACGATTGGCGAAGGAAAATCATAAAGTTGATTTGGTATTCCTTGATCCACCCTATCAAATGGGACTGCTTGCAGACGCATTGGATTTACTTATTACATTCGATATTCTTCAAGCAAACGCGATATTGGTTGCAGAGATGGATCAAAAAACTCAAACGCCATCTCATCCGGCTTTGCAGATTCGCAAGGAAACTGTGTATGGCGTAACAAAAGTGGTTATTTATCACTATGAATATCCAATTACTGTAAATACAAATGTTGCGAGGTGATCGGGATGCGTATCGCCGTGTATGCCGGTAGTTTTGATCCAATCACAAATGGACACGTCGATTTAATGGAACGTGCAGCGAAACTGTTTGAACTCTGCATTGTTGCAGTGCTTGTGAATGTAAAAAAACAGTCCCTGTTCAGCGCAGAGGAGCGTATAGATTTGATTCAACAAGTGACGGCGCATATGCCGAATATTCAAGTGGATCAATTTCCTGGGTTGCTTGTAGATTATTTGAAAAAAAAACAGGCATACGTGATTGTTCGTGGTGTGCGAACACTTGGGGATTTTGAGATGGAGATGCAACTGGCTGCATTAAATCGAGCGCTTTTTTCAAGTGCAGAGACGATTTTCCTTCCTACCCGACCAGAATATGCACACTTGAGTTCAAGTATGATTAAGGAAATTTCTGGATACGGCGGGGATATTACAGGATTTGTTCCAAGACCCGTAGCTAAGGCACTGGCATACAAGCATAAACAGAATCAATGAGGGGGAAAAGAGTGTGCAGGATCATCCGCGCATTGGATTAGCGCTTGGCAGCGGTGGCACGCGTGGTTTTGCTCACATCGGGGTCCTGCAGGTACTGGAGGAGGCCGGTTTTACGATTGATGCGATTGCCGGTTCTAGCATGGGTAGCTTGATTGCTTCTGTCTATGCAACAGGGTCGCCGATTGAGCGGATGGAACAACTGGCAGTTCACTTACCACTCAAGCGTTGGGTAGATGTGACAGTTTCCCGATTAGGATTAGTCGCAGGTCAACGTTTTCATGAATTGATCAAGCTGTTGACTAAAAACATGAACTTTACAGAGACACAAATCCCATTAGCAGTGGTTGCTACTGATATTGAGTTAGGAGAGCGAGTGGTTTTTACTAGCGGTCCAATTCATGAAGCTGTGCGCGCGAGTATTGCTATTCCAGGAATCTTCGTCCCGTATCAAATTAATGGACGAATGCTCATAGACGGTGGCGTCATCGAAAGGGTGCCTATTCAAGCGGTGCGTGATTTAGGGTCCGACTTTGTGGTGGCTGTGGATGTGGGTTTGTTTGATAGATTGCCCCCTGTTAAAAATACGTGGGATGTGATCGTGCAAACGATGGACATCATGGAGCGCGAGGTTTTTCGAAATCGTATTTTACATGCGGATTTTGTTGTTCGGCCAAAACTAGATTTAATGAGTTCGATTTCATTTTCAGGAATTCACCTCGCAATCGAAGTTGGGCGACAGGCGATGCATGCAGCTTTGCCAGAATTATTGATGACATTGCAGACGAAGCGAGGTGTTAGGTAACGTGATGTCGGCTAAAACACTGCGGTTTAGGCAACGCAAACGACTACCGCTCTACATTGCGATGGGTGTCGTTGCGCTCGTGTTGATTTTGATGAATTTCATTTCGCTACCCTACTATATTTATTCACCAGGAGAGGCATTGCCGCTGCAGTCGCTTATCACAGTACAGGGTGGTCACAAGACCACTCGCGGCTCATTTATGATGACGACAGTTTATGTAGTGTACGCTGCCAACGTATATGATTTTCTCTACGGGCTCATGCTCCCTCATCATCAAGTGTTACCCGCGCCGGAAGTAAATGGTGGCCTCACAAATACGGAGTATGATCAGTTGGAAGCATACATGATGCGATCAGCACATCAAAATGCAGAAATTGCAGCTTTTCACTACTTGCATAAACCTGTTACGGTCACGACTACTGGCGTGACCGTGTTGTCTGTAGAGCATGGGACAGCTGCATATGGTCATTTGGCATCAGGGGACGTCATTACTGCGATGGATGGGAAATCACTTCAAAATCCAAATGTGATTTTTCAAATTTTGCAACGTGCAAAGGTTGGGGAGCGAGTTACCTTGACTGTTTCCCAGCAAGGCAGGGTGAAGCATATGACATTGCATTTGGCGGCGTTGCCTCCACTTCCCGGCCATCACACTGAACGTCCGGGTCTTGGCATTTTTTTAGCTCCGGCGCAAACTGTACACAGTCCAATTCATATTGCCATTCACAGTGGGAGTATTGATGGTCCGTCAGCCGGACTTATGTTCACACTAGAAATTATTAACCAGTTAGATTCCGAGGATTTAACGAGAGGATATCGGATTGCAGGCACAGGTACCATGAGCGCGAATGGGACAATTGGACAAATTGGTGGTGCTGCGCATAAGGTTGTAGCGGCTTCCGATGCTGGCGCAACATATTTCTTTGTTCCGGCAGATACAGCTAAAGGGGATACAAATGCGTTGCACGCCGAGCAGGAGGCAAAGAAGATTGGAACACATATGAAAGTAATACCGGTAAAGACGTTACAACAGGCGGTTTCCTTTTTGCAGTCGCTCCCACCGAAGGTTTCTTAGAAATGCAGTACATTAGCAGTACTGACGTATGAGTATGAGAGGCCTTGAATCATCTGGATAAGATGACGTTCTCTACGATCTCTTCAACATGAACTCATGCGTCAGCACGTTACACCATAGGATAGTTTGACAGGTTGTTTATGAGTAGGTATACTATGTCATGTTGCGATCGGGGTGACGAAAATCGTGAAGGTGTTATGGACTTCTGCTACGAAGCCAGGTGGAGCTGCGTTTGCGGATACGTTGGACATGATGTCCTTGTTTCGTAATCAAAGGGATGTCATCCACATCGAGCCTTGTCAAGTGGAAGGCCTAGCTTCGGTGACGAGGTCAAACATTTGCGAAGTAAATGGTACCGCTAGAACGAATGTTCAGTATCGATGTGTTCGTTGTTTGACTGAATTCACACGGTCATTAGACATCGTCTTCCAAGAACTGATATCAAGGATTCCGCTTACTGCGGAGCAGGAAGAAGCAGAAGTTTTTTATGCACCTGACGAGGTAATCGATCTTGATCCGTTGATTGTACAGGCGATCGTTTTAGCTATTGACGTGCAGCCGATCTGTCACAATGAATGTAGAGGATTGTGTTCGGAATGCGGGACTGATTTGAACGTTGCGACTTGTGCGTGCCACGAGCAACAGGTGGATCCACGCTTGCAGGCGTTATCGCAGTTTTACGATTCTTTAAAAACTGAAGATTAGGCAATGCATGTGGAGTTTTGAAATGGAGGTGTTCGCAGATGGCAGTACCGCAACATCGAACGTCGAAAACAAGAAAACGACTGCGTAGAACGCATTTTAAATTGTCAGTGCCGGGTATGGTTGAGTGCCCGCAATGCCATGAGTTTAAACTGTCTCATCGCGTGTGTCCGAACTGTGGAACGTATAACAAGCGCCAAGTGCTAGAACAACGTGCATAGAGGCCAAGAGGGTCGGGACGCATTGCGTCCAGGACGCTCTTTTTTTATCTGGATGATATCGCACATAACATATGGCAGTCTTGTTGAATTTCGGCTATACAGGCTAGCAATTTGGCTGATATGCTGTGTAAGTAGGCGAGGTGTCATGAGTTGGTACATGATAGCAAACGAGCACGGCAAGAGCGACTCATCGAAACGCTTGAACATGAACCTTTTTTAACAGATGAACAGCTCGCGGGCCGGTTTTCTGTGAGTGTTCAAACCATTCGGTTAGATCGTTTGGCACTCGGTATTCCAGAGTTGCGTGAACGCATTAAAGGACTTGCTGTTTCGCGCTATCATGAGGTTCGATCACTTGCCCCTGATGAAGTTTTTGGAGATATTGTAGAGTTAGACCTCGGTGTGCAGGGATTATCAATCTGGCGTGCAGATCAGGAACATGCATTCTCGCGTTCTCAAATTGTTCGTGGACATCATTTATTTGCGCAAGCAAATTCTCTTGCAGTGGCCATCGTAGATGCGGACCAGGCGTTGACTGCACGGGCGATTGTGAAGTTTATGCGGTCCGTGCGGGTGGGTGCCTATATGATTGCACACGCCCGTGTAAAAGGAGAACGACATGGATATGTACGTGTAGGAGTTCGAATAAAAGTAGACACAGATGATGTATTTGAAGCGGATTTTTTACTGAATCGTAAAGGTGTAGAAATGACTGGGGGGAGTGCCAGTGAGGGTCGCGATTGACGTTATGGGGGGAGATCACGCACCGAAAGCACCTGTTCTTGGCGCGATCCAGGCTGCACGTGAACTAAAAGATGCCGAATTTATTTTAGTTGGGAAAGAATCGGAAATTCAAGTTTATACTCGTGATTTACCTGATAACGTGAGAATTGTTCATGCAAATGATGTGATTGCGTCTACTGCAGAGCCTGTGAAATCGGTGCGTAGGCAAAAGGAATCATCTCTTGTTGTATGTACCTCTATGGTGCGCGATGGAGAAGCGGATGCGATGGTGTCAGCGGGAAATACAGGCGCTTTTATGGTTGCCGGGTTGTTTGTTGTGGGGCGTATGGAAGGCATTGATCGACCTGCCCTTGCCGCGATGCTGCCAACTTTTAATGATCAGGGAGTTTTATTATTAGATGCAGGCGCGAATACGGATTCTACACCAAATAATCTCGCACAGTGGGCACATATGGGACAGGCGTATATGCGTCTTACTCATCACATGACACGACCACGTGTAGGTCTATTAAATATCGGTTCGGAACCTGGCAAGGGAAATGAATTGTGCAAGGCGACTTATGAATTGCTAGAAAGTGGCTGTGTGGATTTTGTAGGAAATGTTGAGGCGCGTGAACTGCTTAATGGCGCATGTGATGTAGTGGTATGTGATGGATTTGTGGGGAATGTGTTAGTGAAATTTTATGAAGGCGCAGGCATTGGACTTTTAGATTCACTAAAACAAATGTTTTTGGCCACGCCGCTTACAAAGATTGCAGCATTATCTATGCGAGGTGGATTAAAGACATTCCGTTCTCGTTTTGATTACGCCGAATATGGTGGCGGACCTTTCTTGGGGGTGCGTGGTGTACTTGTAAAAGCACATGGCTCTTCTAATGAGCGCGCATTTGAAATGGCTGTGCGTCACGCCTATAAAATGCAGAGCGGCGGCTTGATTCAAGCGCTCGAACGTTCGTTATCAGTATAATTGAAGGGTGGTGACAATGATGGCAACTGCGTTTGTTTTTCCCGGTCAAGGTGCTCAATATCTAGGGATGGGGAGAGAACTCTTTGAGCGTTATACAGTCGCGAAAGAAACGTTTCAAGAGGCTGATGCTGCGTTGGGATTTGAGTTAAGCAAATTAATTTTTGACGGACCTGAGTCCGATTTGCGGTTGACGTATTACACTCAACCTGCTTTATTGACTGTGAGTATTGCCTGTCTGCGCGTTTTGCAGGCAGAGATGGATTTTAGCCCTGATGTTGTGGCTGGACATAGTCTTGGAGAGTATAGTGCATTGGTTGCGGCAAATGCACTACCATTTCGTGATGCTGTGCGTATTGTTCATCTGCGCGGTACATATATGGATGAAGCCGTCCCTGCCGGGATAGGAGCCATGGCTGCTTTGCTTGGGGGTGACCGTCAACAAATTGAGCAACTATGTGCGGACATTTCTTTGCACCATGAATTGCCTGTGGAAATCGCAAATGTCAACTGCCCTGGACAATTGGTTGTATCGGGTGGTGCGCAGACACTAGAGGAGTTAGTTATGCGTGCAAAAGAGGCGCAGGTCAAACGCGCAATTCGTCTCGATGTAAGTGGTCCATTCCATTCAACTTTGATGCGTAAAGCAAAGGAAAAACTGATGGCTGTGTTAAACAAGCAGATATTTACAGCGCCGCGCTGTCCCGTTGTCGTGAATTTTTCCGCAAAACCAGTAACTACGATTGAAGGAATTGAAGAGGCTCTTGCGCAACAGGTTGCTTCTCCAGTACTATGGGAAGCGTCCATTCAAGAGATGATTGCTTTAGGGACGACGACCTTTATCGAACTTGGCCCTGGGACAGTGTTGTCTGGATTAATTAAAAAGACAGATAAGAGTGCGCGCTTGCTACACGTAGAAGATGTGTCTTCGCTCACTGCGACAACTGCGGCGTTGCTTCAAGGTGAGGAGGAGCCTAGTTGAATACTTCGTTGCAAGATCGCGTAGCCATTGTAACAGGTGCATCAGGTGGGATTGGACGAGCTATCGTGGAAGAATTGGTGCGCGCAAATGCACGCGTAGTCATTGCTTATTCGTCTAATGAAGTGCGAGCCCTTGAATTGGCGAGTTATTTGACGGAGCAAGGGGCACAGGTTGTTACAGCAAAAGCGGATATTTCAACAAGTGAAGGTGCAAAGACGCTGGTTGATACTGCAGTGAAGTATTTTAACCGTTTGGATATCTTGGTCAACAACGCAGGAATTACGAGAGATGGATTGTTTCTGCGTATGAAAGAAGCGGACTGGGATACAGTTTTATCGGTTAATCTCAAATCAGCCTTTTTATGTACTCAGGCAGCTTCGCGTCACTTATTGCGATCGCCGCATGGACGTGTGATTAACATGACGTCTATTGTTGGTCTAACCGGCAATATTGGGCAAGCGAACTACGTGGCGGCTAAGGCGGGCCTCATAGGTCTCACAAAGACACTTGCGCGTGAATTGGCAAGTCGAAGTATTACTGTAAATGCAATCGCACCAGGCTATATTGAAACGGACATGACTGCTGGTTTATCACCTGATATTCGGACCAAGCTATTTGAGCAAATTCCATTGCAACGGCTTGGACAAACGAAAGATGTTGCGACGGTAGTGCGTTTCTTGGCTTCTGATGATGCATCGTACATAACTGGTCAAGTATTACAAGTCGACGGCGGACTGGCTATGTAATATAATTTGGGAGGAGGTGAAAGTATGTCCGATGTTTATGATCGCGTAAAACGCATTGTGGTCGACCGCCTTGGAGTTGAAGAAGCGCAGGTGACTTCAGAAGCTTCCTTTAAGGATGACTTGGGCGCCGATTCTTTGGACGTGGTCGAGTTGGTCATGGAGTTAGAAGACGAGTTCGACTTGGAGATTTCTGATGAGGATGCAGAGAAGATCACTACAGTGGGCGATGTCGTGAAGTATATCGAATCGCGCGAGTAATTTTTAGGCTTTATCCGTTCATAGAAAAGAGAACCCCGTGCTGTGCGCGGGGTTTCACATAGTTGTACGACCTAGTATAGAAAGATGGAGTTCGAGGAGGACCAACGATGAGACGTGTGGTTGTCACAGGTATGGGGGCCATTACACCAGTAGGAACTGGCGCTGAACAATTTTGGGAGGCTTTGTTAGCGGGCAAATCTGGAGTTCGCTTGATTGACCGTTTTGATGTATCTGAATACCCAACGAAAATCGCCGGTCTTGTTACAGATTTCAATTCCGAGGATTATATCGACAAACGTGATGCGCGACGTATGGATCGTTTTGTCCAGTTTGCCGTTTCGGCTGCGACAATGGCGATGACAAAAGCTAGACTTGCAGTGACAGAAGAGTTAGCATCGCGTATCGGCGTTTACATTGGTTCGGGAATTGGGGGACTACAGACATTAGAAGACCAACATCGCATTTTACTTGAGCGTGGACCAAAGCGGGTGAGCCCCTTTTTTATTCCGATGATGATAGGGGATATGGCGTCTGGACAGGTCTCCATTCGCTTTGGGGCAAAAGGCCCAAATAGCGCACCCGTTTCGGCCTGCGCTACAGGGTCCAATGCAATTGGTGACGCTTATAAAATTATTGAACGCGGGGCCGCAGATGTGATGATTTGCGGTGGGACCGAGTCGACGATTACCCCCCTTTCACTCGCAGGTTTTTGTGCAGCAAAGGCGCTGTCGGAGCGCAATGATGAACCTGAACGCGCAAGTCGTCCGTTTGATGCACTTCGAGAAGGTTTTGTCATGGGAGAAGGCGCTGGCATCCTTATTCTCGAAGAACTTCAATTTGCAAAGGCGCGCGGGGCTACTATCCTTGCTGAAGTCGTGGGCTATGGGATGAGTGGAGATGCCTATCATTTTGTTCAGCCTGCGCCAGAAGGTGCAGGCGCAGCACGTGCAATGCGAGCTGCATTGCACGATGCTGATGTAGAACCTAACCAAATCGACTATGTTAATGCGCATGGAACGTCTACGCCAATTGGCGATGAGGTAGAAACTATTGCTATTCACCATGTGTTTGGTCAACATGCGCCAAACATGCCTGTCAGTTCGACGAAATCGATGACTGGTCATTTACTTGGGGCGGCAGGAGCGATTGAGGCAATCGCTTGTATCATGGCGTTGCGTGATCAAATCGTTCCACCGACGATTAATTATGAAAACCCCGATGCGTCGTGTGATCTGGACTATGTTCCAAATACTGCGCGACATCAGAAACTAACGCACGTCATGTCAAATTCTTTTGGATTCGGCGGACATAATGCAACGTTGATCTTTAAAAAATATGTGGAATAGGACCTGAAAAACGTGAATTCATTGCCGTTGTCTCAACTATGTAGCAAATTAGAAGTTTCTTTTTTGGAGCCTTCTCTACTTAAAGCGGCGTTCACACATTCCTCATTTCGCAATGAACACAAACGGGATCAGATTCAAGATAATGAACGTCTTGAATTTCTCGGTGACGCCGTGTTGGAGCTTTGTGTAAGTAATTATCTGTTTAAAGAGTTACCAGATGCGCCAGAAGGGGAACTAACCCGGATGCGTTCAGCGATTGTATGCGAACCATCTCTTGTATCGGCGGCTAAGACTTTAGATTTCCCCCGCTATTTACGCTTGGGTAAAGGTGAGGAGTTATCAGGGGGAAGAGACCGTCCTAGTTTATTAGCGGATGTTTTTGAGGCGTTTATTGGAGCCTTGTTTCTTGATCGAGGGCTCACTGTCGTTGAGGATTTTATGGCGCGTCATTTTTATCCTCGCATCAAAATTTTAGGGGATCATTCTCGCAAGGATTTCAAAACCTTGCTGCAAGAATATGTTCAAAAACAAGGTTTAGGAGTATTGACTTACGAAACGGTTACTGAGCGCGGCCCGGCTCATGATCGTGAGTTTGTTTCGCATGTCTTGGTGAGTGACGTGGTATGGGGGGAGGGCGTTGGTCATTCAAAGAAGGAAGCGGAACAGAATGCGGCGCGTAAAGCTATGCAACGTCAATCCTAGGCGTAAGGTGGAACGTCTATGTTTTTAAAGCGACTCGATCTTTATGGATTCAAATCATTCGCAGATCACATAGAATTAGAGATTGCACCTGGTGTAACAGCGGTGGTTGGACCCAATGGAAGTGGTAAAAGCAATATTTCAGATGCCATTCGCTGGGTGCTTGGGGAACAGAGTGCACGATCATTACGTGGAGCGAAAATGGAAGATGTGATCTTCTCTGGCAGTCAAACTCGAAAATCCGTGAATTTCTGCGAGGTTACTCTCACGCTTGATAATCGACAAGCTATTTTACCGGTTGATTATGCAGAAGTATCTGTTACGCGAAGAGTATACCGTTCTGGCGACAGTGAGTATCTTATTAATAAAACTCCATGCAGACTAAGAGACATTGCAGAGCTTTTTATGGATACGGGAGTGGGTCGTGAGGCGTACTCTATTATTGGTCAAGGTCGCATTGAAGAAATTTTGTCGACTCGATCTGATGAGCGCCGCGGAGTATTTGAAGAGGCTGCAGGCATTGTCAAATTCAAGTCGAAGCGACGGGAAGCTGAGCGCAAGTTAACTGAAGCAGATCAAAATTTAATTCGCATCAACGATGTTTTAGCTGAACTAGAAGATCAAGTTGAATCTTTAGCGCATAAAGCAGAAATTGCAAAAAAATACAAGGAAACGTTCAGGTTTGCAGAGCGCCTTCACATTATGGTATTAGCAGCTGAAATTGGGGAATTGTCGCTAAAACGATCTGCATTTGTTGTGGAAGTTACGGCATTACAACAAAAGTTTACGATGCAAGAAGCGAAAGAAGCGGAGTCTGTAGCAAACCTTGCGCGGATCAAGAATGAGTTTGAAAAAGTCGAAGTTGAATTTGCTGATCTCTCTCAACAGTTCGTTGAAGCGACGGCTCGTGTTGAGCAATGCGAGGCAGATCGTCGGGTCACCTTTGAACGACAGGAACATACGCTTGTGCAACTGGAGGAATTGCGCAATCAACGTGAGCGAATCGCGTCACAGCAAGTTTCTCTAGAAGCAAGTATGACGGAAAATCAAGAACAACTGAGTGAACTGGAACGACGTGTCGATCAATTGCGAAAAGAAGTTCGGTCAAAGCTAGATGAGCAAGATGGACATGGGGTTATTGCACAATTGCGTTCTCGTATTGCAGAGTCGAGGGCAGTCATGATTGAAGTGATGCGACGACAGGCAACTGAGCGCAATGAACAAAAAACATTGTTGCAAGAACGCGATAAACGGTTGCAGATGTTGGAGCGGTATAGTGGAGAATTAGTAGGGTTTGAGACAGCAGCGAAGCGATTACGAGAGAGTGGCGCTCAATCCGCGCAACAGATACAGCAATTTGAAGAGGCTGCAAAAGAGTTGGGTCTTCAATTAGAATCTATCTATCATGATCTTGAAAAAGAGGAACAGACATTAGCGCAGTGTGTCGCCACCATTGAACGGTTAGAGCGGCAAAAGATCGATATTTCAAGTCGGCATCGTACTCTTCAAGAGTTGCAACGCGATTTGGATGGGTATGCAAGTGGACCAAAGGTTATTTTGCGGGCGCGTCAAAAGGAAGAACTTTCCGGAATTTACGGGGTAGTAGCAGACTTGGTGCGAGTGGCAAAAGATTACGAACTAGCCATTGAAATTGCCCTTGGTGGCAGTTTGCAGCATGTTGTGGTTGAAATGGAAAACGATGCCAGATTGGCGATTGAATTTCTCAAGAAACGCCAACTGGGCCGTGCAACATTCCTTCCAGTTTCCGCAATTTCAGGGAGGCGCTTATCTTCGCGCGATTACCATATGATTGCGCAGGAGCAAGGATTTGTCGGACTCGCGAGTGATCTCGTCGAGACGGAACCGCTATTCAAAGCGATTGTTGAGTCGCTACTTGGTCATGTGGTTGTCACGGAGCAATTGGCACAAGCGAATGGGATTGCGAAACTTCTCCATTACCGTGTCCGGATTGTAACGATTGGTGGCGACGTCGTGAATACTGGTGGTTCGATGACAGGTGGAAGTACTGGCAAGAGAGGGGTCGCTTTGCTCGGACGGGCTCGCGAGATTGAGGCACTGCAAGAACAGGCGCACAAAGTTTCTACCCAATTGGAGAATGTGAAACGCAACCAGCGAGAATGCATTGAGCAGGTGCGCGCTTTACGTAACCAGCAAGCCACGATTCAAGCTGAACTTGGTCGAATTATGGAACAAGTGAGAGCAAAGGAACTCGGACAAAACAGGTTAGATGCTGAAAGTAAGGCGTTAGATGGACGAATTCAGCTGATCATGCAAGAAAAAGAACTTATGCAAGCGGAATTGCGGTCGTATGATGTGCAGTTAAGTGAACTGGAATCCACTTTGCAGACAATTAGTAATGAAGGGAATCACTGCGAAACGGAAATTAAAGCACTTGAAGAAGAAATGGTTGGAGAAGAAGCGAAGGTATCTGGTCATACCCATGCGTTGACCGAACTGCGCGTCACACTGGCAGAACAAGAAGAGGCATTGCGTGGGAAGCAGAGTGCTCGGGAACAATTGGCCGCACAGATGGCAGCACTTAGCGCGGAGAGCGAACGATTGGATCGTGAGCAGCAAACGACGATTGCTCGTGTTACGCAATTACAGGAAAAACTTCAGGTGGACGAACAAAACGCAGGCGAGGCATTACAGGCGCGAAAGCGATTAGGCTTAGTCGTTGAAGCACAACGTAATGATCGAGCTAGCTTATTACAGCAAATGGAGTCAAGTGACCACTTTTGTCAGGTGATTCGAGCAGAGGCTGGAAGGCTCCGGCAAAAAGTTCACCAAATTGATGTGTCTCTTAGTAAATTGGACGGTGAACTTGAAACGAGAAGCGGAAATCTTCGTAGTCAATATGAACTTGGTTATGAACTAGCGCAACAACGGTATCCGCTTGAAGAATCACTTGATCGTGCCCGAATGAAACTCGGTTCACTCAGGGCTGAACTAGATGAGCTTGGAGACGTCAATATTGGGGCGATTGAGGAGTTTGATCGCGTTAGCGAACGGTGCGTATTTTTGCAAAGTGAAGCTAGTGATTTAATTCAAGCTAAAGAACAACTATCTTCCTTAATTGCCGATATTGAAACAGAGATGGCCCATCGTTTTATTGATATGTTCGAAAAAATCAGAATCCATTTTCGCGAAGTATTTCAGTCGCTTTTCCAAGGTGGCAAAGCAGATGTATTCCTGGTGGACGAATCAGATCCTTTGCAGACTGGCATTGAAATTACAGCGGAGCCGCCCGGGAAAAAAATGCAGACACTTTCCTTGCTCTCTGGTGGTGAACGTGCACTAACAGCGTTAGCATTGTTGTTTGCGATTTTGCATGTGAAACCAGTGCCATTTTGTGTTCTTGACGAGGTTGAAGCGGCACTTGATGAGGCCAATGTGAGTCGTTTTGCACAATACCTGCAAAGTTTCGCCAGTAAGACACAGTTTGTTGTGATTACACATCGACGCGGTACAATGGAAGCAGCAGATGTTCTCTACGGAGTGACAATGCAGGATTCGGGTGTTTCAAAGTTAGTTTCGGTCCGTGTATTAGAGGAGGAAACAGCTTCTGCTTAGACTAAAGTTGCAGTGATAATAGAAAGAGGTCTACGATCATGGGATTCTTCGAGCGGCTAAAGGAAGGCCTTTCAAAGACGCGTCAGCGCTTTACTGAACGCGTGGAAACAGCATTATTTCGCAGGAAAATTGATGATGAGGTATATGAGGAACTAGAGGATTCTCTTTTATCTGCAGACATTGGCGTCACTACGACACTATATTTATTGGATCAGATCCGGCGGGAAGCGCGTCGGCAAAAGCTAGACACTGCCGATCAGTTACTTCCAGTTTTGCGGAAATTGATCACCGATATCTTACATGAACAACCATGCGATACGAACGTTGCAACAACAGGGCCTACTGTCGTTTTGGTGGTTGGTGTTAATGGAGTTGGGAAGACCACCACAATTGGGAAAATGGCTCACTATTATTGTTCACAGGGTAAGAAGGTATTGCTAGCTGCAGGAGACACCTTTCGCGCTGCAGCCATTGAACAGTTGGTTGTATGGGGACAGCGAGCAGGAGTGGAAGTAATCCGCCAGAATACCGGATCTGATGCGGCTGCTGTTATTTATGATGCGATCCAAGCAGCTCGTTCACGCAAAGCCGATATTCTATTTTGTGATACGGCTGGTCGATTGCAAAACAAGGCGCACTTGATGGCGGAACTGGAAAAAATCTATCGTGTGATCACACGGGAAATTCCGGAAGCACCACACGAAGTTCTTCTTGTTTTGGATGCGACCACAGGTCAAAATGCGATTGTGCAAGCTAAATTATTTAAAGAGATCGCGAATGTCTCGGGAATTGTTTTAACAAAACTTGACGGAACGGCGAAAGGTGGAGTTGTGATCGCGATCAATCAAGAGTTACAACTTCCTGTGAAATGGATTGGGATAGGTGAGCAGAAGGATGATTTGCAGCCGTTCTCACCAGATGAATTTGCGCGTGCGCTCTTCCCGGATCACACATTGGTGATTGCAGATGAAATCGATGATGACAAGTAAAATTACTTGACAGCGTTGATGGATCAAGGTAAACTTACAACTATCTTGTGGTGAGCGGTGACTGAGATGAATGCGCCATGGAATACAGTTGAGACTCATTTGCTTTTCGATTATTACGGAGCGTTGCTCACGGAACGGCAGCAAAAGGTGCTCACTTTGCGGTTTTTTGATGACCTTACCTTGGCAGAAGTTGCACAAGAATTGGACATTAGCCGCCAAGCAGTTCATGATCTTGTTCATCGTACGGTGGATCAGTTAAGAGATTATGAGTGTAAACTCGGTCTGATCGTAGAACAACGCAGACGTCAAAAAGTCTTCGAAGAGGTAATTGTACGGTTGAAGGATGAGTTAAACGTAACTGACGATGTTATTTCTGTCCTACGTACTTTTCTAGAGAGTTAGAGTGAAAGGAGGTAGAGATCGTAGATGTTCGATACGTTGACAAATCGTCTTCAAGGGGCATTTCAGAAGCTGCGCGGCAAAGGTCGTTTGTCTGAAGAAGATGTGAAAGATGCCTTGCGTGAGATTAGACGAGCCTTACTTGAGGCGGACGTCAATCATGTAGTTGCAAAAGAGCTGATTGAGCGAATTCGGGAACGAGCGATTGGGCAGGAGATTTTGCAAAGTTTATCTGCAGCTCAGCAGGTTGTTAAAATTGTAAACGATGAGTTGACAGAACTGATGGGTGGTGTGCAGGAAAAGCTTGCACATGCAGCGAAACCACCTACTGTAATTGTACTGGTTGGATTGCAAGGAGCGGGTAAAACGACAGCATCTGCCAAACTTGCTCTTCATTTAAAAAAGGTAGAACACAGGCGACCGTTGTTGGTTGCGGCCGATATTTACCGGCCCGCGGCGATTCAACAACTGCAGGTTCTTGGTCAACAAATTGGAGTGCCTGTATTTACACTGGGTGATCAAGTCAGTCCGCAGGAGATTGCTTCACGATCACTTGATGAAGCCAGACGAGGCGGATTTGATTACGTATTGATTGATACAGCTGGTCGGCTGCATATTGATCAATCCTTGATGCAGGAGTTGCAAGAAATTCAAAAGGTAACCGAACCTGATGAGACGTTGCTTGTGGTTGATGCAATGACTGGACAAGATGCGGTGACTGTCGCCCAACATTTCCATGAACTACTAACATTAACAGGACTCGTTCTGACGAAACTTGATGGAGACACTCGTGGCGGTGCAGCTCTCACTGTTCGTCACGTGACAGGTTGCCCGATCAAATTTGTCGGTACAGGAGAAAAGGCGGAAGCGCTCGAAGCATTCTATCCAGAACGCATGGCTTCTCGTATCCTTGGTATGGGAGATGTCATGACGTTAATTGAACGGGCTCAAGCCACTATTGATGAAAATGATGCTCGGGAATTAGAGGCAAAGATTAGACGTAATGAGTTTACGTTGGAAGACTTTTTAACCCAGTTACAGCAGGTCCGGAAACTTGGTCCGCTTGATCAGTTGCTTGGCATGATTCCTGGGATGGGAAAAATGAAACAATTGCAAGGAACATCGGTTGATGAAGGTCAGATAAAAAAGATCGAAGCGATTATCTATTCGATGTCGATTGTTGAACGGCGTAACCCCGATCTAGTTATGAAAAGTTCTAGTAGACGGCAACGAATCGCTAAGGGCAGTGGTATGGAAGTGCGTGATGTCAATCAATTGTTGCGTAAGTTTGATGAAATGCGGAAATTGATGAAGCAGTTTTCGTCATCTGGTAAAAATCGATCCCGTGCTTTAGGTGGTCTTGCTGGTCAGCTAAAGGGTGGGGGCTCATATGGTGGACATAATCGCAAGGGGAAACATAGGCATTAGGAAACCCCGACCTAGCTGTGTAAGGAGGTGAAAAAAATGGCAGTGAAGATTCGTTTAAAGCGTATGGGTGCAAAAAGGTCTCCGTTTTATCGCGTGGTTGTGGCTGATTCGCGTTCGCCCCGCGATGGACGTTTTGTCGAAGAGATTGGAACCTATAATCCATTGACTGAGCCCGCGCAAATTAAAATCAAAGAAGATCGTGCGATCTATTGGTTACAAACTGGTGCGCAACCTTCTGATTCCGCACGTAATTTGTTGAGCCAAGTTGGAATCATGAAAAAGGTGCATGAATTGCGTCAAAGTAAGTAAGGTTTACCAGGCTCGATTTCGCGTTGTGCTCGGCGGAGGCGATTCAGGTGGAAGAACTCGTTAAACTTATTGCACGTGGCCTAGTCGAGTATCCTGAGGCTGTAACCGTGCGGGTTGTGGAATTGGAGCAGGTAACTTTGTATGAAGTTTCTGTTGCTCCTTCTGATATCGGTAAGATTGTCGGGAAGAGTGGACGAATCATTAAGGCATTTCGCAGTGTAGTATCTGCTGCGGCTGTGGCGTATGGGAAACGTATAAGTATTGAGATTGTATAGAGGAGGGGCAGGCGGAAACGCTCTGTCCCTGTTTTAGGATGAGTGTCGGTTGCTTTGGTGACTTGCGTGAGTGGAAATGCGTGTAGAGTGTTTTGTACTAATTTTATTCGGATTAGGGAGTGTATGAATTTGTTGACAATTAGACAACCAGTGGCTGTGAAAGTGATTTTGACCGAAGAGACGAAACAAAATTGGTTGGCAGAGCTGCGTCGACATATTAATGCGACGATTGCAGAGCTTGAAGAATTAGAGTTTCGCGGTAAGCAGATGTTGCGCGAAGCTGAAAAACAAGGGGAAGGGGCTGTGCAAGCTACTGAACAACATCTCGAAAATGAACGTAATCAGCGTGTTACAAGGCGAGAACAATTAATTCAACAGCTGACACAAATTCAGCAAATGGATTTGAACGCCGAAGTGGCAAATGGAACGCTAGAAACCACTGCAGATGTTCAGGTGGGAGATTCATGGGAACAAATTTTGTTGGGTAGTGAAATTGTTCTTAAAGATGGTATTGTCGTTGAGATTCGTCGTAATGGCGTGAAAGTGGAATAGGGTAAGCTTGTGTGGGACGGTGAGAGGTTCTGAGTAGTGAGCGTTTATATACAGTCGGAGTCATTGTTGGTACTCATGGATTAAAGGGAGAGGCAAGAGTTTTCCCGAGAACAGATTTCCCCGAACTTCGATTTGTAAAAGGATCAAAACTTCTTCTTGTTACACCGAATGACGACATCACCCCTGTTGCAATCAAGACTGCAAGACTACAGGGGCGCGTTTATGTGGTTAGTTTTGTGGAGTTTGAGTCTATGGATGACGTCGTAAAACTACGTGGCTGTGAGCTAAAAATTGCTGAATCTGATCTCGCTCCACTGCCAGCAGGACATTATTTCATTCATGAACTGATTGGCTGCATAGTATATGATGACGCAGGAATTTCTCTGGGTGAGGTTCGCGAAGTGCTTACTCCTGGAGCAAATGATGTGTATGTTGTTCGAACTCCAAATGGAAAAGACATATTACTTCCTGCTATTCCGGAGTGCATTTTGCAAGTTGATACGGAAGATAAGCGTATAGACGTGCACATCTTGTCGGGATTACTGGATTAAGTCGGAGTTGAAGAACCTTTGAAATTGGACGTGTTAACTTTATTTCCGGAAATGATCCAGGGATCAATTGATGCAAGCATGATGAAACGTGCTCGGGATCAAGGATTAGTTGAGATCAATCTAATCAATTTTAGAGACTTTTCTCAGGATCGCCACCGAACAGTGGATGATTACCCTTTTGGTGGCGGGGCGGGCATGGTTCTAAAGCCTGAGCCGATTTTCTCGGCGGTTGATTCGTTGCGTGCGAACGAAAAGACTTCCCCTCGTATTATTCTTTTGACGCCACAGGGAGAAACATTTACTCAGCACAGGGCGTGCGAATTGGCTAAAGAACCATGGTTGATTTTGATTTGTGGGCATTACGAAGGTTACGATGAACGAATTCGAGAGCATCTGGTCACTGATGAAATTTCCATTGGAGACTATGTGTTAACTTCAGGTGAGCTCGCTGCTATGGTTGTTATGGATGCGGTGGTGCGGCTTGTGCCAGGGGCACTTGGGAATGACGAGAGCGCTTTGGGAGATTCCTTCGCTGATGGATTACTAGAATTCCCGCAGTATACCCGTCCAAGGGACTTTCGTGGTTGGCATGTTCCTGAAGTATTGCTGTCAGGGCATCATGAACAGATTGCGTCTTGGCGTCGACGAGAAGCATTGAGTCGTACGTGGACGCGCCGTCCGGATCTATTAGAAGTAGCCGCGCTATCGGATGAAGAACGGAAACTTTTGCACACATGGCGCAAAGATTAAAGAGGTCAATTTCGTGCAGATTATGGATGGAGATTTCAATAGCGGTTTAGGTTCGATGTTAAGCTTGAAATTTGATGCGATGAGCCCATCGAACAAGCGCAAGTTGACTGTATCCCCGTGACTGCGCCTGTCGATGGACTCATCGTACCATATGCACTTTATAGCTCTACTGTGCGTTATAAATGGAGTTTATGTGAGAGCGATTGCATTCACTTTGCTCGCACAGGTGCACCTATTTGAGAAGACTCTCGATGTATATATGACTAGTGTGCGTTTCCTGCCTCTACAACTAGAGATAGTCTGAAATGAGTATGTGTTCTTCTTATGAAAAATGTCTTTGAAAAAACCATATGCAGTTGACATGGGTTGATATAAGTGGTATATTTAATTTCGTCGCCGCAAGCGGAGACGAAAGAGAAGAGAGCAAGTGGATCCTTGAAAACTAAATGCAATGAGAGACAAACCACGCGAGTGTAAGAGATGAGACATGAATGAAGAGTTTGATCCTGGCTCAGGACG
>JAKACV010000094.1 GCA_021821085.1 Bacillota bacterium | reverse complement strand
CTGAATTAGCTTGTCGATCACAAGTGCCTTTTTCAACTCTGCGCGACTCAATGAAATAATCCCCTTGTCCATAGTGACATTTTCACTGATGACTTACATAGTGACAATATCACTGACGAACAACACTCTAGGCAAATGTCCATTGACAGAGCCTGTTACGGGTGATATAGTTCATGAGAAAGCTTGAATTAGGTTTATTATAAATTGAATATGATCAGTCCTCGTTAGGCGAGGCTTCTATACGAATATATGCCACTGCCCGGAAACGTCGAAAGACGCCAATGGGTTGAACAGGTATTGCCGGCTTAAGGCTTTACTTAATGTGGCTGAGCATCACGCTCTAAGTCGTATAGTGCCAAAGCTCAACCAGGGGGATTGTATAAACTCTTGCGCTTATTTTGTGGTGCATTTGTTACAATGCCTCTGGAGTTTTATTCAGGGGTTTTTATTATGTCAAAATATAAATCTCAAAATTCCTTTGTAAAGGTGGTGGTAGGTTTGGATTCGGGCCCGGGTAGTCGACGAGCAAGTCGCATTTGGGTGACGGGGATGGGATTTATTATGCCGAAATTCGGCCTACTATACCTTTGGGAGGGAATGCGAGATGAGCAAAAAACTTGCATACAATCAAGTGATTGAATTTGACGATGCGGCAATTCGCGCCAAGGATCAAGCAAGAGTCTTGGCGTTGCGCGAGAAAAAAGGTTGGTTATTTCGCATTATGCTTGGCTTGGTGTTGATCGGGCCAGGGGTGCTTGTCATGATTGCTGATAATGATGCGGGCGGTGTAATCACATATGCGCAAACAGGTGCGACATATGGTATTGGGTTCTTTATTCCTGCGCTTTTGCTTTCTGGTTTGATCGCCTACGTTGTTCAAGAAATGACCGTTCGTTTAGGGGCTGTTACGCATCGTGGGCATGCAGAGATGATTTGGGGACGATATGGAGCATTTTGGGGTTGGTTTTCACTTGTAGATCTAGTCCTAGCGAATCTGTTGACATTGATTACTGAATTTATTGGAATCACATTGGGACTTGGCGTTTTTGGTGTACCGCATATTTTGAGTGCGATTGCAGCCATTGTGGTGGATGCCATCGTATTACTCGTATTGCGCTACTATACTTGGGAGCGTGTGTCGCTTTGGATTGCGTTAGGCAATTTGATTTTTATTCCATTATCTTTGATGGCGCATCCTGATTGGTCCACAGTTACGATGGCGTTTTCTACTTGGCATATCCCAGGAGGA
Source organism: Bacillota bacterium (assembly GCA_021821085.1). Lineage (GTDB taxonomy): Bacteria > Bacillota > Bacilli > Alicyclobacillales > SLC66 > Sulfoacidibacillus. The sequence goes on along the minus strand of JAKACV010000094.1, from coordinate 4,406 downwards.
TTTACTCCGGCGTTTTTATTTGTAGTTCTCGCTAATTTTGGTACAACGATTGCGCCGTGGATGTTGTTCTTTCAACAATCTGCCGTGGTGGATAAAGGGTTGACTGTAAATGACATTCGGCATGGGCGTATTGATACGGCGATCGGTACCATCGCGATGGTGGCGGTGGCGCTGGCGCTCGTAATCTTGACGGGGAGCTTAGTTCACGGGATGCCTGGTGCATCAAGTTTTGATATTTCTCAAATTATTGCTGTATTGGGTCATCATCTTGGTTCTGTGGGTGAAGATTTATTCGCATTAGGCTTAGTGGAGGCAGGCATGATTTCGGCTATTGCGCTCACTGCGAGTACCTCATGGGCGATGGGGGAGGCCTTTCATTGGCCAAAGAGTATTAATATGCCGGCGCGCAACGCATGGCGTTTTTATCTGCCAGGTTTGTTGAGTGCGGTAATTGCTGCAGGTGTTGTTCTGATTCCGAATGCGCCGCTTGGTTTTCTTAATTTGACAGTGCAAGTTGTAGCGTCGATCTTTATGCCAGCCGCAATGATGTTTCTGTTGCTGTTGCTTAACGATAAAGGAATTATGGGCAGATACACGAATGGAAAGTGGCAAAACATCGCTGCCTTTTCGATTGTAGGGTTGCTTGTAGTGCTAAATGGAATTTATGGATTATCAGTGGTAATGCCACATTTGTTCTAAAATAAAGGGGTGAATTTCGATGAAAAAGGAAAATATTTATTTGGTTTCTCGCTCGGAAGACTATATGCAACCAGTTGAATTGACGCGTGCTAAGTTGAAGGGATGGGTACGGATTGTATTTTGGGGGTTGCGTCTCTATATAGTAGCTATGATTGTGCTCGTAGCCATCGGATTCGCGCGTGGGCAGGTGTAAAGGTGGATTCTGATCGACCACAACATATAAAACAAACATGAAGCCGGGCCTGTGTCACAGATGTTTTACTGGCTCGGCTTTTCTGTGTTTGCATGGAATGAGTGACTGCGTTTCTTGAGATTCTATAAGAGGTTGTTCAAAAAGGGTCGAGAACTCTGCGGCGCAGGGCTTCGGCTTGTGCTGGACATGCGTGCTCATGTACCGCCTATCGTACACTCCGCGCGCATGTCCAGACTTCACCAAACCCCTGCTTGCATCTTACCTCAACCCTTTTTGAACAGGCTCTATAAATATCATACAAAAACCATTCGACATGTAATATACTTAAAAAAGCATTGAATTTTCCTTTGACTAAAAAAATTTCAGAGAACTAATTTATTTGGCTCACAGAAAAACGAAAATGGAGGTAGAGACATGGCAATACAAATGCCGCATAAAGATGAGATGAAGGAACGAGCGTTTGTGGAGAGTTTTAAAAAGGAGGCTGCGGCTGCGGCTTTGTATGAACTTGCCGCTCAACACGAAACGGACAGCAAACGTCAGGAGATTCTGAAGAAGCTAGGGCAGATTGAACGCGAACATGCAAACATGTGGTCTGTAAAACTTCAGGATATTGGCGTGAAGGAACCTCACTTTCCTGAACTGAGTCAACTTGCAAAAGACATGACAGCACAAGATTTATATCGTAAATTAGATGAAATCGAGTTAGGAAATGCGAAATGGTACGATTCATTGCGGCAGTTGATCCCGGACGAGGATATTCGCCAACTGCTTGACCGAATTGATGAAGATGAATCGAATCACGACGCTACAATTCGTCAATTTTTCACGCTTCCCACACAGCATCTTACTGGTGCATTGCAAAGAATACTCGGCCGAGAGACTTGGCATAAAAGTCAATCGACAGGATGGATAGGCGATGCAATTTACGGCGTAAACGACGGACTAGGTGCGATTTTTGGGATCATTGCAGGGGTTGCAGGATATACAGCAGACAGCCACACAGTACTTGTGAGCGGTTTTTTTGGAGCTGTTGCAAGTACTCTCTCGATGGGAGCTGGGGCTTGGCTTGCAACGCGGTCGGAAAATGAACTACACCACAGTGAGATGGAACATGAGCGGCGGGAAATCCGTGAGGATCCAGCATTAGAACGTGAAGAATTATCGCTTTTATATCAGCTTAAAGGTTTTACGCAAGCGGAGGCAGAGGATATAACGGAGCGTTTAGCGATTGATGAAGATCAGTTTGCGCATGCGATGTTCCAAGAGGAACTCGGCATTCAGGAAGATCAAAAGGGAAACCCATGGACATCGGCGGGAGTCGGAAGTCTCTCGACATTCATAGGAGGCATTTTACCGTTAATTCCTTTCTTGTTTTTAAGCGGAGTTCCTGGGATGATTGCGGCTGCGATTGTGAGTATTGTGGCACACTTTGCAGTTGGTGCAGCAAAGAGCTTAGTTACTGCGCGAGGTTGGTTAGCGAGTGGGCTTGAAATGACGGCTGCAGGCGTTATTGTAGGGATTGTATCTTACGGGGTTGGCGTTATTGGAACGATGCTCATTCATGTATAGCTAGAGACAGGGGGTAACAAGGTGCGGGTATACTTGTTACATTTTTATCGCAAAACCTGTAGTGCATTGACATTTTGTGAGTAGAGCGCTAAGGTCAAAGAAGGACATCCTGTCATAATGGGAGAGTGAAATCGATGTTCTATCGCAGATTGGGTGGTGGTTTTATGATGAAGTTATTACTGCTATTGGTTGGTATTCGTTTATTCGATCGACATTCTCGCTCGGATTGTGATCGAAGTGATTTTAGAGCGCGACGGCGAGCTTTTCGGCGTAAGATACGCGAGGCGTTTGATGTCTGGGACGACGATGGTGTAGTGACTTCAGAATCAAACAGCGTATCTCATGAAGAACCTAGTCTTTAATGACGTAAGTAACAGAGGGATGTCGTGTTTAGATTAGTTTTTCGTTCGCTTGCGATTTTTATCTTGGCTATATCCTTTGTTATTGACCATTGGCGCTTGCGCATGATTCGACGCTTTTTTCATGGAGAGCGTCGAGAGCGTGCTCAAGCGCGTGTTTTCTCTCGCGCTGGTGTGCGTTTTCGTAAGTTTGCGTTGCGCAGAAAAGGGCTGATCGTGAAGGTTGGTCAGTATCTAAGTGCACGAGCAGATATTTTCCCCATCTCCTTTACACGCGAATTAAATCAACTACAAGATGCAGTTCCCGCAAACTCTTTTTCATCTATTCGAGCGCTTGTTGAGTCGGAACTAGGCGCCACGTTAGCTACATTATTTACCACGTTTGATGAACAGCCCGTTGCAGCAGCTTCTTTAGGTCAAGTACATAAAGCGACTTTGCCCAATGGACAAGTGGTCGCAGTAAAGGTATTACGCCCGGGCATTGAACGTTTAGCAGAGATCGATCTCGCGGCCTTGCGCAAGTTGACGAGATTCCTGCAAAGATTTACTAAATTTGGGCGTCGTTTAAATATTTGGGAAATTTATGTTGAATTCGCACGTATCACGATGAAGGAATTAGATTATCGTAATGAAGCTGAGTATTTACGGCGTTTTCGCAAACAATTTGAGACAGAGGATTGGCTTGTCGTCCCGGCTATTATTCAGCCGTTCATAAGTAGGCGCGTGATCGTAATGGAATTTATGGATGGGGCGCGCGTCACAGATGTTCACCGTTATTCCGCATGGGGGATTGATCCGAAGCTTGTTGTAAATTACTTGGTTGATGCATATCTCCGCCAAGTGCTTGAATTTGGTTTTGTTCACGTTGACCCGCACCCAGGCAATCTGATGGTATTAGCGGATGGTCGGGTATGCTTCCTTGATTTCGGCATGATGGCCGAGTTTGAACCCAATGATGTTGTTTTGTTCGCCAAGCTAGTGACAGCAGCTATTTTGCGCGATTTGGATCATGTTGTTCGTGTTCTTGATGAGTTGGGATTTTTACAACCGCATGCAGATCGTGAAGTATTAAAAAAGGCCATTTCATTTATGTTAGACCGCATCAGTGGCCTGAAATTGACGCGGGGTCCTGAACTGGATGAATTCCTTGAGGAATTCCAATCATTTTTACATGATGAACCGCTGATCATGCAGGGAAAATATCTGTTTATTGGACGAGCGCTTGGTTTGGCAAGTGGTGTGATTACGAATATTTGGCCAGGAATAAATTGGATGACTATTCTTGAAGAAAAAGCGTTGCCGTTGCTGAATGAGAGAGTCAGTGGATCGTCTGATGATGCAACGGGCCGTTGGAAAGTTCCTTTATTAGATGTTGTGCGACAAGTTTTTGGAGAAAAAGGGGTTACAGCCACTGAGTTGGGATTGTTAAAAGCAAAGGAAATTGGAATTTCGCTAATGAAAATTGCACCTGAGCTAGACCGTGTTTTACAGAAAATCGAGCGCGATGAAGTCTCTATACAAGTTGAAATGCGGGAAATTTTAAAACGTCTGGATCGCCAACGTCGGCATTCAGAACGTCTCTT